>DASXRR010000361.1:0-30697 GCA_036506475.1 Chloroflexota bacterium
ACCGGCGCCTGCATGCGCGCCCGCGACATGCTGGACATTCTGCTCAGCCACACCACGGCCGACATCAGCGTCGAGCAAGATCCATCACGCATGCGCCCGAGCGATGTACAGCTGCTGTGGGCCAACGTCGACAAGTTCAAACAGGCGACAGGCTGGGAGCCGGTGATCCCGTTCGACCAGACCATGGCCGATCTGCTCGGCTACTGGCGCGAGCGCGTGCGCATCCTCGGCCTGCAGCCGGTCGGCACACGTGCCTAGGGGGCGGCAATGGACCCGGCTCAGGTTGTTGCGGCCGCCGCCCCTCTAGGCACTTCAAACAGGCGGAGTTCGGCCAGCACTTGAGCTCACCATGAACGCGGGCCGAACTCCTAGCGCCGTTCAATTTGGTACCGACGGCTGGCGCGCCGCCATCGCGGACACGTACACCTTCGACAACGTCCGCCTGGCCGCACAGGGCAGCGCCGAGTACTTCAAGAGCTCAGGTGTGGGCGCGCGCGGCGTGGCCGTGGGCTTCGACACCCGCTTCGGCTCGGATCGCTTTGCGCGTGCCGTAGCCGAAGTCCTGGCGGCCAACGGCATCCACGTGCAGCTGTCCGACCGCTTCCAACCTACGCCCGTGATCTCCTATTCGATTCTCGATCGCAAGCTGGGTGGCGCAGTGATCGTAACGGCTAGCCACAACCCAGCCACCGATAACGGCTTCAAGGTCAAGTCCGCGGCTGGCGCGTCGGCTCCGCCCGAAGTGATCGCGGACATCGAGGCGGCCATCGATCGGATCGAAGCAGGCGAGCTGAAGATCCTGCGCATGCCGTTCGACGAGGCACTCTCGAGCGGTCAAGTGGAGTTGTTCGATGCGACACCGGCGTATGACGCGCAGATCGCGCGCCTGGTCGACCTGGAACGCCTGCGCGGCGCAGGCATCAAGGTGGTCGCCGATTCGATGTACGGCACCGGCCAGGGCTACTTCAAACGGCTGCTCTCCGGCGGCACGACGGACGTAATCGAAATTCGGAACATGGTCAATCCAGCCTTTCCTGGTATCGCGCCTGAACCGATCCGACCGCACATTGATGAGTTATGTCGAGTAGTGGTCGAGCGCGATGCGGGCCTGGGGCTGGCGACCGACGGCGACTCAGACCGCATCGGTGCCGTGACTGAGCAGGGCGAGTTCGTCAATCAGCACCAGGTCTTTGGCCTCCTGGCGCTGTATCTGACCGAGCAGCGCGGGCTGCGCGGGCCAGCGGTGCGCTCAGTCACCATGACCAGCATGGCCGACCAGTATCTCGAGCAACTTGGCGAACAGGTATTCGAGACGCCCGTTGGCTTCAAGTTCATCGGCGGCACGATGGTCGCCGAAAATGCGCTGCTGGGCGGCGAGGAGAGTGGCGGCTTCGGCTTTCGCGGGCACCTGCCCGAACGCGACGCGATCGTCGCTGGCCTGTTTCTCGTCGATCTGATGGTGCGTCTGGGGCGACCCATGAGCGGCGTCATGGCGTATCTGCGCGAGAAGCTCGGCGACTGGCACTACCTGCGCTACGACGCGCGCTACCCCGCCGCGGAACGCGATGCCATCTGGCAGCGTGTGGCCGAGGCCAAACCGTCTGACCTCGATGGCTCGCCGGTCGCGTCAGTCGGCACACGCGACGGCTACAAGTACTACGCCCAGGATGGCTCCTGGCTACTGCTGCGTTTTTCGGGCACCGAGCCGTTGCTGCGCATCTACACCGAGACGACCAGTCCCGAGCGCGTCCAGCGCTTGCTGAAGCAAGGCCGCGCGCTCGCCGGCGTCTGAACTCGCTTTGTCATCCTGAGCTTGCGAAGGATCCGCGAGCTTCGAGCTGCCCAACCGATGGCTTCCGTCTCGGCAAGCGATTCCTTCGCTTCGCTTGAGGACAGGCTCTTCGCTGCGCTCAGGATCCGCGAGCTTCGAGCAGCCCAACCGATGGCTTCCGTCTCGGCAAGCGGATCCTTCGCAGGCTCAGGATGACAATGCACAATCGATGTAAGGTTTGGCCGTGACCGTGCGCACCGCCGCGGCGCGGGCAGTGCCAATCTCGGGGCGGCGACAGCGCGCGGTGCCACTGTTCGGCCTGGCAGCGGCGTTGCTGTTGGCAGTCGCGTTTGCGACGGCCATCGGCGCCGTGCCGATTCCGCTGAGTACGGTACTGGGCGCCATCGGCCACCAGCTGGGCATCGCCAGCGGCCCTATCACCTGGTCAGATGCCGACCAGACCATCGTCGCCTCGGTCAGGCTGCCGCGGGTCCTTGGCGCCGCGCTCGTGGGCGCGGCGCTCGCGGTCTCGGGCGTGCTGTACCAGGGGCTGCTGCGCAACCCGCTTGCGGACCCGTTTGTCATCGGCGCTTCGGGCGGTGCGGCGTTCGCGGCGACGATTGCGCTGGTGTTCTTGCCGTCATTGGGCGTGGTCATTGGTTTTGGCGCGGTGCCGCTGTGTGCCTTCGCGGGTGCCCTGGTCGCGGTCGCGCTGGTCTATCAGCTGGCCCGCGTAGGCTCGACCACGCCGCTCACCACGCTCCTGCTGGCCGGCTTCGCTGTGAGCGCGCTGATGAGCGCAGGTGTGTCACTGCTCATGGTCATGAGCGATCGACTCCAGGTGCGCTTGCGCTCACTCTTCGCCCTGCTGACCGGCGGGATCTCCATTGGCGGCTGGGATCAACTGCTGATTATTACGCCGCTCATCGTCATCGGCCTTGCTGTGGCCTTGCTCTATGGCCGGATCTTGAACGCGTTCGCGCTCGGCGAAGAGGGCGCCGCCTACGTCGGCGTCGAGGTCGAGTACCAGAAGGCTTTTATCGTCGTCGTCGCCACGTGGTTGACCGCCACGGCAGTCACAATCAGCGGCCTGGTTGGTTTCGTCGGCCTGGTCGTGCCGCACACATTGCGCCTGCTGCTGGGACCTGACCACCGCCTCCTCTTGCCCGGCAGCGCGCTGGCCGGCGCCGCCTTCGTGGTGCTCATGGACGCGCTGGCCCGCTATGCGATCAGGCCAGCCGAGCTCCCGCTGGGCGTGCTGACCGCGGTCATCGGCGGTCCCCTGTTCCTGTGGCTGCTGCGTCGCGCGCGGCGCGGCTACGTGCTGTGACTGCTCTGGCGGCCCACGGCCTGGCCTTTGCCTATGGTGCCGGCTTCAGCCTGGCGGTGCCGAACCTGACGCTGGAAGTGGGCGAGATGGTGGCGCTGCTCGGGCCGAACGGATCGGGCAAGACGACGCTGATGCGGCTCCTGAGTGGCGTCTTGCCAGCGCACGCGGGAGAGGCGCGTCTTCTGGGCGGATCGATCCGCGGGCAGTCCAGGAAGGCCGTCGCGCGGCAGCTGGCGGTGGTCCCGCAGAGCGCGTCCGTGCCCTTTGCCTTCACCGTGCGCGAGATCGCCACCCTGGGCCGTACGGCGTATGCGCGGCTGCTGCGCGACGAGACGCCCGCCGACCGCGAGGCGGTCAGCCGAGCGCTGCGCGTCACCCAGCTGACGGCGCTGGCCGAGCATCGGTTCGACGAGCTCTCGGGCGGCGAGCAGCAGCGCGTACTGCTGGCCATGGCCCTGGCGCAAGAGCCGCGGGTGCTGCTGCTCGACGAGCCAACCGCGCACCTGGACATTGCCTTTCAAGTGCAAACACTCGACCTGGTCCAGCGGCTCAATCAGACGGAGCGGATCACGGTGCTCGCGGCGATGCACGATCTCAACCTCGCGGCACTGTACTTCCCGCGCCTGCTCCTCATGCGCCACGGTCGCATCGTTGCCGACGGGCCGCCGGCCACGGTGCTGACGGTCGATGCGATCCGCGAGGTGTATGGCGCCGAGACGGTTGTCGAGCGCCATCCGACGCATGGCGTGCCGCAGGTCCTCGCGCGGCCCGGCGCACCTGCGTGAGCGGGCTGCTCAGCGCGCTCGCGTTCCTGACCCGACTGCCGGTTCCAGCCCGCAACACCAGCCTCGAGCAAACAGTGGTCTGGCTACCGCTCGTGGGGCTGCTGCTCGGCGCGATCCTGGCCATTGTCGACCTCGGCCTGCGGGCCTTATCGGTCTCGTCATTCGTCAATAGCACAGTGCTGGTCGTGCTGCTGTTGCTGCTGACGGGAGCGCTGCACGCCGATGGCCTGATGGATACCTGCGACGCGGTGTTCAGTCACGCCACGCCCGAACGGCGTCTGGAGATCATGCGCGACCCGCGCTCAGGCGCCTTCGGAGTCGTCGGCATCGTCTCGATTCTGCTACTGAAGGTCGCCAGCCTGGATGCTTTGCCCGTCGGCGCGCGGGTAGGCAGCCTGGTGCTGGCACCAACACTTGGCCGCTGGGCCATTGTCCTGCTCGCCACCGTCTTCCCGTACGGGCGCACCGTGGGTATGGGCGCCCCACTAAAAGCCGCGGCGACGCCCCACGCGCTGGCGCTGGCATCGCTGGTGCCGATCGTGGCGTGCGCGGTCATGTGGCCGTGGGGCCCGCTCGTGGGCGTACTCGCCGTAGTAACGGCTTTCTTGTTGGGGCGCTGGCTTGTCAGTCTGTTACCTGGCTTGACAGGCGACTGCTATGGCGCCGGCTGCGAGATCGTCGAGACGGTCGTCCTGCTCGCCGCTGGGCCGCTAGCGCGCGTGCTCGCGTGAGTCGAGGCGCGATTCTGTTCGGGGCTGCGACCGAACGGGGCGAGGCGATGGCCGAACGATGGCGCGCTCAGCGCCCAGCGTTTTGCTGCGTGCTGGCCCATACCGACACGTGTTTGATTCCTGGTCTGTCGGCGGCCGGCGTCAGCGAGGAGCTTCGTCCGCTCACACCCGCTGCTGACGCCGAGGTCGTCCTGCTCGGTTCGCCACGCTGTCTGCCCACGCTGCCCAGCAATCCATTGGGTGCGCCTGGGCCGGCCGCGATCACCCGGGCTGCGCTCCAGTTGGGCGGCTTGCCCGGGCAGTTTGTTGGCACGGGGCTGACCGTGTGGCCCGAAACGCCCTGCCTGCGCATCGATGGCGCGCCGGGCGGCAACGTCGAATTCGGCAACGCCGTCCCACATGCCCAGCAGCTCTTCGAGGCCGGCTACCAATTGGGAGTGGACCTGACCCGCGATGCGCCCTACGTGGTCATCGGCGAAAGCGTTCCAGGCGGGACAACCACCGCACTGGCCGTGCTGCTGGCGCTCGGCTACAACGCCGAAGGACGCGTCAGCGGCAGCCAACCGGGTAACGCCCATGTGTTGAAGACCCGCGTGGCACACGCGGCGCTCGCGGCGGCTGGGCTCAGTGTTGGCGACGGCCAGATCGATCCAATCGGGGCCGTAGCGCAGATCGGCGATCCGATGCAGCCGCTGGCGGCCGGCGCGGCGCTGGGTGTCGTGGGTGCGGGCAAGACGGTGCTGTTGGCGGGCGGCTCGCAGATGCTGGCCGTCGCAGCCCTGGTGAAAGCCATGGCCGGCACAGACGGCTTGGCCGGCGTGGCCATTGGCACGACCAGGTGGATCGTGTCTGATCCCGCGGCGGATGTCGCCGGGCTGGCCCGAGAGATCGAGCCGACCATGCCCATCCTGGCCGCCAACCTGGATTTCAGTAACTCCCGTCACCAGGGCCTGCATGCCTATGAGGCGTTCATGGTCAAAGAGGGCGTCGGAGCAGGTGGGGCATGCATTGCTGCGCTGTTAGCGACGGGCCTATCCATCGAGCGTCTGGAGCAGGCCATTGACGATGCCTATGACGACGTTTTGCGGGGAGTGGGGATAGGGGAGTGAGGAGTGGGGTCATTCGTGGATGCTCTCTTACACTTACCTGACCTTGTCCCTCAATCCCCATTCCTCACTCCCCACTCCTCTGTGATTCGACCCATCCTGGTCGTTGGCAACCCCGTTCTGCGCCAGAAAGCCAAGCGCATCAGCCAGGTCGACAAGCCAATTCAGCGCCTGATCGACGACATGATCGAAACGATGCGCGCCGCGCCTGGCGTTGGTCTGGCGGCGCCCCAGATCGGCGTGCCGCTGCGCCTGGCGGTCATCGAGGTCGACGAGAAGGTTACGGTCATCATCAACCCCGAGATCGTCAAGACCGCGGGTGAACACGAGCTCGACGAGGGGTGTCTGTCGGTGCCCGGCTTCTGGGGCCAGGTGAATCGTGCCGAGAAGGTTTCAGTCAAAGCGCTCGACCGCAACGGTAAGGAGCAGCGCATCCGCGACGCCGAAGGCCTGTTTGCGCAGGCGCTGCAGCATGAGATCGATCACCTCGACGGGCGGCTGTATATCGATCGCATGGAATCGCTCGACCGCCTGCAGCGCTCAGAACCGATCCGCAAACCAGAGGCCGAGGCTCGCCGCCTGCGCGCCGAGCAGGGCCTCGACGAAGACGACGACGAAGAAGAACAAGCAGAGGCAGAAGTATCCGCATGAGGCCGCTCATCGGCCTGACGATCGGCCCGTCGCAGGCGGAGCCCAGTTATCTGCGCCTGCGCAGCACCTACTCGCACGCCATCGAGGTGGCTGGTGGTCTGCCAGTACTGGTGCCCCCGCTGGACGAGAGTGCGGCGCTCGTCGAGCTGTTGCAGCGGCTGGATGCCATCGTGCTACCCGGCGGGCTGGACGTGGACCCCTCGGAGTATGGCGAGGATGCCCATCCGCTGACAGAAGTCAACCGTCGGCTGGATGATCTGGAGCTGGCCGTCGCGAGGTTGGCGGCGCGCTCGCAGTTGCCGACACTCGGCATCTGTCGAGGGCAGCAACTGATCAATGTTGCCCTGGGTGGCTCGCTCGTCCAGCACATCGAAGGCCATCAGCAGCCTGGCGCGCGCAGTGATCTTGCCCATTCGATTCGCGTGGCGGCCGACTCGCGCCTGGCCGAGATCATCGGCACCGGTATGGACGTCAATACGCATCACCACCAGGCCGTCGGGCGCGTGGCGCCTGGACTGAAGGCGGTCGCCTGGGCGGAGGATGGCACGATCGAAGGGCTGGAGAGCGAGCGACATGCGTGGCTGCTGGCGGTGCAATTCCACCCTGAAGACCTGGTCGGCTTTCACGAGCCGAGTCAGCGGCTTTTTGGCGCATTGGTCGAGGCCGCAAAAGGTAGACTTTCGCCTATCCCATGAAGCGCCTGATCTTTATCGTCCTGCTCACGCTGGCAGCGGGTTATGTGGTCTGGCCGCAAGTGCCGGCCAACTACATCCCTGGCGGCGATGTATTGCCCGGTAGCCAGGGCATTCACCTCGGGCCACTCAATCGGCAGGGCGCCAAGCTCGGGCTCGATCTGCAGGGCGGCACGCAGCTCACGCTGCAAGCCGACATGAGTCAGATCCCGTCGGATCAGCGCGACAACGCGATGAAGGGCGTCGTGAACGTCATGGAGCGGCGCGTCAACGCTTATGGCGTGGCTGAGCCGCAGATCCAGACGCGCGGTACCGATCGCGTCATCGTCCAATTGCCGGGCGTGCGGGACATCGAGGAAGCCAAGAAGCTCATCGGGCAGACGGCCAAGCTCGAGTTCAAGGAACAGGATGCGAACGGCCAGTGGATCCCGGCGATGGGTACGCTCGACAACGGCCAGGTGATCGCCCTGACCGGTGCCTACCTGGTGCCGGGTCGCCAACAGGTCACGTTCACCAGCCGTGCTGGCCTGCCAGACGTCGCATTCGAGTTCAACGGCGACGGCGCACACGTCTTCCAGCAGGTCACCACGCGCCTGGTCGGCAAACCACTCGGCATTTTCCTGGACGGCGAGCGTGTGTCGGCGCCAACGGTGCAGGCGGTGCTCAGCGCCACGGGCGTCATCACCGGAGTATCACTCGAAGAGGCGCGACTGCTGGCGCTGCAGCTGAACGCTGGTGCGCTGCCCGTACCAGTCACGATCGAAGAGGAACGCACGGTCGACGCGACGCTGGGCGCCGATTCCGTGCACAAGAGCATCGTCGCTGGCGAGATCGCGCTGATCGTGGTGGTCGCATTCATGCTGCTCTACTACCGCCTGCCGGGGCTGGCCGCCTCGGGCGCGCTGATCATCTACTCGTTGATCACATTGGCGCTGTTCAAGATCATCCCCGTAACGCTGACGCTGGCTGGTATCGCCGGCTTCATCTTGAGTGTGGGCATGGCCGTCGACGCCAACATCCTGATCTTCGAACGCATGAAAGAAGAGTTGAGAAGTGGCAAGACCATCGCTGCCGCGATTCGCGCGGGCGAGGACCGCGCCTGGCCATCGATTCGGGACTCGAACTTCTCGACGCTGATCACGTGCGGCGTGCTGTACTTCTTCGGTCAACAGTTCGGCGCCACAATCATCATGGGCTTTGCGCTGGTGTTGGGTATCGGCGTCATGATCTCGTTGTTCAGCGCGATCGTGGTCACGCGACTTTTCCTCGAGCTCATCCTCAGCCAGACCTGGGCGCACAGCCCGCGCCTGTTCGGGATGAGCATCACACCGTCGCAGATCGGCGGCACAGGCACGGGCGTGCGTCGCCCAGCGGCCGGCTCACGGGCGGCGGGAGCCTGAGCCGTGTTCGACTTCGTCAAGAACCGCGGGCTGTTCTACCTCCTGTCGACCATCCTGATCGTGCCCGGCGTGATTTCGTTGGTGCTGCCGGGCGGGCTGAACCCGGGCATCGATTTCACCAGCGGCACGATCATGACCGTCCAGTTCCAGCGCATCGAAAACATCGAGCAGCAGCAGGTCCGCGACGCATTCGCGCAGCTCGGTCACGCTGAGGCGATCGTCCAGCGCGCGTCAGGGGAAAATCCGAACACATTTCTGATCCGCACCCGGCCACTGCAGCAAGCAACCAGCGACGCGAGCGGCCAGCCCGGCAGCTCAGAGCGCCAGCAGATCGAAGAGGCGCTGACTGCCCGTTTCGGGCAAATGCAGATTCTCAATCTTGACCAGGTCTCGCCGCTGATCGCCGAGGAAATCGTGCGCTACGCGATCCTGGCCGTGGCCGCGGCGTCGCTGTTCATCCTGCTCTACCTGTGGTGGGCGTTCAGCAAGGTCACGCACCCGGTGCGCTACGGTGCTACCGCCGTCCTGGCGCTGGTCCACGACGCACTTGTCGTGCTGGGCATTTTTTCGATCCTCGGCCGCATCTTCCCCGCGCAAGTGGAGATCGAATCAACGTTCATCGTGGCGGTCCTGACGGTCATTGGCTTTTCCGTGCACGACACGATCGTCGTCTTCGATCGCATCCGGGAAAACTTCATTCGTCGTCCGGGTGAGACGTTCGAGGACGTCGTCAACCATAGCCTGGCCCAGACGCTGACGCGCTCGTTGAACACGTCACTCACCGTGCTGCTCACGCTGGTCGTGCTGATGCTCTTTGGCGGCACCACGATTCGTACCTTCGTGCTGGCGCTGCTCATTGGCATCGGCACAGGCACCTATTCGTCGATCTTCGTGGCGAGCATGCTGCTCGTCAGTTGGCACCTGGGCGATTTCCGCCGAATCTTCGGCCGCATCGCTTTAGTCCCCCAGCGCGTCTAGAGCAGCTCGCGTGCGCCGTCCTGCTGCAGGCGCTGGACGATCATGCGCACGTCCTGCGCCCGCTCGCGCGGGCAGATAAAGACCGCGTCGGCAGTCTCGACGACCACGAGGTCATCAACGCCGACCAGCGCCACCGTTCTGCCGTCGGCGAACACGAGATTGCGGCGACTGTCCGCGAGCAAGGCACGCCCATCACCACGCGCCACGTTGCCGTCGGAGTCATGGTCGGTCAATTCCCACAACTCTGCCCAGCTACCAATGTCGCTCCAGCCGAAGTCGGCCGGAATGGTGGCCACGTTGCCGGCCTTTTCCATGATGCCGACGTCGATCGTCTCGCGTGGCGCCTCGCCATAGACACGCTCTACGTCCCTCAACGGCACAGCCGTCAACGTCGCATAGATCGCGGGCTGGTACTGCGCGAAGGCCTGCAGCAGGCTGGCATTGCGCCACACAAAAACGCCTGGGTTCCACAGATACTCGCCACTCGCCACATACTGCTCCGCCGTGGCCAGGTCGGGCTTTTCGACGAACTGTCTGACCCGGCACAGCTGGAAGCCGTTCACGTTGCCGATCGGCGCGCCGACGTGGATATAGCCGTAGCCAGTCGCCGCGAAGCGCGGCCGCACCCCCGTCGTCAACAGATACGAACCGTCCTGGGCGGCCAGCAACGCCGCCTTGAGGGTCCGCCGGAACTCTTCGTCGTCAGTAATGAAGGCATCCGCATGGACCGAGGCCCAGGTGGCTTCGGGCGCACGGTCACGTACATGGAGCGCCGCCAGGAGCAAAGCGGCCGCCGTGCCCCGCCGGGTGGGCTCGACGACGATACTCGCGTCGGGCAGCTCTGGTAGCTGCGCACGCAAGTCATCCGCGTGGGACTGCTCGGTGACAATCAGAATGCGCTCGGGTGGGACCAGCGGCAGCAAGCGATCGACGGTCTGCTGAATCAGCGACCGCTCACCGCTCAGGCGCAGCAGCTGTTTCGGCCGACGGCTCCGACTCAGCGGCCATAGACGAGTACCTTCGCCACCTGCGAGGATCGCCACATGGGCGTCCGCTGGCAGGCTAGCGTCCGTCACGGAAGAATCTATACGTCTCGGCGAGACCTTCGAATAGCGGCTGTTGGGCCTGCCAGCCAAGGTGTTCGTGCGCCTTGCCGGGATTGAGCACGATGCGCATCACATCGCCCTTGCGCGCCGGCCCGTAGGACGGTTGCTGCCCGTATCCCGCTACCTCGGCCATCAGCTCGAAGATCTCTTTGATCGACGTCTCTTTGCCTGTTCCGATATTCACGGAACAGCCGGAACCCCGGTCGAGCGCGGCCACGTTCGCCGTTACACAGTCGCCGACGAAGACGAAGTCGCGTGTCTGCTGGCCCGTTCCGTCGATGGTGACCGGTTCATCCTTGGCCATGCGCGTGGCGAATACGGCGACGACGGCGCCCTCCTCGCGAATACCCTGGCGGGGCCCGTAGATGTTGGCGTAGCGCAGCACCGTGTAGTCGACGCCGAAGGTGCGCTGGTAGACGCCGAGCCATGCCTCGAGCGCCTGCTTGCTGGCGCCATACGGCGACAGCGGGCGCACGGGCGCAGTTTCGGCGACCGGTAACAGGCTCGGATCGGGTTCCCCGTACATCGCGCCGCCGGATGAGATGTAGATGAACTTCTTCACTCCGTGCTGCGCGGCAAGCTTCAGCAGATTGAGCCCACCCAGGACATTGACGCTGGCGTCGTACACCGGATCCTGGAGCGAAGCGGGCACATTCGCCTGTGCGGCGTGATGGTCGACGACCTCAGGCCGAAAGTCGCTGAAGACGTCTGCCAGCGCGTCGTCGCGGATATCGCACTGGTACAGCTTGGCCTTGGGGTTCAGATTGGCCGTATCGCCGGTGGACAGGTTGTCGACGATGGCCACCTCGTGTCCCGCACCGAGGAACCCGTCGACCACATGCGAGCCAATGAATCCCGCCCCACCGGTCACGAGAATACGCACGTCGAAGATACTAACGACTGGGCCCCACCTGGCGTCTTGCCATCAGTCGTTTGCGGGTGCGCGGGGCGGCGTCGCAGATGTCCTCGCGCTTCGCGCGCCACCGGCGCAATCCTTCAGGTCTGGTGAGGTGAGCCGCCGAAGCGCAGATCGCTTATCGCACCATTCGCCAGACCACCCGCATCAAGCCGTTCCATTTGCCATACGCCCGGCCGGCGCGCGAAGCGCGAGGATTGTCAAGGCGTGAATCGCACCAGCCTACCAAGGCGGATCGCTCATCGCGCCGTTCGCCCAGCGACCTGCATCAACCCCTTCCATTTGCCATACGCCCGGCCGGCGCGCGAAGCGCGAGGATCGTCGAGGCGTGAATCGCACCAGCCTACCCAAGGCGGATCGCTCATCGCGCCGTTCGCCCAACGACCTGCATCAACCCGTTCCATTTGCCTTGCGCCGGCCGGCGCGCGAAGCGCGAGGATTGTCAAGGCGTGAATCGCACCAGCCTACCGGCGCTGCCCGAAAGCGCCGGTAGGCGGATCGGCTAGGCGGCTTCCTCGCGCAGCGCGGCTAGTTCGTAGTCGGTGAGCGGGAGCTGCTCGCCGGCCAGGGCGGCGGCGGCGGCGACGAAATCCCGGAACAAGGGGTGGGGGCGATTGGGGCGGCTCTTGAGCTCTGGGTGGAACTGCGAGCCGAGCATGAATGGGTGGTCCCGAATCTCGGCGATCTCGACCAGCCGACCATCAGGCGAAGTGCCTGAAAACACGAGGCCAGCATTGCCCAGCGACTCGCGGAACGTGTTGTTGAACTCATACCGATGGCGGTGACGCTCGAAGACGATCTGGTCTTCGTAGGCCGCGCCGGCGAGCGTGCCTGGCCGCAATTGGCACGGGTATACCCCGAGTCGCATCGTGGCGCCCTTTTCCTCGACGTCGCGCTGCTCGGGCAGCAGATCGATCACCGGATAGCGCGAAAACAGGTTGAACTCCGTGGAGTTCGGCTCGGCTGAGCCAAGTACGTGCCGCGCAAACTCGATACACAGCACCTGCATGCCCAAACACAGCCCGAGGTAGGGCACCTTGCGCTCACGCGCAAAGCGCGCCGCGCGAATCTTGCCCTCGACACCGCGGTAGCCAAAACCGCCGGGCACGACGATGCCATGCAGGCCTTCGAGGATGCGCTCCCATTCGTCGTCCGACTGCTCGAGTCGCTGCGAGTCGATCCACTTCAAAATGGGCTTGCGGTGGTGCGTCCAGGCCGCGTGATACAGCGCCTCACGCACCGAGGTGTATGCGTCCTGCAGCTCCACATACTTCCCGACGACGCCGATCACGACCTCGTCCTTGACCGTCCGCGAGCGATGCACCAGCTCGCGCCAACCCTCGAGGTCAGCCGGGTGTGAGCGCAAGTGCAGCCGCTCGACGATGTAGTCGCCCAGCCCCGCCTCTTCCAAAATGAGCGGCACGTTGTAGATCGTGTCGGCGGTCTCGAGCGGCACGACGGCGCGTCGATCGACGTCGCAGAACAGCGCGATCTTGTCGCGGATATCGTCGGGAACGGGGAAATCTGAGCGCGCGCAGATCACGTCGGGCTGGATACCAATCGAGCGCAGCTCTTTGACGCTGTGCTGGGTTGGCTTGGTCTTGAGCTCGCTCGTCGCGCCGACGTAGGGCAGCAACGTGACGTGCACGAACAGCGTGCGATCTGGCTCGAGCTCACGGTGGATCTGGCGCAGCGCTTCGAGGAATGGCAGGCATTCGATATCGCCGACCGTGCCGCCGACCTCGGCCAGGATCACTTCAGCATCCGTCAACCGCGCGACACGCTCGATGCGCTCCTTGATCTCGTTGGTGACATGCGGGACGACCTGGATCGTGCCGCCGAGAAAGTCGCCACGCCGCTCGCGGCCAATGACCGCCGAGTAGATCTGGCCGGTCGTGACGTTGGAGGCGCGCGTCAGATTCTCGTCGATGAACCGCTCGTAGTGGCCGAGGTCGAGATCGGTCTCCGCACCGTCGTCGGTGACGAACACCTCACCGTGCTGGTAGGGCGACATGGTGCCCGGATCGACGTTGATGTACGGGTCGAGCTTCAGGATGCAGACAGAGATGCCGCGTGCCTTGAGCAGTCGACCAATCGACGCAACGGTGATCCCCTTACCGACGGACGAAACAACCCCACCAGAGACGAAGATGTACTTCGTCGCGCGCGTCGTTCCCGTGTGATCCACGGGCTTACAGCGTACCAGGCCTGGGCCGCGGTGCGCTGCCTTTCGTCGACCCGCCGGCTGTGTCGGGCACAATCTTCAAGGATGTCGCTTCGGCGATTGGTGTGGCTGCTTGGCGCGCTGTGCCTCGGGCTCAACGGCTGCGCGGCCGGGGCGGCGCCGCTTGTCCCGACGCCGACGGCAGTGCCGACGCCACCACCTCCGACGCAGGCGGCGACCAGCGTCCCGCCGACGCGACCGTCGACCGCGACGCCACTTCCGCCGAGCGCGACACCCACCCCGCCAACCGCGACACCCGTGCCGGCGACCAGCACGCCGATTCCGCCCACGGCCACGCCGTCCGCACCGACCGCTACACCCAATGCCACGCAGGTCGCCCAGCAGGGCTACTGCGATACCGCCGCGCCACCGGCCCACATCGCCCTGCCCCCGCTCGTGCCGGTTGTCCGCGTGCCGCCGCCGATCGCAACCACACAGCCCGCGCCCGTTTCCGGCGGACCGCGCCGTGAGGGTGCGGAGCCGCTGCCCAACGTGACGGCGCGCAGCATCGCCATCCTCGACGAGGCGTCGGGCGCGCTGCTCTTCGAGCGCGGCGGCTTCACCCGCGCGGCGCCGGCGAGCATCACCAAGATCGTGACCACGATCGTTGCGCTCGAGCGCGTACCGGACATTGCGCGCATGTACACGACGAGCGTGAGTGCCTCGGCGCTGGTGGCCTGTGATGGCTCGTCGGTGATGGGCCTGGAGCCAAACGATCGGGTGCGGCTGGAGACGTTGCTGTACGGGATGATGCTGCCGAGCGGCAACGACGCGGCTGAGCAGGTGGCCGTGTCACTCGCGGGCTCGCGCGAAGCGTACGTGGGCTGGATGAACGACACGGTGTCGTCGCTTGGGCTGCGCGACACGCACTTCATGACGCCGTCGGGTATGGATGCCGACGACCACTATTCGAGCGCGTATGACATGGCCCTGCTTGGCCGCTATGCGATGCAGAATCCCATCTTCCGCGCGATCGCCGCGACGCCGTTCTTCGTCGGCGACGAGTACTACATGCACAACCTGAATCCGTTGCTTGGGAGTTACGCGGGCGCGGACGGCGTGAAGATCGGCTATACCGAGATTGCCGGGCGCACATTTGTGGCCTCGGCCACGCGCGACGGCCACCGCGTGTACGTGTCGATCATGGGCAGCCGCAACTTGAGCGGCGACAGCACGGCGCTCTTCGATTGGGTCTGGAAGACGTTCCGCTGGTCCTAAGCGCGCCGGGTAGGGCCTGATAACGACCCGATCAACCCGCCGAAGGCGGCACAAATCAATGCCACCGGGATGGCGACCGAGAGCGGGTTGAGATGCAGGACCTCTGCTCCCGAAAGGACGGCAATGCTGAGCAAACCGGCGATGACGCCGAGGCCCAGGCCGATGAGCAGCCCGCGCGCCGCGCCCACCTCTGAGCTTGGGCCGGCCCAGATATCGTCACCAGCGGCGGCGTGGCGCGGACCGTCGAGGACCGAATCGCCCGCTGGGCCGTAGATCGCGCCCAGGGTGGCGCCGTAGACCAGGTGCAGGATCAGGTTGCCGATGATTGGCAATGGGCCAGCGCCGAGGCTCATGCCCAGGAATCCGCCGCCAATCAACGGCAGGAAGACGATGAGCGAGAACAGGCACGGGATGAGCGCGAACAGCACACCGCGCTCCCACGCTCGCCCCTGCAGGCGCGGCTCTGCCACTTGCCCATACAGAATCGCCCACAGCAAGCCACCGGCGACAAAGACGGCCAGTGCTGCATACAGGTTGGGTTTGGCGACATCGATCAGCTGATTGCTGGTCAGGCCACGCGACCACTCACTGAGCGGCCCGAGCGGCATCCCGCCGACGATCAAGGCGACGACGAACGCGAGTGAGAAGGCCACCACCATGGCCACTGACGCCAGGAATCCGGCTAGCAGCGCGCGCGACAGGGCGACACCCACGCGCTCACTCGCGCGCGTCGCCAGGAGATAGCCATCCTTCACGATGTGCCTCCTCGGGTCACCGTACTCCCGCCCCAGACTCGATTCAATAAATCCCACATGAAAGTTATCCCGCAAAGTCGATACACTCCAGCGTTTATCGGTTCAGGTAGGGGGACGAGAGCAATGCCTGTGTCGATTGGCGCGCATTTCTTGCATCAAGACCGACAACTGCATGGCAGCCCAGGCATGAGCGTGGAGCTGCTGTATCGGTCGCAGGGGATCGACAGTGCGCGCGATCGTGTCACCAAGATGGTGGACAAGGGAGTCGACGTCTGGCTGCGGGTTGACCAGGCGCCGGGTCAAACACTGCCCAACAAGGACGAGTGGCAGCAACGGGCCGAGTATGCCCAGTTCATGGCGCAGGTGGCGGCCGACCCACTGTTTAGCCGCTGTAAGGGCTTGATTTGCGGCAACGAGCCGAACCTGCCAGGCGAGAACGGTGGGCGCCCGAGCGGCATCAGCCCCAAATGGGTGATGACCGTCGTCAGTGGCTTCGGCAGCGCCGTGGACGACCTGAACAACGTCTTCACCCGCGTCCGCCAGGCGAACCCTGCCATGCAGGTCGTCATCCCGGCCGTCGCGCCATGGAGTGGCGTCACCGGTGGCGAGCTCAGCCCGGCCCAGTACGGGCTGCTGCCGCCCGGTCGGACGCGACTGAACGCGTGGGAACAGTACGCGGCAACCCTGGCCTGGTGTGCCTATCAGCCGGATAGCCGATGGACGCGCGCCGACGTGTGCTTCGCCGTGCACATGTACAGCAACGTGCTGTTCGCTGCCTCGAAGGGTGTGCCACCCAGCGCCGAGCCAACCGCGGACCTCGGCAACGCCGAATGGGATCACGCGCAGTACGGCAGTCGTGTGTACGACGACTTCATGTATCACCTCGCGCTCCACGCGGGCGGCACTCCGCCACCGCATCTGGTGACCGAGTGGAACACCTACGTTGGTGCACAACCGGGTCATCAAAACGACCCGTCCGATCCTGCGTGGCCAGCGAACAACTATCCGGCCGGCCTGCTCCAGAACGTCGTCGCAATGCTCCGAACCAAGAGCAACCTGCTCGGCTTCGCGATGTTCGTCGACGATCATGGGGCCGCGGGCGGCTGTCCGGACTGGGGCCTGACCTCGGTCACAGGCTATCTTGGTGACTGCGCGGGCGGTGTGCCGGAAGACCCAGCCAGCCAGAAGGGCCGGCTGCAAGCTTGGAATGCCGACTTCGATCGGCTGCTGGTCCAGGGCTGGGGCTAGCTAAGCGCTAGACGCGTTCGAAGCGGGCGACGTCCAACACGAAGATCGTGGCTCCGCCCACCTCGACTTCGACTGGATACGGCAGGAAGAACTCGCCGGGTTCCATGACGGCGGGAATGGCCGTAATTTGCTGCTGGCGGGTGGTGCAGTTCTCGCGGATCGTGTGCACCACCGTGTCCACGTCCTCGTCCTCGACGCCGACGAAGATCGTGGCATTGGCTTCGCGTAAGAAGCCGCCCGCGGTCTTGATCCGCGTGGCGCGGAAGCCTCGATTGGACAATTGAGTCAGCAGCCCGCTGGCATCTTCGGCCTGAACGACGGCTACCACCATCTTCATGAGAGTCGCAGCTCCGTGGCGACACAGCGCCAGATCTCGTCCGAGAGCACCTCGGGCGACTTGAGGGCATCGAAACAGCGCCAGCGCAGCGGCTCCTCGGCAGCCAGAGATCGATAGCTGGTGCGCACCTGCTCGTGAAAAACGTCTGCCTCAGCTTCGAAACGATTCCAGGCAGCGCCCATCTGGGCTTGCTTGCGCGCGAGCCCAGCTTCAACCGGCAGATCCAGCAGCAACGTCATGTCTGGTCTCAGCCCGGCGGTGGCGAAGGATATCACCGATTTGAGCTGCGCAATATCCAGCCCACGGCCGGCCCCCTGGTAGACCAATGTAGAGTCCGCGAAGCGGTCACACACGACCACCGCACCACGGTCCAACGCGGGCTGAATGACGCTTGCGACCAGCTGCGCTCGAGAGGTGCACATTAACAGCGCCTCAGCACGGTCGGTAGGCGCCAGATCGTCTCGAAGCAGGACCAGCTCACGCAGTTGATCGCCGAGCGGCGTGCCGCCTGGCTCATGCGTATGCACGACACTCAGCCCGCGCCGGCGCAGGCCATCCACCAGCAGCCGGGCTTGCAGTGACTTGCCCGAGCCTTCGATACCTTCGAAGGTAATGAACACGCTTAGCGCTTCCGCCTTCGGCGGGAGTCTGCGGCTGGCACGGTCACGGCCGTGGCCAACCGGTTCCGCCAGTGGCGGCCGGCCGGGGCGGGCAAGAGGCAGCCTGGTCTGAACAACGCGGCGGTCAGTCAGCCTTCGAGATGCGCACGCGCCGATAGGGCTCCTTGCCCGTACTGCGCGAAGACAGGCTGTGCTGTTCGGCCAGCTGGTGCTGCAAGCGCCGAATGTACGCACTCTGCGGCGAAAGCTCAATCGGCGCCGACGTTTCCAATACCCGCGCAATAGCTTCCTCAGTCTCGCGCAAGGCGCTCTGTGCCGCACCGGGCACAGGCGCCGCATCCAGATGCGAGATATGCAGCAGCTCTTGCTCGATATTGCCCGCCGAATTGGACCGCAGCACATGCACAGGCACACCTGAGGCTTCGGCGTCGCGTAGCGCCTGTGGCTTGCGGCGGTAGTAGTTGCGCACGGTCAGGACCACGTCCGCCTCGTGTTGATTGGCCACGACTACGGCCGGCAGGCCGAGCTGGCGAATCTGTGACTCGAGCCGGGATCGATTGACCCCGAACGGATAGATACGCACGGCCTGCCTGCCGTTGCGGAGCGTCGGCTCAGCGCCCGCGGCGGCCGGCACCGGCGTACGCCGGTCGATCACCGGTGCCGCGCGCCGCTCTTCAAACCCGAACTCGTCGGCGATGGCGCTCGGCCGCGACGTGCGCAATCGGGCTCCCCCGCTGGTCACCGTGCTGAACGCCGGATGATCCGCGTCGGCCAGTGCGGTCGGCCGCGGGCGCGGCATCAGCGGCTCTTCGATCAGCACCTCGCCATCTTGTCCGCGTCGACGCACCGTCGGCACCACCGGTTGGCCGCGCAGCACGGCATCGACGACGTCAGCCACGTTCTCGTGGACCGCGACGTGACTCCAGTTCTGGATTTCGACGACGACGTCGAACGTCGGCGGTGCTTTGCGCTCGAGGACCGACTTCTGCGTACCGCGTCGGCGCGCCTCCTCGTCCGAGAGGGTGACGCTCTGGATCCCACCGATCAAATCGGAGAGCGTGGGGTTCATCATCAAGTTTTCGAGCGTGTTGCCGTGAGCCGTGGCCACGAGCTGCACGCCGCGCTCGGCGATCGTGCGTGCCGCGCCGGCCTCGAGCTCGGTGCCGATCTCGTCGATGACGATGACTTCGGGCATGTGGTTCTCGACCGCCTCGATCATCACCGCATGCTGCATCGATGGCGTCGGTACCTGCATGCGCCGCGCGCGACCGACCGCCGGGTGCGGAATGTCCCCGTCGCCGCCGATCTCGTTCGACGTGTCGACAATCATCACCCGCTTGCGCAAGTCGTCGGCCAGGACCCGCGCGGCTTCGCGTAGGAGCGTAGTTTTACCGACCCCCGGGCGACCCATCATCAGGATGCTGCGGCCCGATTCGACGATGTCGCGGATGATCGTGATTGTCCCGAACACCGCGCGCCCGACGCGGCAGGTGATGCCGACGATGCGCCCCTCGCGATTGCGAATCGCCGAGATGCGGTGCAGCGTGCGCTCGATGCCGGCACGATTGTCGTCGCCAAAGGTGCCGATGCGCTGCACGACATAGTCGATGTCCTCTTCGGTGACGACGTGCGTCGACAGCACGGCCTCCCGACCGGGCAGCCGAGCTTCGGGCTCGCGGCCCATGTCCATGACCACTTCGAGCAAGTCGCGGCGATCCTGAAGCGCCACCACCGGATCGCAAATGTGCGGCGGAAGGACCTCGAGCAACTGGTCGAGATCATCAGTAACGATCTGCGCCGGGCCCGAGAGATGCACCAGCCGCCTGCCCGTTGGTTCTTGCATTGCCACGCCGAGTTAGCCTCCGACGACCTTGGCCGCGACCAGGCTCGGCTCGCGAACACGCGCGGCCAGGAGCTTGACGAACAGCTCGTGCTCGCCAGCGCTACGGAACCCTGCGCGCTGCAACGCCGACGCGAGTGACGCCTGGTATTCGCGTGCGGGCGCATACACCGGCGCCTTCGGACTAACCTGCAGCAGCGCGTAGCGCACCAGGCGATCGCTCGCGTCCTCGTAGCGTGGGTGCACGAGCAGGTCCATGAACTGGCTGCGCTGACCAAAGGTGATCTCGAGCCACCCAACCAGGCTGGTGCCGAGCTCCCAGACGTATTGCTGGCGCGAGCCGGTAAAGCTGGGCTGCCAGCGTTTGCGGCCTGGATACAGTGCCGCCCACTCTTCGGCGGTCATCGCCTCGGCCGCCCGAACGGGCGCTGGTACGGCCGCGTTGTACAGCTGAAAGAGCGGTTCCTCATCGGCCCGCAGGCGTGGCCGAGCTTCGAACAGATCGGTCCGCTCCACTTTGAAGCCCGGTGCGAGGACATGCAGCTGGGTCGACGTGAAACGCTCGAAGCCAGCCTTGCGTGCCACGTCCTGGCCACGGCCACGAACTGGCGTCTCGAGAAACACGCGGCGTGCCCCACGCGCCCCGGCGCACGCGACCACCTGCTCCAGCAGCTCGCCGGCAACGTTGTCTTCCTCAGGCTGCGCGTGTAGATGCACTGCGTCCCACACGAGCCCGCCGGCGCGTGGATGCGCCGCGGCCAGCCCGACCACGTGACCATCATGTTCGGCGACCCACGCACGTTGACCGCCTGGTCGATGGCCAAGGGAGCTGGACACCAGGGTCATATATGGCACGTGGCCACTCTCCGGCTCGACCCGAGGCCAGTTGTGGGCGGTGATCTCGGTGCCGCCGGCGCGACGCTGGAACGATGCCAGCGCCACCACGTCGATAGGGCGCAGCGGACGGACGAGCATCTGGGCCGGACCGGGTTCCATTATCGCAGACCCTGCTCCCCGCACCGGGCCTTTCTTTTGGGCCTGGACTCTGCTAACCACATCTTGCGTGGCCCAGCGCAACGTACTCGGCACCCTTATTCAGCTGCTGCTGCTATTGCTCGCGCTGGCAATGCTGGCGGGCACCGTGTTCATCGTGTTCGCGGTCACCTCAGCGGCGAATGCACCAGGCCAGGCCGTCAGCGGTGTCGGCGCCCAGGCTGGGCGCGCCCTTGGCTCGGCGCAGCAGGCAATTCAGAATGTCACTGACCCAAATCACCCGCCCGCGGGGCTGAGCTACGACACCGAATACACCGCCTTACCGACCTGGCACGTAGGCGAACGGCTACCTGAGTCGTCACAGTACGTATTGACGTTGCAGGCGATACGGCGTCGCGAGGGGGCCGACTCGCCTGACGTGGGGCAGTACGCCGTGGTTCACGCCGAGCTACGCCAGCCACGCGAGACGCGCGTCGCCGGCGTTGTGCTGCGCTCGGACAGGGATCCGCACGATTACGTCGTGTACAAGGGCGAAAGCTTTCGCATCGGCCGCGAGCTGTACCGGGTGAACTGGGTAAGTCAGGAAGCATCCGCCATCGCCGCCGGCGTATACCGTCACCCCGACGCCATGAGCGCCCCACTCAAATTCGAATATGACTGACGATGACACTGGCCATCCCACGCACCGCTGCCCCGTTGGGTGGGTATCGGCTCGCGACCGAGCGGCGCGGGGTAGACGCTGCGCTCGGCCCGGCTTTGGCCCCAGGAGGGTTCCGCTCTCAGCGGTCGGCATGGATCGGACGCAGTGCTGCCCGGACATGGCCGGCGGTAGCCAAGCGCAGCGACGGCGGCGGGCACCGGCGGAATCGACGGACCCGAAGTCTCCACTCGTACCCGAAGGGAAAATTGACTTGTCCGCGCGGCGCGTGCACTGACGGCGGCGCACACCAGCATGACTGACCTCCTCGACCTCAGCGGCGAGAATCCGTGGCAGACACGAACCAGCGAAGTGCTATTCGAGAATGGTCACCTGCGCCTGCGCCACGACCGCGTCATCCAGCCAGACGGGGCGCCAGGCAGCTATGCCTATGTCGAGATCCCATGGGCGGTGGTAGGCATCGTGCCCATCTCAGATGACGGCTGCGTACACCTGGTACGTCAGTGGCGCTATCCTTGGCGGCGCAACTCGTGGGAAATCCCGGCTGGCCGCGGCGAACCGAATGAGACGCCACTCGAGGGCGCCAAACGGGAGCTGGCCGAAGAGGTCGGCTTGCAAGCAGCAGACTGGGAACCACTGGGCACGAGCTTCGGCAGTGCTGCGGTCGACGCGTTCTATCACCTGTACCTCGCCCGCGGCCTTTCGCTCGCCGCTCACGGCGCCCAGCGCGATGGCGCCGAGCAGGACATGATCGCGCGCCCCGTTCCACTGGTCGAGGCGATCGAAGCCGCGATGGACGGGCGCATCGTCCATTTGTTTACGGTGGCTGGGCTGTTGCGCGCAGCCCGGCGGCTGGGGGTGTAGCGTTGACCTGTGCGAACGGAAGTGGACTACAATCCGCCGCAAGGTCGCTCGCCGGCTGCCGCCTGTGACGCTTCTGGCTGACGAAACGCAACCGCTTCATTCAGGGCGGCTCACCACTGGCCCGTGGCAAGGTGGGTCGCCGTGATTCGTGCTAATCGCATTCTGGTACCCGTCAACGGTAATCCGACTGATGACGAGGCCATCGCCCTGGCGTGTGAGATCGCGCGCCGCGGCAAGTCGGCGGTCTTTGCTATCTATGTCATCGAGGTCAAGCGCACGCTGCCGCTGGACGTGGACCTGCCGCCCGAGGCCGCTAAAGGCGATACTGTCCTCGGTCGAGCTGAACGCGTCGCCGATGAGTTCTCGATTGAGCTCGAGACGGAGATCCTGCAGGCGCGTGACGTGGGCACGGCCATCGTCGACGAAGCGCTCGAGCGCGAGGTGGACCTGATCGTGATGGGTATTGGGTACAAGCGCAAGTTTGGCGAGTTCGATCTCGGCCATACTGCGCCCTACGTGCTCAAGAACGCACCGTGTCGGGTGTGGCTCGCGCGCGCGGCGCCATTCGTGAGCGCGGCGACACCCCCCGCGCGCTCGGCAGGTGAGCGCGGACGCTAAACGGAGCTCTCAGCCATCAGCAGTCAGCCGTCAGCAGCCGAGGACATGCCAACGGCCGGCCGGCTGGCATATGCTGTTGCGGTTGCAGAATTGCTGATAGCTGAAAGCTGATTGCTGACAGCTGGGGAGGCAGACCTACGTTCGTCATCATCATGGGCTGCGGGCGTGTTGGTGCGCGTCTCGCGCTGCAGTTGACCAACGCGCATCACGATGTCACTGTGTTGGACGTCAAATCGTCCGCGTTCAGTCGCCTTGGGCCAGACTTCAAAGGCACGACGATGCTCGGCAATGGCATCGATCAGGATGTGCTGCGCAGAGCCGGCATCGAGCGCGCGGACGCCTTCGTGGCGGCCACACAGGGCGACAATCGCAACATCATGGCTTCGCAGATTGCTCAGCACATTTACGGCGTCAAGCGCGTCGTCACGCGCATTTACGATCCGCTGCGTTCGAATACGTTTTCAGACCTCGGCTTGCGGGCGATCAGCCCGACGATCATTGGTGCCAATGCCTTCTACGAAGAGCTGACCGGCGAGACGGCGCCGCCGCTGCCGGTTTAGCTGCATGTACGCCATCATCGCGGGCGGGGGCAAGGTCGGGTTCTTTCTGGCACGTGAGCTCATCGAGCAGGGCCACGAGGTACTGATCATCGAAAACATCGCCGACCGAGCCGAGTTCATTGCCAATGAGCTGGGCAATGTCGTTCTGCGCGGCAACGCCGACGAGGCCAGCACGTTGGCTGACGCCGGTGCCGAACGCTCGGACGTGGTCATCGCCGTGACCGGCGACGATGAGGACAACCTGGTGATCTGTCAGGTGGCCAAGCGCCGCTTTGGCACACGGCGCACGATCGCGCGCATCAACGACCCGCGCAACGAGAGCATCTTCCGCCAGCTGGGTATCGATGCCACCGTGAACGCGACCCAGATGATGCTGAGCGTGCTCGAGCAGGAGATCCCACAGGCGAACCTGGTGCCGCTGCTGCGCCTGCGCAATACCGACGTCGAAGTCGTCGAGGCGGTGCTCGATCGCAAGTCGCGGGTCACCGGTTCGCCGCTACGTGACCTCGACCTGCCGCCCGAGAGCGAGATCGCCGTCGTGATCCGCGGCGGCTCAGCCTTCTTCCCGAACGGCTCAACAATCCTGGAACCAGGCGACGAGGTCGTCGCCTTCACCCGCACCGCTCACGAGCCGAAGCTGCGCTCGCTCTTCTTCGCCGACTAAGCTCAGTCACTCACTTTAGTAGGAATTTGTTTGGGTCGGAGTAGCACTCGTGTCCGTCAGCGTTCTCCGGGTCGGGGGAGCCTGCGGCCCCCCGCCGCCAGTCGCTGCTCCGCTCGCAAGCTCGCTGCGCGCTCCTTTCCGCGGCGACCCCCCGCAACAGGGGCTATTCGCCAATGGCTACCTCCCTGCAGGCTGAACACGCGTCGGGCGTTAGCGTGCCTCGGCCCTCGGAGGTCCAGCATGCGCCGGCCGCTAGCGTGGCTCGCGCCTCAGGCTCACCTCACGGGGCGTCGGCGCGTTTCGGCCCTCGAAGCTGCATGGCCGCACGTAGATGCCGCACACACATACGTTGCTTGCCGCGCGGACGTGTCCCATTGGCGAATAGCCCCTGCTGCGGGGGCTACAAGTGCACCCCGCGGAGCGAAGCGGAGCGTGGGCTCCCCCGACCCAAAGTCGTTAGCTAGCGGCGGTCTTTCTCCCACTCGGGCATGAACTTGGTCCAGCCTTGGAAGCGCTCGCTCTCCAGGTACTGGTGGAACAAGTAGTAGCTCGTCGCGTGCGGCTCGGACGGTGACCGCTTGAGCTGCATGCGCGCTTCCTCGGGCGTGCGCCCGCCCTTGCGATGGTTGCACGAGCGACAGGCCGAAACCAGGTTGTCCCAGGTATGGCGACCGCCACGATGCCGTGGCACCACATGATCCAGCGTCAGATCGCGCGTTCGAACGCTGCAGTACTGACACGCGTGGTGATCGCGAATGAAGATCTCGCGTCGCGTCAGCCGCACACGCGGCCGGGGGCGCTTGATCATGTACACCAGCCGGATCACGGACGGCCGGGGGAACAGGCGATTCGGAGTACGGATCGGCACTTCCGCGTGCTCGAGCACCTCTGCCTTGCCACCGTCGACCAGCACCAGAGCGCGACGCGCGTTACACACGTTCAACGGCTCGTAGTTCTGGTTCAGCACCAAGACAGCGCTCACCGTATTAGCTCCCCAGGCGTATCAAAAAGAAATCCGTCGCGGACTGCAATCGCGGCATGTGCGGATCGATTCTAACGGCTACTTCAGGCGCAGCGGTAGACCGGCAAACAGCATGTACACCTCATGCAACTGAGACGCGGCGTGCTGGTTGAGCCGACCCAGGCTGTCGCGGAAGGCGCGGCCCAAGGGCGTGGGCGGCACAACACCCATGCCGACCTCGTTGGAGACGACAATCAGGTGCGCTGTCAGCGCTTGCAGCGCGTCCATTTCCGCCATCGCCGCGGCCTCGGCTTCGTCAGCAGATGCCTCGAGCATCAAGTTGGACAGCAGCAGCGTCAGATCCTCAACCAGCACAGTGCGCGCATCGCCCAGCGCGGATGCGATTGGCTCGGCCAGGGCGTCGGGCGATTCCAACGTCCGCCACGACGCAGGCCGGCGGCGGCGGTGCTCGGCAATGCGCGCGGCCATCTCGTCGTCGCTGGCAGTCGCGGTGGCCACGTACAGCACCGGCTCACCCCACTCACGAGCGAGGCGTTCGGCGAAGGTGCTCTTGCCCGAGCGTGCTCCACCGAGCACCAAAACGCGTCGGAAATCCACGAAGTCAGAGGGTGACGATGCGCGGACAGACGCGCATGCGCTCGGCGGTGATGATGGCCTTGAGGTCGGCAATCGCCTGCTCGAGTCGGTCGCTGTGATTGACGACCACGTAGTCGTACTCGCTCATGTGCTGCATCTCGCGTTCTGCCGTTGCGAGTCGAATCTCGCGCTCTTCAGGCTTCTCGGTCCCACGCGCCTCGAGTCGAGGCGCAAGCTCGTCGAGCGACGCGGGCCGAAGAAACACGCTGATCGCGTTCGGCAGTTTCCAGCGCACCGTGCTGGCGCCCTGCACGTCGGGCGCCATGATCAGGTCGGAGCCACCGCGTAACCCCTCGCGCACGCTCTTGAGCGGGATACCGTAGCGATACTTCTTGTGGACCACGGCATGCTCGAGGAACTGGTCGCTCGCCAGCAGGGCGTCGTACTCCTCATCCGACAGGAAGTGGTAGTGGGTTCCGGGAATCTCACCGGCGCGCATCGGACGCGTGGTCGCGGTTACGCACACGTTGATCGAGAATCGATCACCCTTGAGCCGATCGAGGAGCGTGGACTTGCCGACTCCGGATGGACCCGACAATACAAATACCAGCCCACTGGCGGGCGTATCGGCCGTCTGCTGTTCGGTCACTCGCCGGTATGAGTTTCGACGCGCTGACCTTGTCGGCGGTACGCGACGAGCTCGAGCCGCTGCTCGTCGAGAGTCGAATGCAGCGGCTGGTGTTCCTCGACGAGCTCAGCCTGGTGGTGGAGTACTTCGGGCCAGGCGTCGGACGTGGCTACGTGCTGTTGTCCGCGCATGCCGAGCACGGCCGTGTGCAGCGCCTCGATCGACTGCCTGCGCGCGGCCTCGAGCGCGACACGCCCTTCTCGCTCGTCGCTCGCAAACACCTGCGCAATGCGCGCATCCGTTCGCTTCGTCAGCCACCTCTGGAGCGAGTGCTCGAGCTGGACTGCGAACAACGCGACGTCTCCGGCCAGCACTACAAAGTTCTGCTCATTGTAGAAGCGATGGGAAGGCGCAGCAATCTGATCCTCGTCGACGAGCAGGGGGTCATCCTTGATGCGGCACGGCGCAGCCCACCGAGCCGCAATGCGCGGCGGCCCGTCCTGCCGCATCTGCCGTACGTCGATCCACCGCCCCAGGATCGGCTACTTCCGTCAGAACTGACCGTCGCGTCGCTTTCGCAGGGTGCAAGCGGCCGGCTGGCAGCCCATCTCGGGCAACGCGTCGCCGGCCTGTCCCCGCAAGCCGCGCGTGAGCTGGCGCAGCGCGCCACAGGCAGCGTCGACACGGCCGCCCTGGACGCCGATTGGCCGGCCGTGCTGCAGGCTATCCACGCTTTCCTGAGCCCACTGGAGACACACACCTGGCTGCCTACGCTGGCCGTCCAGGCCGACCGGCCGATCGCCTATGCGCCCTATGCCCTGACACATCTGGCCGCTACGGCCGAAATTCGTGACGTTCCGTCAATCAGCGCCGCGATGGACGCCTACTACGCCGAGGCGGCCACTCCGCGGCGTGGCGATGCGCTGGCTGGTGAACGGCCCGCGCTGCTGGCCATTGTGGAACGCGAAGCGACAAGCCTCGCGAGGCGCATCCATGCCCTCGAGCAGCAGTTGGAAAACGGTCAGGTCCAGCGCGATCCCCTGCGCCGCGCAGGTGAGCTGATCCTGACCCATCAAGCCGAGCTGCCAGTCGGCGCGAGCGAGCTGGCCGTGCATGGCGAAACGATTGCGCTCGATCCGACGCTCAGCGCCAGTGAGAACGCCCAGGCGTACTTTGCGCGCTACCGCAAGGCGCGCGAGGCCGAGGAGCGCGTGCCGCTGCTGCTCGACGAGGCTAGACAGCAGGCGGCACACCTGGCTGACCTACGCACGATGGTCGAAATCGCCCCCGACATGAGCGCGATTCGCGCCCTGCGACGTGAAATCCGTGGCGGTGACACCACTCCCAAACGCGGCAAATCCATTGGTAGACCCGTTGGTAAAACCGCACCCTACCGCCGCGTCCCGCTGGGCGACCGCTGGGAAGCCCTGATCGGCACGAGCGCCGCCGGCAACGCCGCCGTCACCTTCGACCTGGCCGGCCCCGACGATCTCTGGCTCCACGCACGGGGGGTACCCGGCGCTCACCTCATACTCCGCGGCAGCAATCCTCCCAATGAGGTCCTCGAACACGCCGCCGCCGTCGCGGCCTGGCATAGCGCCGCGCGCAGCGCCAGCGCCGTAGAAGTCGACATCGCCCCCCGCCGCCACGTGCGCAAGATCCCGAACGGCCCGCCCGGCCTGGTGCGGTACGCGAACGAACGCACCATCCGCGTCACCCCCAAGGCGCCATAGGAGTTCGGCCGAGAAGCTCCAAAGCTCATGCCGTTTGTGGCCGAACTCCGTTTGACGGCAGGCTAAAGGGGCGGCACCGTCCATAGTTGGAGACCTTTCCGCCGCCCCTCGAGCCTATGGCATCATCTGTGCTCTAGCGCGCTGGCGCACCACCGATGCAGCGGTACGACAACGGTCACAGCCATCACATCCGTAGACGAGCCCAGGAGCGTGCCCAGGCCAGACTGCAGCGTTTGTACCGCATTGCGGCGGCGCGCGAGTACCGCGAGCGCATCACCAGCACGAGCAAGCTCAAAAAGCCGCTGATCATCGGTTCCAGCCTGCTGGTGGCCATGATCGGGTTCGGCCTGATCGGGATCTTCATCCTGATGCAGGGCGCGGCCACCGGGTACGCGGTGCTCACGCGTGACCTGCCCTCGCTGACGCAGATCGCCAATCACGCCAGCTTCAAGACTGCCCAGATTTTCGATCGCAAGGGGCAGCTGCTGTGGGAGTTCTACGACCCCGATGGCGGCAAACGGACGGTCGTACCGCTCAGCGAGATCTCGCAGAACCTGATCGACGCCACACTCGCGGCGGAGGACGCCTTCTTCTATGAGCACCGCGGCGTCGACCTGCGCGCCACCATTCGCTCGGCGTTCCTGACCGGCTCAGGCGCGAGCCAGACCGGCGCTTCGACGATCACGCAGCAGCTTGTGCGCAACGTCATCCTGTCGCCCGAGGAGCGCAAGCAGGTCACGCTGACGCGCAAAGCGCGCGAGATCATCCTGGCCTACCAGCTGGACGCCAAACTATCCAAGGATGAAGTCCTGCAGATGTACCTCAACGAGGTCTTCTACGGGAACCAGAGTTACGGCATCGAAGCGGCGGCGCAGAGCTACTTCGACAAGCATGCACGCGATCTCGACCTGGCCGAAGCGGCCATGATCGCTGGGCTCGTTCAATCACCGTCGGAATACGATCCGACCCGACGCGACGTGCAGCGCACAGCCGACGGGATTCCGCTGCAGACCAAGGAGCGCCAGGCATACGTGCTCGAGCAGATGACGCGCCATGGTTTCGTGACCGAGCAACAGGCGCGCGATGCGTATGCCGAACCACTGCCGATCAAGCAGCGCCAGGTCGACCTGAAAGCGCCGCATTGGGTGATGTATATCCGCGATGTGCTCGAACAGAAATACGGCGCCAAAACGCTGTATCAAGGTGGACTAAAGATCTACACAACGCTCGATCTCGACTACAACGACAAGATGCAGCAAGTGCTGCAGGATTCGAAAGCGACCATTGCGACGCAGGGCGCGACCAACGCGGCGCAAATGGCCGTCAATCCGAAGACGGGCGAGATCCTGGCGTTCAATGGCAGCCTCGACTACAACGACGAGTCGATCGACGGCCAGGTGAACCTCCTGACCAGCGAACGCCAACCGGGCTCGTCGATCAAACCGCTGGTCTACGCCACCGCGTTTACCAAAGGCTGGGCGCCCGGCACGCCAATCGACGATCAGCCGACATGCTGGCGCGACACGCCCGTGCACCAGTGGTGCCCGGGCAACTTCGACAGTATTTTCCATGGGCCAACGACGGTCCGCAGCGCGCTCGGCAACTCGCTCAACATTCCCGCCGTCAAAACGCTCGACTTCGTGGGCGTCGATACTGCCATCGAGCAGGGCACGAAGATGGGCATCACGAGCTGGGGCCCGGATTCGGGCAAGCTGTTCGGTTTGAGCCTGACGCTGGGTGGTGCCGAAGTCAAGCCGATCGACATGGCCCAGCTATACGCCACGATTGCCAACAACGGGCTCAAGATCCCGCTGGTGGCAATTACGCGCATCGTCGATGCCGAAGGCACCGTGCTCGAGGACTACAAGGTCCCGCAGGGTGAGCAGGTCATCGATGCCCGCGCGGCGTACATGGTCAGCAACATCCTGTCCGACCCGAACGCCAAGCTGTTCACGTACGGTCCGAACACGCCGCTGGTGCTGCACCAGGGCGGCGATGATCCCAAGTTGCCCATGTGGCCTTCGGCGTCCAAGACGGGCACCACAGACAACTATCGCGACACGTGGACCGACGGTTTCGTGCCCGATCTGGCCATCGTCGTCTGGGTCGGCAACGCCGACGGGCACCCGATGAAGCAAACCCTGAGCACGATGACCGCGGCCAAGATCTGGCCGGCCTCGATGAAGATGTCGTTCGAGTATTTCAACCTGCAGCCGCAGGAGTTCACGCGGCCCGAAGGGCTCGTCGAACGCGAAGTGTGCGGCGATACGCGCATGCGCGCTGGTGCGCCGCGCTGCTGGAACGACCTGTTCATGGCTGAAAACGCGCCGCGCCAGACGGTTCAGGCCGGCCCGCGGCCCACCGTGGCGCCGACGGCGCAGGCCACGCCCGGCGCGACACCTGGCGCGCCGCCGGCCACCCAGCCCACGGCGCGTCCGGCCAATCAGGCGCCGGCCGTCGCACCCACCGTGGCCCCCGCCCAGCCGCAGCCACAGGCCAAACCCACCGCGGCTCCAGCACAGCCCAAGCCAACCACGCCCCCAGCGCCCGCCAAGCCCCAGCCCACCCCCACCCGCCGCTGACACCAGCCACCCGGCCAGCACGTCCCTTTCCCGATCCGTGCCGGAGGCGCGCGCGCCGCGATGTGACCCCCCACCCGCCGCTGACACCAGCCACCCGCGCGTGGCCGATCAGGCGCGCCGACCGCACCGGG
>DASXRR010000362.1:0-6806 GCA_036506475.1 Chloroflexota bacterium
AGCCGAGGATGGGCCAGATGGCTTCGACGCGGTTGTTGCGGCGTGCGTAGAGCTCGTCTTCGAGCATGGTGGTGGTGTCTGAGTAGCCGACGATGAACTCGATTGTGTCTCCGACACTCAGAGGACGGTGATTGGAGCTAGATGATCGAGTGCTCGGCGGACTGGGCGACTCGCTCGAGGGAACCGTCGGTGAGCGGTCGGAGTACGGCGGCATCGCTGCTCATGGTTTTCTTGCCGGCGTCGCAGATGACGCGCGTGGGCACGGTCGACTGGTGACGGCGGCAAACACCTTCAGCGCGTACCCGTGATTGAGGCGCACCATGTCGTGATAGTAGACACGGCAGAAAATACCGCTGCCGGCTTGCAGCTGTATGATTCCTGTCAGCCGCGCCGTGTGGGCATAGGCGCCGGTGCCGCCGCACGAGACGACGTCGATCGCCAACCCCGAGGAGCGGCACGAGTCAACAGTCTCGGTTAGTAACTAGATAGCGGCGCCAATGGCACGCCGCATGTCGTCGGGTCGGCGAGGCCAAGCTCGTCGCACCCGTCGGAGTCTTCGGCACCGACATCGAGTCGAGCCAGGTTTGGGCGGTACGCCGTCGCGCCGCGAGCGCTGCATCGCCAGCGCGCCTTTCGAAGTCGCGAACGACTATGAGCTGCCCTTCGCCGAGGCCTCGTTCGACGTCGACTCGGCGCACACCGCCGAACAGCATCCGCCATCCTGGTGCGGCTGTTTCTGGCGTAGAACCTCGCGCACGTGAGCAATGGTTCGCGGGCCTCTGGGTGACACCATTTCTGACACCAACTGGGCGCGAAAACTTGCAATCACAGACGAACGAACACACGGGATTTCATCTCAGAATCGATGCCCAGCAACAACAGGCGACGCCGAAATTCGAATCCCCCTTCCGCACCAAATCCTCAATCTCAGGTTGGAATTGAATCCTCTATGTCAACGGGTTCGTTGCGAGCCGTTGCGGTCAGTAGCCATGAGGACGGAGCGCCGCTCCGTAGAGCCAGCGCCCCGCATCCTCAACTCCGACGAGCGTTGGAGATTACGAGAGGTGGTAGGCGACCCAGCACTCCGCGTTGCCGTTGTAGCCCATGTTGAGCGGCTTGTATTGAACGTCCGCAACGTACGTCTTGGCTTGGAGCTGCGCGGCGGAGTAGGGGCCGAACCACACGGAGGTGACGCACACGTTGTCGTTGCTGCTGCCCCAGTCGTAGTCCTGCATGGCCACGGTGACCTTGAACTGCTCGCCAGCGTGGACCTGCAGGGGGATGGTGTTGTTCAACTTGCCGTAGCCGGTGCTACACGTCTGGTAGTAGCTGCCCGCGCACAGGAAGACCTTGGTGAAATCGTAGGTGCCAAAACTGACTTGCTTCGTGCATGTCGTGCCGTAGCTGGCGTCCCAGGCCGCCTCGCATGGGTTTTGGCCCCACTTGCCGAACTCGCGGTACGGCAAGCCGCCAGCCGATACTGCCCCGGCCGTGGTATAGGCGCCCACCGTGCCGTACACCTCTAGCCGGTGGTCGGTCGAGCAATAGATGTCCCAACTGCAGCCGTCATTCACCATGGTGAACTTCACATTGTCGAAGGTAACGTTCACCGGGTAGGCCGTGTCGGCGGCGGCGGGTTGCGCGCTCAGCAGACTGGTTGCGGTTATCGCGACGGCCGCCGCGGACGCTGCCACGCGATGGCGGAGAGCGGGAGGCACAATGCCGCGAAGGGCGATACTAGCGCCAAGGATGAGCCGGCGCACGCGCTGAGCGCACCGTGCGCGGGCGTGGTTGATGGTATTCATGGTCGTACTCCTATGTTTGCGTATGGGTTTTGACTGGGGTGAGGCCGGGCGGAGGTAGTCGGTACGTCAGACAGCGAACGGATCAGGAATCGACCTGAGCTTCAACTTGACCTGGCACTCCGCGTTGCCGTTGTCGGCAAGATGAATCGTGTCCTCGACGTACAGCGACTGAAGCTGCGAGCTGCTGAACGGACCGAAACCCTTACCCCCGGTGCACACGGTGTCATTGGCGCTGGCCGAGTCGTAGTCCTGCATGCCGAAGTTCACGGTGATGCCTTCGTCAGGCTGGACCACCAGCACGATGTGGTTGTTGTTCTTGTTGTAGGGAGTGGCGCAGCTGTCTTTGGCTTTTCCCGAGCACAGCAGCACGTCCTTGAACGCGTGTGCAGCGCCGGACGAAATCCACAGACTGTCCTCGGTGATCTTCTTCAGGCACGGCCCGTTTGTCGTGCTGTCCCACTCGACCGCTTGCGCCGGGCACGACCACGGGTCTTTGCCCCACGTTCCGAAATTGCGATAGGCCCAGTTCCAGGGGCCTCCGCCGATGGCGGACGTGCGAGCCGTGACTGAGCCATAGATCTCCATCGTGGTATCCGTATAGAGGCACAGCCAGCCATAGCATCCGTCGTCGACGCGAGCGAACGTGACGTCTTCGAACTCGACGTCGACGTAGTACACCCCGGCAGCGGCGGCGGGTTGCGCGCCCACCAAACTGCTGACGGTTATCGCGGCTGCCGCCGCGGCTGCTGCGAAGCGCCGAGCGCAGAGTGCGCGGGCGCGCGTGATCACGTTCATGGTTTGCTCCTTGATTTCGTGTGCGGCTTAGTGGGTGCGGGGTGACCGCGTGATCACCCCCACCGCAGGTCGGCGACGGCAGCTAGACCTCTGGGCCGACGACCGTCAAGAATTCTGGGCCGATGGCGGTCGAGTACTCCGGGCCGATGGCCGCTAGCGCGACGCTCGGGCCGGGCAGCAAGTCGGTCCCACCTGGGCCAGGCGGAAAGTCGGCGACGCCGCTGGCCAACACAGCGCCAGCCAGGGCAACGCGTGCGACCCAGCTGGTGATCGTTCGTCGAATGCCGCGCGGTGCGCGCGCGGAAGTGTCATCGGGTGCGTGCATCGAGGTTGTCATCGTGAGATTCCTTCTCGTTCGTTGGGTCTTGCCCGGGGCCGCTCGGAGGGCCAGACCCCTGGGCACGGGCCCACTCTGCACCACCGCCATGGTGCCGGCGAGGCAGGCTCTGCACCGACTGCGAACATGCTGCGCACGCACTGCCCGCGTCAACCGGCGCCACCTCCATAGCACGTGGCTTGCGGATCGGCTACGCTGCCACGTCAGAGGGACGCCCGAGGGCTGCCGTGGGATCGCCGCCGTCGCGGGATGGGCCGCAGGTCCTCGGGGAGTTGCTGCAGCAGCACCGACTGGCCGCGGGGCTGTCCCAGGAGGAGCTCGCCGAGCGGGCCGGGCTGAGTCGTCGCGGGATCTCCGACCTGGAACGCGGCCTGCGCCAGAGTCCGTACCCGGCAACGATCCGCCGGCTGGGCGAGGCGCTAAGCCTGCCCGATGCCGAACGCGTCGCGCTGCTGGAGGCGGCACGGGCAGGAGCGCAGCGGGGCGATAGCGCGCCACGCGCAGCCGACCGTCGCACCAACATCCCCGCCGCCAGGCTGCTGCTGTATGGCCGAGCCGCGGACGTCGACCTGCTGGCCGAGCGAGTGCAGTCGGTACCAGGTCGCCTGGTCACAATTACGGGGCCCGGTGGCGTCGGCAAGACAAGCATCGCTGTGGCCGTGGTCCGGCAGGTACTGCCGGACTTTCAAGATGGGGCCTGGCTGGCCGACCTCTCAACGCTGGCCACGCCAGGTGCCGTGCCGCAAGCGGTCGCGCGCGCCGTTGGCGTCCGCGAGAGCCAAGCGGCGACGGTCGATGAGGCCTTGCGCGCATTCCTGCGCGATCGCCAGGTACTCCTGCTGATCGACAACTGTGAACACGTGGTCGACGCGTGTGCCAGGCTGGTGGACGAGTTACTGGATCAATCCGCTGGTCTGCGCATCCTGGCCACCAGCCGTGAACCGCTGCATATCACAGGTGAGGTGGCGCACCGGTTGCAGCCGCTGCCGGTTCCCAGCCATACGCCCGAGGGCGATCCTCGTTCACTGGTAGCCTACGCGTCGGTCGAGCTGTTCCTCGATCGGGCGCGGGCTGTTCGGCCAGATCTCGAGTTGACCAGTCGCAACGCCGGAACCATCGCGGAAATCTGCCGGCGATTGGACGGCATCCCGTTGGCGCTCGAGTTGGCCGCGACCCGCGTCGGCGGACTCACGCTCGACGATATCGCCGAGCGGCTTCGTGGCAGCTTCGCCGTCCTGCTTGGCCAGAGCCGCTCACGGCCGGCCCGCCACCAGACGCTGCGAGCCGCACTCGAGTGGAGCCACGAGCTCCTATCGCCGGTCGAGCAGGCGGTGTTCAGGCGTTTGGGCGCTCTGGCCGGCGGTTGGACCATGGCGGCGGCCGAAGCGATCTGCTCGGACGCAGACGTCGACGCGTCGGAAGTCGCCGACGTGCTCGCCGGGCTGGTCGACAAGTCGCTCGTGGTGCTCGACGAGCACGATGGCGAAGCCCGCTACCGGTTCCTGGAGCCCGTGCGTGAATACGCCCAGGGCCAACTGGCCGCCAGCGCCGACTCGCACGCGACGCGCGACCGACACCGCGTCTATTTCGTCGCGTTTGCCGAGCAAGCCGAACCCGAACTGCATCGCGCCGAGCAAGCTGCGTGGATGCGGCGCCTGGACCGCGACCTGGACAACGTACGCGTCGCGGTCCGAACGGGCAGGGCCCGCTCGGACGCCGAAAGCGTGCTGCGCGTCGCCGGCGCCTTGACCTGGTACCTCTGGGTGCGCGGCCATTTGCGGGAGGGCCTGGAATGGCTCGATGGGCTCCTCGAAGTACCCGGTGTCTCGGACCGCTCGCGGATGGTCGGCCTGGGTGCCGCCGCGATGTTGCTCGGCGCCTTGGGCCGGACCACTGAAGCCACAGCGCGCGCGACGGAGCAGATGGCACTCGCCGAGCGTATTGGCGACGTCGCGGAAATGGCGCGCGGGGCCACGCTTCTGGCGCTCGAGCAGTTCCGCGGGGCCGATCTCGAACGGACGCTCCCGCTCTTCGAGCGGGCCCTCGCCGACGCGCGCAGGGCGGCGCATCCGATGATGCTCGGTAACGCGCTGGTCAATCTCGGGCAGATCGTGCTCGAGCTTGGCAATCCTGGCCGGGCGGAGGCGCTGTTCCGACAGGGTCTCGCACAATTCCAGGACGAGCGCGACATTTGGGGAATCGCCTATGCCACAAACAGCCTCGCCAATCTGCTGCGGCAAAGAGGCGAGCACGAGGAGGCCGGCCGGCTTTCGGCCGAGGCGGTCCGGCTACTCACCAGCCTGGGCGACCGTTTTTATTTGATCCTGGCCGTCGAGGACCTGGCGCGCGCCCGACTCGATGGACGACACGGCCACTCCGCCGTACGGCTCCTTGGCGCCGCCGACGCGCTGAGGCTCGCCAGTGGCGCCCTGCTGTCCCCCTTTACCCGTGCGGAGAACGAGCGCGCCGTGGCGCGGGTTCGGGCTGCGCTGGGCGAGCAAGCATTTGAGCAAGCGTGGGCGGATGGGACGCACCACCCATTTGACGTGCTCACGCACGAAACCGGATTAGCGGTGTCCCAGTCCGCGCCCGCGCGGGTCGACGGGCTCGGCGGACCGGGCGGGGTGCTGACGCCGCGTGAGCGGGAGGTCGCGCGGCTAATCGGCCAGGGTTACAGCAATCGCCGAATCGCGGAGGAGCTGGTGGTCACGATCGGCACAGCCGGAGTCCATGTCGAACACATCCTGCGCAAGCTCGACCTACAGTCCCGCCATCAAGTGGCCGATTGGGCCATGGCACAGGGGCTGGTGCCGAGCTGAATATGGAATCTCCAGATGCGCGAGCACTGCCCCGGCGCAGACACTGAACGCGGCGGTGCATGAGCACAAAGCTCCCGACAAAGGAGAGTTAGCGATGTTGGTACAAGACAATAAGAGCGTCAATCTGCGCTGGATCCAGGCGTTCAACGAACGTGACTGGGCGACCGAAGCGGACTGCCGTACACCTGACTATGTCGCGCACGTCGCTGGGGCTCCAGGGCCGCTCGACGGTGCGGGCTGGGCGGAATTCATGTCGGCTTTCACGACGGGCCTGCCAGACGCGCAGATCTCGGTCGACGCCGCGGTCGCCGAGCGGGACCTCGTGGCGAGTCGATGGACGATCACTGGAACCCATCGTGGGACATTCCAGGGTGTGTCTGCCACCGGGCGGCAGGTCACGATGGCGGGAATCGACTTCAGTCGCGTGGTCGATGGCAAGATCGCCGAACACTGGGCGCAGTTCGACGTACTCGGCGTCCTGCAGCAAATCGGGGCGCTCCAGGCGTCAGCCTGATCCGTAGGACATGACAAGTGCACGCCGCGCTCGCGAGGTACAAGACATGCCTCGCGAGACTGGCCCAGGCGCGGAGTGGCGCGGGCCAGTCTGATGCGCTGTGCGTTACGGAGTCGGATCGAGGTACGAGCCCGTTTGCCGCGCCCATGCAAGCCTCTGGGCCAGGGAAGGACCATCCAGGATCGGGCGGAGACTTGCTGCCAAACTAGACAACCACAAGGAGCAGGAGGGGACAGCCAGGCGCACGAGCGGAACCTTGAACTTGGGGAGACGTGTCAGGGATACGGTGGCGCAGGCCCGCGCAGCCGCTAGACCGTCTTCAAAACGGTTGCTGCTGATGGGTTGGCCGAACGTGTGGGGTGGTCGCCGGCGCCCTGCGACGTCTCATTGGCTGAAACCAATTCTGAAACCAACCGGGTGGCGTGATGCCTCACGTAAGAATCCGACCGACGGCTCATGGTTGCATCACGTAAGAATCCGACCGAACGGCGCGAGCGGCAAGGGTGCGTTGTGCCGCCTCGAGCTGCACTTTGAGG
>DASXRR010000363.1:0-17897 GCA_036506475.1 Chloroflexota bacterium
CGGCGGCGCGCGCAGCGCGAGGACCTCGGAACGCCACCGCCGACGCTACGTAGTGCCGACCCGACACTTGGCCCCCGCTAGGCTCCCTTCGCGCCCGGCACGCGCGCAGCACGAGGCCCTCGGAACGGCAACTGTCGACGCTGCCCAGTGCCGACCCATCCCCATGGCCCCCGCAAGGGTCGCCCTCTGGGGCCAGAATGCGCGCGCAGCGCGAGGAGGTTCGGAAGGCCACCGGCACGAGCGGCAGCTACTACTGGCGTGAGCTCTAGACAGCTTTAGCGCGCAGCGCCCACCAGGTGTCGTCCACGACGACCTGCGCAATTGGCCTCCAGCCCCACCTCCTGAAGCGCGTGCAGCACAGCGGCACGCTGGCCAGGCTTTTACAGCAGCTTGTCGAGACCGGATTTGTCCGACACCGTCGGAAAGAGAGATTATGCGCTCCGCGTGCGCCGCCACGCCTGCGCCAGGCGCGGCACATCGTCCACGTCGACGCCCTCAGCGCTCAAGATGGCCGCCTTCTGCTCGGTGCCGCCCAGGGCATATTCGCCCAGCTGACCGTCGCTGCGCACCACGCGATGGCACGGAATGAACACCGGCACCGGGTTCTTACGCAGCGCGGAGCCGACGGCCCGAACAGCGAATGGCCGACCAATCTGCGAGGCGACCCAGCCATACGTGCGCACTTCACCGCGCGGAATCTCGCGCGCCTTGAGCAGCACCGCCTGCTCGAACTCGGTGAGCCCGCGCAGGTCGAACGTATCGCCCAGGTCGCACGGCACCTCGCGCGACTTGCGAATAGGCCGCGCAAAGCGCTGGACAAACTGCTGCTCGAACTCTTCGCCAGAAGGCGTGCGCATGACCGCCGCGATGCCCTGGCGATTCCAGGCCACATACAGCGGTCCGAGCAAGGTGTCGAGCAGCGCATACTCGTCGCCGAGCTGCAGTCGGTCCAGCACCGTCCCGAGCACACTCGCCGGGGCGCGTACGTGACCCAGTGCTCGCAGGTCCCCCAGAAGCTGTCGTTCCTTCATCACGCCTCTACCTCCTGCCCGCCAACAGCGGTTCTCGATCCTCCAGCGCCTCGCGCAACAGGCGCAAACCGCGGTGCACGTCGGATTTCGTGGTGCCCACCGGCTGGCCGAGCACGTCGGCGGCCTCGGCGTAAGACAAGCCTTGAACGTGGCGCAGCACGACAGCCGTTCCATAGCGCGGCGGCAGCTCGGCGACCAGCCGCTCCAGCTCCCGATGACGTTCGATGGCTTCGGTGATCGCCTCCGGCTGTTCGGTCCAATCGTCGTCGACGAGCCGGTCCGCCACGTGGCCGTCAACAGAGACCAGGTTTAGCGATGGACGGCGCACACGATTGCGCACCACGTTCAACGTGATGCGATACAGCCATGGTTTGAGCAGCAGCGTTCGCCGCTGCTCGGTGCCGTAGTTCTCGAGCGCCCGATAGGCGCGCACGAAGGCGTCCTGGGCGCTCTCCTCGGCATCCTGTGGATTACGCGTGAGCCGTAATGCGAAGCCATAGAGTCGGTCTTGGAAGACGCGCACGACGTGCTCGAAGTGCGCGTCCAGGTCGGCCGCGAGCGCGGCGGCCAGACCTTCTTCCTCAGTCATCTTTTCCTGGAACACTTCCCTCGCCACAATGGTTGCATGTCGCTAGTAACAGACGCAGTGGTGACGCCCACTGAGCAGACCTGCGCGGTGTGGCATGGTGGCGCTGAGCTGCGCCTGGAGCGCATGGCCGTGCCGCCCCTCGGTCCGCGCGAGGTGTTGATCGAGGTAGCGCTGTGCGGGGTGTGTGGCACCGACGTGCATATCCTCGACGGTGAGTTCCCCATGTATAACCCGCCGCGCGTGCTCGGCCACGAGTTCTCGGGCACGGTGCGCGCGCTCGGTTCGGCAGTAACCACGGTTGCCGTGGGCGATCAGGTGGCGGTCGAGCCGTCGGTGCCGTGTGGCGCGTGCTTCTTCTGCCACGAGAGCTTGCCTTACATGTGCGCCCAGCGCTTGTCCTTCCACGGCGGCTTCGGCGAGTACACCGTCGCGCCCGAGGCTGCTCTGTTCCAACTGCCTCCGGGCGTTTCTCTGGCGGCCGCGGCACTCTCCGAGCCGCTCTCGTGCTGCCTCCATACGATCAACCGCGCCGCGATTCGTCCCGCCGACCGCGTGGCCATCGTCGGCGCCGGCATCATCGGCCTTCTCCTCCTACAGCTCGCCCGCCGAGCTGGTGCCTCACGGGTCATGGTCTCCGACCCGGCGCCGCATCGCCGGGAAACTGCTAAGCGGCTTGGCGCTGACGTGGTCGTGGACCCAACTTCGGAGGACGTCGTCGCCGCGGGCCGCGAGATGAGCGGCGGCTTCGGCGTGGATGTGGCCCTGGAGGCCGTCGGCTCCGAGCCGACCGTACGTGACGCCATCGCGCTACCGCGCCGCGGTGGGACCGTTGTGGTGATGGGCGTCGCCTCGCCCGCGGCCCAGGTGTCGATACGTCCTTACGAGCTTTTCGACCGCGAGCTGACCATCAAAGGCTCGTTCATTCGCGCCTACGAGTTCCGCCGCACGGTCGAGCTGCTGCCGTTCCTCGAGCTCGAGCCTCTGATCAGCGACATCTTTCCGTTGAGTCAGGCACCGGCCGCGCTCGAAAATGTGCGCGCCCGACGCGGCATCAAGACCGCGATCCGCCCAGATTGATCGTCTTTCTCATCACTGGCGTCGAGATGACGATCGACGTGGTGGTGCTGCCGAAGCGCAGCAGCCGCTCGAGTAACACCTCGAGCTGGCGCATCGACGGCACTGCCACCCGGAGCACATAGCAGTCCTCACCAGTCACGTGGTGGCATTCCAGCACTTCGGGCAGTTCGCTCACGGTACGAATGATCTCTAGGGACGGGGAGCCGCGGTTGGCCAGGCGCACCAGCGCTTGCAGCGGCAGCCCCAGCCGCTCCACGTCGAGCTCGAGCCGATAGCCGCGGATGACGCCCGCCTCCTCCAGGCGCTTGACGCGCTCGGCGACCGCTGGCGGCGTCATACCAACCCGTCGACCGAGCTCGCTGAAGCTGAGTCGTGCGTTCTCCTGGAGCTCGACGAGAATTCGCCAGTCGACACCATCGAGTTCCAAGGCCGCAGGCCCCGATTGTTTTGAAATCTGCTGCTGCATGTGGGCGGGTACCTGCAGCTTCCGCTTCGAAAACAGGTGCCCGGCAGCATACCCTGCCGATCGTGGACAAAAGCGCACTGATCGCCAGGTACGCCGCCGGCCACCAGGCCGTGCTCGACGCGCTGAAGGACATTACCGACGCCGAGCTCGACGCGCGTCCCGCGGCTGACGACTGGACCGCGCGTGAGGTCGTCCATCACCTGGCCGATAGCGAAATGACCTCCGCCATTCGCCTGCGGCGGCTGTTGTGTGAAGACCGACCGGCGCTCGACGGCTACGACGAGGCCGAGTTTGCCCGCCGCCTGCACTACACCCAGCGTCCGCTGCAGGCCGCCCTGGACGCCGTGAGCGCCGCCCGACGCACCACGCTCGAGATCCTCGAGCGCATGACCGAAGACGACTGGGCGCGCGAAGGCACGCACTCCCAAAGCGGCCGCTACACCGCCCAGGACTGGCTAGAGATCTACGCCGCGCACGCGCACGATCATGCAGATCAAATTCGCCGCGCTCGGAGCGTTGCTAGCGGTACCTGATCCAACTGGCATAGTTCAAGGTGGTGGGCGCGCTGCTGGCCTGGATCATCATCGCGCTCGTCTCGCCGGTGTTCCCGAGCGCCCACATTTGGCCCGAGGCAGTCTTTCTTATCGCCGTCGCGGGCGTGCTCATCTACCTGCCCGAGCGTGTTTGGCGATTAGGCCAGCGACGGCAGGACCTGATCGCCTGGGCAGCGGTGTTGACAGGCGTTGTGGGCGGTTTGATTCGCATGCCGTTTTTCAAGGTCGCCAACGAAACCACAGACGACAGCGCAACGTGGATGACGGTGGGGCAATTCGTTCTACTCGGCGTGGCATTGACGATTGCGCCCGCGGTTCGGCCCTATCTCTCAGGTCGCGTCGCCGCCGCGCTAGTGGCCATTGGCATTTGCGCGGCGACTATCCAATCGGGCGCGCTGGTCTTCGGCGTGCCCGATCCAGAAATCGACGTGCTGTACCTCCTCAACGACGGACCACGAGCGCTGCTGAGCGGCATCAATCCGTACGCGATGACCTTCACCGACCTGGCGCAAACGGGACTCGGGCACGACGACCCGACCTACAACTACGACGTCTATGGGTATCTGCCAGGGATGCTGCTCATCGGCTTGCCCGTCCTGATCGTTGGTGACATTCGCTGGGTCTTCCTGCCCATGGTCCCGCTCGCGGCGTTCTGCCTCTACCGCCTGACAAGGGCCGCTGGCGCGACCAAGCTGCACGCTGAGCTCATGACGCTCGCCTTCGTGAGCTACCCAGGCCTGCCGTGGATCATGCGCGAGGCGTTCGTGGAACCGCCGATTGTGCTCGCGTTCTTCGGTGGCCTGTGGGCCCTGATCTGCGGTCGGTATCTATGGCCAGTTGTCGGAGCGGTCGTGTTCCTGAGCATCAAGCAGTACACGCCTCTGCTGCTGATGCCGTTCTGGGCGCTCGGGTTCAGTCTGCGCCAGACGGCGCTCGCAGTAGCAGTTGTTGGCGCGATTGCGTTGCCCTTTCTTGTTTGGTCGCCGAGCGACTTTCTGTGGGACACGCTGACCTTCCTCCTGCATCTCCCATCACGCTCTGACGCGACCTCGTTCAACGGTTGGCTGTTTGATCGCTATAACTCGTCGCTGCCGAGTTGGCTGGTCGTGGGGCCGCCGCTGCTGGGCGCCGGTTACGCGTTGTGGTGCTTGTGGCGCGGAGCAGATTGGCGCGTCGTGTTGCGCCTCACCGCGGGGACCTACTGCGTGCTGTTCCTGTTCAACAAGTTCGCCTTTGCGAACTACTACTTTCTGTTGCAGGCTATGCTGCTCGCGTCCGGCGGCGTGAGCTTGCCACGCTCGCCGAGCCCCGTGGAGCCAGCTCGATGACGCTCGAAAGTCCCGCGATCGTGTCTTATGACGAGGCCGCCGAACGGCGCCACCAGGCGCTGCGCTCCGAGTTCTTGCTCGATCCCGACATCGTGTTCCTGAACCATGGGTCCTTCGGAGCGTGCCCGCGGCCCGTGTTCGAACGCTATCAATGGTGGCAGCGCGAGCTCGAACGCCAGCCTGTCGAGTTCCTCGGGCGGCGCCTGCACGAGCTCATGGCCACCGCTCGAGCCGGCCTGGCTGAGTACCTCGGCGCGGACGCCGACGAGATCGTCTATTACCCGAACGTCACCGCTGCCCTGAATGCCGTCGCTCGATCGCTGCCGCTCGGCGAGGGCGATGAGATCCTGAGCACGAATCACGAGTACGGCGCGCTCGAGCGCACCTGGACGTTCATGGCCGAGCATCGCGGCGCACGCCTCGTCGTGCGCGAGGTGCCACCGCCGCTGAAGACCCCGGAGGAGGTGGTCGAGACGATCTGGGCGGGCGTGACACCGCGCACGCGAGTGCTGTTCATAAGCCATATCACCTCGCCTACGGCGCTGACCTTGCCCATCGCGCCGTTAATCGCGCGCGCCAAAAAGGCGGGCATCTGGACGATGGTCGACGGCGCGCACGCGCCCGGCCAGGTACCAATCGACCTGCACGCGCTGGGTGTCGATTTCTACGGCGGCAACTGCCACAAATGGCTCTCGGCGCCGAAGGGCGCGGGCTTCCTGTACGTTCGGCGCGACCTCCAGGAGCTGATCGAGCCGCTGGTGATCTCGTGGGGCTGGCGCGCCCACGATCCCGGGCCATCGCGCTTCGTCGACGAGCACGAGCGCTCGGGCACGCGCGATCCCGCCGCGTATCTTGCTGTCCCTGATGCCATCGCGTTCCAGGCCGAGCGGGACTGGCCGCGGGTGCGCGCCGAATGTCATGAGCTGGTGCGTGTCGCCCGGGCAGGCCTCCTCGAGTTGAGTGGCGAGGAGCCGCTCGTCGACGACGATCCCCGCTGGTTCGTCCAGATGGCTACGCTGCCGCTGCCGATCGACACAGACACCGAAGAGCTCAAGCGCCGCCTCTGGGATGACTTCCGCGTCGAAATCCCGCTGAGCCGCTGGGGTAATCGGCCGGGCATTCGCGTATCGGTGCAGGGTTACAACACGCGCTCAGATATCGAGCACCTGCTCGAGGCGCTCGCCAAGCTGCTGCCGCAGACGCGCCGGCACTGAAGTACCCTCGCGCAGCAAAGCGTGCGCGTCTTCCTCCGCGAGCCATCGCTCGGCCTGACTGCGCTGGCCATGCTGCTGCTGATGGCGTTATTCATCGTGCTGCCGCAGATCAACGTCGTGGTCGTGCCCGGCCTCCAGGGCTACGTGCGCTTCTTCCAGGAAGGGCCGAACTGGCTCAACGCGACCCGCAACAGCATCACGGTAATGGTCCTCAGTACTACCACGGCCGTGGCCCTGGGCTTTGTCTACGCCTACGCGATGGTCTACAGCCGCATGCCCTGGAAGTCGTTCTTCCGAGTCCTGGCCGTACTACCGATGCTCTCTCCACCGTTCGTGGTCGCCGCGAGTTACATCTTGTTGTTCGGCCCGCGCGGACTCATTACCTACAACGTCTTCGGCCAGAGCCCGAACATCCTCGGCCTGTTCGGCTTGTGGGGCGTCCAGACGATTGCGTTCTTCCCGTACGCGTATCAGCTCATCGCCGATGTCCTGGCCAGGTCTGACCCGCGGCTCGAGCAGGCTGCCCGAAACCTCGGCGCCACGCCGTGGACCGTGTTTCGCACGGTGACGCTGCCGTTGGCCCGGCCGGGCCTGGTCAGCGCGGTCCTGCTGGTGGCCATCTACGTCGTCGAGGATTTCGGCAATCCAGCGCTGATCGCGGGCCAGTACACCGTGCTGCCGACGCTGGCGTACGGCTTGATCACCGGTTTTGGCGACTTCGCGGGCGCGGCCGTGGTCAGCACGATCCTGCTCGGTTTAGCGCTGGTCCTGTACGTCGTTCGTATCAGGCTCGAGGGCTCGGGGCGCAATTTCGTCACGATCACCGGTCGGGCCGCCTCGATGCCTCGCCCGCCCGTGCCGAACGCAGTCAGCGTCGCCTGCTTCACGACCTGCCTGCTGCTGGCTGGGCTCATCTTCCTGGTCTACGGCGTGCTCGTGCTCAGTGCGCTGGTCGAATCCTATCCGTTCAACTTCACACCCACGCTGCGCCACTTCGCGGATGTCGGCACCAACTTCTTGCCGCTCCGCAACAGCCTGCAGTACGCGGCCATCGCAGCCGTGGCCTGCTCGGCCTTTGCCATCCTGCTGGCCTATATCGTCCAGCGCAAGGAGTGGCGCGGGCGCGGCCTGGTCGACTTCATCGCCATCGCGCCCGCCGCGGTGCCAGGCATCTTCTTCGGCATCGGCTACGCGACGACGTTCAATCAGCGCTGGCTCGATTGGCTCGACCGCGGCGCGCTGATTGTCATCAGCATGATCTTCTGGAACATCCCGGTCGGCTATCGCGCGGCGATCGCGGGTTTGCAACAGATCGATCGCTCGATCGACGAGGCCGCGACCAGCCTTGGCGCCGGCAGCCTGCGCGCGTTCGGCGGGGTCCTGCTGCCGATCCTGTACGGCCCGTTCATGACCGGTCTGGTTACGGCCTTCGTGCGCGCGATCACCACGCTGTCGGTCGTCATTTTCCTGTTCACACCCAGCACGACCACGGCCACCATTCGCATCTTTCAGCTCGTCAACGACTTCAACTGGGGCGGCGCGACGGCATTCACCGTATCGGTGATCGCCAGCGCGATTGCCGTGCTGGTGGTGCTGTGGACCATCAGCGGGCGCCGTATACGGCTAAACGAGATCCCGAATGCCTGAGCCACATGTCACGCTCGTCCACCTGAGCAAGCGCTTCAGCGGTGCGTCGGCGGCCGCCGTCGACGACGTGTCGCTCGAAATCCCGCGCGGCAGCTTCACGACCCTGCTTGGTCCGTCGGGCTGTGGCAAAACGACAACGCTGCGGACGATCGCCGGCTTCTACGAACCGGACAGGGGCGACATCTTCATCGGCAGTCGCCGCGTCAACGACGTCCCGGCCCACCGACGCAAGACGGCGATGGTCTTTCAGGACTACGCGCTGTTTCCGCATATGAGCGTCGAGGACAACGTCGGCTACGGGCTCCGTCTCGCTCGAGTCCCGCGCGGGCAGGCGCAGCGGCGTGTTGCGGAAACGCTGGAGTTCCTCGCGCTGACGGGCCTCGAGCGGCGGTTTCCGAGTCAGCTCAGCGGTGGCCAGCAGCAGCGCGTCGCACTTGCCCGCGCACTGGTCATGAGCCCAGAAGTGCTGCTACTCGACGAGCCACTATCGAATCTGGATGCGCGGCTGCGGGTCAGCATTCGGGCCGAGCTCATTTCGATCCAACGCCAGCTGGGCCTGACCACGATCTACGTAACCCACGACCAGGACGAGGCGTTGGCGATGAGCGACTGGGTCGCGGTTATGGACCACGGGCGCGTCGTGCAATGGGGCACGCCCTGGGAGGTTTATTACCAGCCGCGGACGCCATTCATGGCTGACTTCCTTGGCTCGGTCAACCTGGTACGGGTGCCTGTTCTGGAGCGTCATGCTGAGGCCGTGACGGTCCAACTCGGCAACCACACCCTTCGCCTTGCCCTGCCCAACGACAGTGCTTCAGGCGCCGAGGCATTGCTGGCCATACGGCCCGAGACGCTCAGCCTGGGTAACGGCTGGGACGAAGCGCGGGTCGCATTGCCTGGCGAGGTTGTGCGACGGACGTTCCTGGGGCACCTGATGCGCTACACGGTGCACGTGCTTGGCCAGGACTGGCTGGTCGATCAACCCGACCCGGGCGGGGCCGCCCTGGCCGAGGGCGCGGTGCACGTGCTGGTCAACCCGCGCCGCGTGCACGTGCTCGCCGAGGCGTGAGCAACAATCTGCTTGGGGCCGAGGCCTCTGCTTGGCTGGCGCTCGGGACGGATCTGCCTGCGCCATGCGTGCGGCTCGTGCTGTCGGACGTGGACGGGGTCATCACTCGTGGTGAGGGCCAGCCCGCCGACCTTTTCGTTATCGAGCGTCTGGCTGCCTGGAACCGTGCTGCCCTGGCTGACGCTCTTGTGCCGGCCGTGACGCTGTGTACGGGGCGGCAAGCGCCGTATGTCGAGCTCATGGCGCAGATGACCGAGGTGTTTCTGCCCTGCATCTTCGAGCACGGTGCTGGGCTGTTCTTTCCGCGCGCCTTCCGCTATCAGTTCGACCCGTTGCTCGGTCCTGATTACAGTGCGCGCCTGGCGCGCCTCCGCGCAGCCCTGCGCGAAGGTGGCCGCTTCTTTGTGCAGCCTGGCAAAGAAGCCACCATGACGCTCTATCCCCTGGGCAATACCACACTGGATGAGGTCTTTGAGCAAGCATCCGCCGTCGCCGCCGACCTTGGGTTCGATGTAGAGCGCAATGTGCAAGGCATCGAAGTCCGCCCCCATGGCATCGACAAGGGCCTCGGCCTGCGCCGACTCCTTGACCTCTTGGAGCTATCGTTAGATGCGGCTGCCGGCATAGGCGACTCCGATCCCGATCTGAGCTTCCTGGAACTGGTCGCGTTCAGCGCCGCGCCGGCAAACGCCACTGACGCGGTCCGTTCCAACGTCAGCTGCGTCGCCAACTCTGCCTTCGGCGAGGGTCTGCTGGAAATCCTCGACACACTCGCGGAACGCAACCGCCGCACCTTGACGAGCACCCGCGTTTAACGAGTAGGTAACACCTTGATCGGCCACAATGAACCCGTGAGCGCCAGGACGGCTGCACCGCCCGTCGCGCGCCCGGAGCCGGCCCGTGCCCCTTGGACCCAGGCAGCGCTGGCCCGTATCCGCTCGTGGACCTACTTCCGCACCGCCGATGCTGCCGATCGGCGTGACCTGCGCGTCGACTTGCTGCGCGGCTTCTGCATCTTCGCTATGGTCGTCGACCACTTCGGCGGTGAGTCGTGGCTGTATGCGATCACCGGCGGCAATCGCTTCTATGTCTCAGCGGCCGAAGGCTTCATCTTCATCAGCGGTTTCGTCATGGGCCAGGCATACCGCCGCAAACGCGATCGCTCCGGCCTCGTCGCCGCCATGGGCGATGCGCTCAAACGGGCACGCACCCTGTACTTCGCCACCGTCGCGCTCACCCTGATCTTCTCGATCCTGTACCTGTACACCGACATCGCCCTGTGGACGGGCCGCGACTTCGGCCTGGGCGTCGATAGTCCGCTCGAGATCGCAGTCGGGGCAGCGACGCTGCACTACACGTATCACGGCACCGACATCCTGGCCATGTACACGCTACTGGTGCTCGCGGCGCCGTTCGTGCTGCTGCTGCTGTCGCTGGGCGAGTGGTACTGGGTGCTCGGCGTGTCCTGGCTGTGGTGGCTGGCGTACCAGGTCTATCCGGAGGAGGCGGCGTTGCCGTGGTACATCCGCCACGGCGAAAACTTTCCGATCGCAGCGTGGCAGGTGTTGTTCGTGACCGGCTACGTGCTGGGTTTTTTCCGTGACGCGATCGCGGCCTGGCTGACCCGCTTTCGACCGATCCGCGTCGCTCTGGTGGGCATGGGTGTCTCCATCACCCTGGCCCTGATCTCACTCGCCTGGGCGAGCTTCAACGGCGCCGCATTCCCGCTGTTCGACATCGATCCGACGGTGCTCGACGAGACGTTTTTCAAGGTACCCCTGCGGCCGTGGCGGCTCGTCGCGTTCCTATCGGTGGCGATCGTGGGCTACACCAGCGTCACCTACCTGTGGGTGCCGATCAAGCGCGTGCTGGGCTGGCTGATGCTGCCGCTCGGCCAGGCGGCGCTGTACAGCTATATCGTCCACTTCTTTCTGATCCTGCTCGTCTTCAACCTGGCGCCGTGGCTGGCCAGCCTGCCCTGGGAGCCCTCCGAGGCTGTGTTCACGCCGCTGCTCCAGATCGCCGTCGTGCTCCTGCTGTGGGCGCTGGTCAGGCGCAGGGTCCTCTTCGGCATTATCCCGAACTGAGCTGAGGGTTTAGCCGCGCCGACGGACCTCGACCGAGCCGTTGCGAACGCGGGCTTCGAATACGGGCTGGCGCGCCGTGGCCGGGCCTTGAACGACTGACCCGTCGTGCATGTTGAACTGCGAGGCGTGCCACGGACACTCGACGCAATCGGCGTCGACGAGCTTGCCTTCGGCCAGCGGACCACCCCAGTGGGAGCAGGTCGCGCCCAACGCCAGGATCGAGCGACCCTGCTTGAGCAGCACCAGCGGCACCTTCTGACCGTCGATCTCGAGCTCCGCGCCAACCAGCCTCCCGGACTCGAGTGCGTCAGCAGCAGCAACGGCACGAAATTCATCAACCTCAGGCAAGAACGCGTTGCGATTTACGCCGGCGCCGTGGTGGAAGACCATCTCGCCACCCAGCCAGGCCGAGAACGTGGTCAGCGACAGCCCGGCCGTCGACAGCAGGAAGCCCACGGTGCGCTGCTCGGCGCGCCGCGCGAACAGCGAGGCGACCATGAACACCAGACCAGTCGAGTTCAGCAGGGCATGCACGAGGCCGATGCGCCGCGGCTCGCCTTCGGTATCCGACCAATCCGCCACGCCAGAGAGCGCGGTCGGTACGGCCGCCAGCACCCCGACAGTGATGCTCGCGTCCGCGGCACGCCTGGCGCCGACCACGTCGAGCATGAAGGCCGTCAACCACGAGCCGATCGCCATGTCAGTAAGCGCCGGGTGGACCGAGTGGCCAAGCCACACGCCGTTCAGCCAGTTCTTGACGCGCCGCGCCGCGGGGCCACCCTGTTCGACCAGGCTGTGGACGCCCGCCTGGAGCTGCTCAGACCAGTGGTCCAACGTTTCGGCTTGCTCGGGCGAAAGGTTGTCCATCACGCGCGTGACATCGCGCAGGGTGTCGACGGTCATGGCTTGGCGCGCTTGTTCGCATTCACCGTGCCAGCAGGATGCGCGCCCTATACTCGGGCGTCCTATGCGCGCCCCATCTTGGCTGATTGCGCTGCTCATCCTGGTCATTGTCGGCATCGGCATCTATGGCTACTTCACGACGCCGCTGCCGTTTGGTCTGTCGAACGTGATCCGCACGCCCGGCGGCTCGACCAGCACGGCGCCGCCAGGCGGCCCGCCTGTCCAGGCGGGCAGTCGGACGGCCGTCGGCCAGCCGCTGGTACTGGGCGCGGCCAGCGTTGTCATCCAGTCAACGCTGCGCAACCAGGACGTCACCGCGACCAGCCGTGGCCCGGCCGGCACCTTCACCGTCATCCAGCTCGAGCTGCAGAACGGCGGCACCGAGCCGCTGACGCCAAAAGCCGACGATTTTCGACTCGTCGACGATAGGGGCCGCCGATACGCGGTCGACCTCGAGGCCACGCGAGCCGTAAACGCGACGGCGCGCCATCGTGTACTGTTCGACGCGACCGTTCCACCCGGCGGCCGGTTGGCCACCACACTCGCCTTCGAGACACCCGGCGACGTCGGCGCACTGACCTTGCGCGTCGCGTTGGGTTACGGCGAGGTCGAGCTGCCGAGGTAACCTCTCAGCATGCAGACGGCCCCGCTCGGTTACATGGGCGCCATCCTCGACGTCGATCTGTCCTCGCGTACCCATCGCGTTCGTGAGCTCACGCAGTCTATGGCCGACAACTGGCTCGGCGGCACCGGCCTGGGTGCCCATTTGCTGTGGGAGGAGCAGGCCTACAAGGCCGATCCGCTCGGCCCGGACAATGTCATGGTCTGGGGCACGGGCCCGTTCTCCGGAACCGCGGTGCCCCTGTCGAATCGTTTCGGCGTCTGCGCACGCAGTCCGCTGACCGGCGTGTGGGGCGAGGCCGAGTGCGGCGGTCACTGGGCGAACGATCTCAAGAAGTCCGGGTTCGACGCGCTCATGGTCCGTGGCCGCGCCGACGCGCCCGTCTACTTGTGGATCCACGACGGGGAGGTCGAGATCCGCGACGCCACGCACCTGTGGGGCAAAGAGACGTTCGAGACGCACGACACGCTGCGCGAGGAGGTCGGCACGACCGGGCGGCGCGGCGAGATGGCGGGCGTGGCGTGTATCGGTCCAGCCGGCGAGAAGCTGGTGCGCTTCGCGGCGATCATGGTCGACGGCAAGGACGGGCGGGCCGTCGGGCGCTCGGGTCTCGGCGCCGTCATGGGCTCGAAAAACCTCAAAGCCGTCGTCGTGCGTGGCACGGGCACGTTCCCCATCGCCGACGAGCCAGGGCTGAACCAGTACCTCAAGGACCTGCGCAAGGAGATCGTCTCGACCGCCAAGGGGTTTGGCGCGCTCGGCACCGCCGGCGGCATCCCGACCCACGACAAGATGGGCAACTGGCCGATCAAGAACTGGCAGCAGGATCACTGGCCAGAGGCGCCTGACAAGATCTCCGGCGCGGCGATGCGCGACAGCATCCTGACCGGCCGCTACTACTGCGGCAACTGCATCATCGGCTGCGGCCGAACCGTCCAGGTCAAGGAAGGCCCGTACGCGGGCATCGAGCAGGGCGGGCTCGAATACGAGACGACGAGCTTGAACGGCTCGAACCTGCTCATCGACGACATCGCCGCCGTCCAGAAGTTGAACGAGGTGTGCAATCGCCTCGGCATGGACACCATCTCGGCCGGCGCCACGATCGGCTTCGCCATGGAGGCGTACGATCGCGGACTGCTCTCACAGGCCGATACAGACGGCCTCGATTTGAAGTGGGGCAATCACGCCGCGGCGACTGAGCTGATGCGGCGCATCGGGGAGCGCGAAGGTACCTTCGCCCGACGCCTGGGCGAGGGCACGCTGCGTTTTGCGCGCGAGATCGGCGGCGAGGCGTTCGCCGTGCACGTGCGCGGCCTGGACTTTCCCGCACACGATCCACGCGCCTTCTACGCCAATGCCGTGGCCTACGCGACGAGCCATCGCGGTGCAGATCACCTGTCGAGCTTTGCGCATGTGTTCCAACGCGTCGTCTCGTTGCCTGAGCTTGGCTACCCCGAGCCGGTCCATCGCCAGGACGCCGAGGCCACGCCCGGGCTGGTCGTGACTGGCCAGAACCTGATGAGCTGGTACGACAGCTTGAAGTGCTGCAAGTTCCTGTTCTTTGGTGGCATCAAGCCGACGCACATCTGGAACTGGTACCGCTACGTCACGGGGCGCGACATCTCGCTCGAACAACTGATGGAGACCGGCGAGCGCATCTTCCTGCAGAAGCGATTGTTCAATCTCGCCTGCGGCTCAGGGCCCTGGGACGATGCGATGCCACCGCGCATGCTCGAGCTGCCGCGCGATATCGGCACTGACGAACCCAGCATCCCGCCGTTCAAGTCGATGCTGGCCGAGTACTACCGCTTGCGCCAGTGGGACCCCAATACGGGCGCAATCGCCTCCGAAGTGCTGACCCGCCTGGGCCTGCCCGAGCCCATCCTGGCCGAACGCCAGGCCGTCGCCGTCGCCTGAGCTGTTTTTAGCCGCCGGCGATCGGCGGCAGCAGCTCGAGGCAGTCGCCGTCGTGCAGCTCATCATCGAGGCGGACCATCTCGCCACGGACGTGGACCAACAGCTGGCCCCACAGCCATTCGTCTTTGCGGGCTTCAGCCCATGGGCTGAATTCCTGGCTGCGTCTGGCTAGCTGGCGCAGCACCTCGCGCAGCGTGGTGCCCTCGGGAAGCTCGAGATCGAGTGTGCCCGCGCCGAGGCCGGCGCGATACGGCGGGTACGCTACGACCGCCAGGTGCATGTCTGACGACGATCCTAACAAGGGCCGCCGCGAGCTCGGGCTGACCGTCAGCATCGGGTTCGCCGCGGGCATCGCGGTGGCGCTGCTCACCCTGGCGCTGAGCAACACCGACATCGGCGGCCCGAACTGGTCGCTGCGCGGCAATGGCGCCTTGATCGTGCTCTTCGCAGGCGGCGCCACGCTACTCACGTTCGGCTGGCTCTTGCTCGCACATCGAGTCCTTGCTCCGGCTGCCCTGGGGGCCGTGAGCGTAGTGGTCCTCGAGCTGGCGTTCACGTTTGCACCGATTGCCCTGGAGCCGAGCAATATCGTGTTGCCGCTGGTCGTGGCCACCCTGGCACTGGCACTGCTGGTGGGCGTCGGCCTGGCGAGGGGCCGTGGCGCCACCGCCGGCGCCGTGTTCACCGCGGTCGTGTTGTTGCTCAGTCTGGCGCCGGTCGGCCTGCAATTCCTCCTGCTGCCACTGGCACTGCCGCTGGTCGTGGCCCTGCCGTCACTCTGGGTCCACGGCAGCCGCTGGCGAACGGCCAGCAGCGTCGCGCTGCCCGTGGCGCTCATCGGCGGCATCGTCATCGCTCAAGTGCTGGCGAGCCGCTGACGCCATCGCCGCGTTGACCAGAGCTGGCCCGAGCGCCACGACGATCGCGCTCGCGGCCAGCACCGGCAGAAACGCGCTTGCCGCGATATGTGTGGCGTCCCAGGTCGCGCCGGCGAGCAAGGTGACTACGAACGTGCACAAGTAGCTGATCGTGAACGTCCCCGCCGATAGTCGCGCCACGTCACTTGGACGGGCCAGCAGCGGCGGCAGCGCAAAGCTGAGCACCAGGATGTACGCAGCGCAGAACCCGAAAGCGCCCGCCGCCACGACCAACGGGATGCCTGGCAGCACGACCACGACGATCAATGCCAGCAGTACCACCGCGGCGACGCCAAGCGACGTGACCGGACGAGCCAGAACGCGCAGCGGAACGAACCCGATCACCGCCGATGCGGGCACTTGCCCGCCATTCAGCGCGGTCAATGCGGCGCCGACCAGCTCCGGATGATCCGTCGCATGCAGGTAGTCAGGGATAAAGGTGTTGCCGCCGAAGTACACCAGGCTGGCCGCGGCCTGCAGGATGCCCAGCTGCCACATCCGGCCACTGCGCCAGTCGGGCATGCTCGCGCCCCTGAACATGCTGGCGTCCTGGCTGTCATGCGCCGTTGTGGCCGCGACCAGGAGCGCCGTGATGGCGACCGGGATCGACCACACCACGAAGCTGGCCTCCCAACTGCCGACCAGCGGCAGCACCAGCGGCAGGGTCAACGAGGCTGCGAGCAGCTCGCCGACGAGCAGGCCATTCGACCAGAAACCCGTGGCGCGCGGCACCGCGCGCGGGAACCACTGGCGGACCAATGCCGGCATCGTCGGCTGGCAAATCGCGATTCCCGCGCCCATGAGTAGTGTCATCGCGTACAGCACTGGTATCGACGCTCCCACGCCTCTCAAGGCCGACGCCAACCCAATGATGCACAACCCCGTGAGCAGCGCCCTTCGGGCGCCGAACCGCGCGATGAGCATCGAGCCAGGCACCGCCGCCGCCCCGAACAGCAGCACGGGCAGGCCGGACAGCGCCGCCACGCCCTTCTCGTCGAGGCCTAGCTCGGCATGGATGAGCGGCAAAACAGGTGGCACCGCCAGCAGCGTCAGCCGCAGATCGGCCCCCGCCAGCCACAAAAGTATCTGCCGCCACACTCATGTCATTGTTTGGGAAAAACGCAATGATGACGCAATGACCATGTCAAACGATGGGCGCGTCGTCCTGATCACGGGCGCGGCAGATGGAATTGGTCGTGGCATCGCCACGCGTTTTGCCCAGGCGGGCTGCCGTCTGGTGCTCCTCGATGTCAACGAGGCGAAGCTCGAGCGCACGGCCGCGGACCTCCCGACGGACGAGGTGCTCAAGGTGACGTGCGATGTCAGGAAGGCCGACCAGGTCCAACAAGCCGTTGACCAGACGATCGACCGGTTTGGCAGGCTCGACGTGGCGGTCAGCAACGCTGGTGTGTACCCGAATACGGCCGTTGTGGACATGGAGCCAGAAGAGTGGGACCTGGTCATCGAGACAAACCTGACTGGCTCCTTCCTCGTGAGCCGGGCGGCCGCCAGGCAGATGCTGCGCCAGGGCGGCGGCGGCAAGCTGTGCCTGATCGCCAGCGGCGCGTATCAGTCAGCGCGGCTCGGCGCGTCGCACTACTGCGCCTCGAAGGCAGGGCTGGTCATGTTCGCACGCACCCTGGCGCTCGAGCTCGCCGAAGACCGGATCAATGTCAATGTCGTTTCGCCAGGACTCATAGCGGTCGGGTCAAGGCCGGCCGTGTCAGAGCGCTACAAGCAAGAGCTGCTCAAGACGATCCCGTGGGGGCGCGCCGGCACGCCCGAGGAGATTGGCCACGCCGTGTACTTCGTTTGCTCGCCCGAAGCCGAATACCTGACGGGGTCGGTGGTTTCGGTCGATGGCGGCTCGTCAGCCGGCCGCTACCACCTGCCGCGCAGCGACTGAACGAGCCGTAACACACCGTAGACAACATTCGTAACGGACTGGCATCCTCAGTCTCCTTGGTGCGTAGAGCTCTAGCCCTCATCGGCATCATCGTCGTGCAGTTAGTGCTCGCCGGCGTCGCGCTCAACCAGGGTGCGGTCGACCTTACCGAGCGGCCGGCCGCGGCCGCCAGCGTGGGCAGCACCAGCACCGCGACGGCCTCGCCGACGCCGACCGCCACATCAGCGCCGAGCTCGACGCCGACGGTCACGCGCATACCGACGCGCACGCCAACGGCCGCGCCGCCGACCTCTACGGTCACGTCTACCGCGACGGCGTCGCCGATTGCGTCGGTCACTGCGACCGTTACGCCAACGCCAACCCGCGTGCCCGCCGCTGCCGCCCCGAGCGTCGCCAGTACGCCGCTGCCCATCGCGACCCCGACGCGCACCCCGACGCGCACCGCGACGGCAACCCCGACGGGCACCGCGACGCGTACGGCGACGGCGACGCAGACCGCGACGCGCACACCAACGGCTCGCCCAACACTGACCCCAACCGCGACCGCGACCGCGACACCCAGGCCGCAGC
>DASXRR010000364.1:0-35467 GCA_036506475.1 Chloroflexota bacterium
GAGCTGCCGTATCAGTACGCGGAAGGCTTTCAGCGCATCGTGCTGGAGTCTGAAGCGGAGAAGGGCGCGGAGGCCGCCGCGATGGAGGCTCAAGCAGAATAGCCATTTTGTCATCCTGAGGCGAGCCTTGCGAGCCAGAAGGATCCGCGTCTCGTGAACGTCTGGAGTTGCGGATCCTTCGCAGGCTCAGGATGACAATCGGTGGGCTCAGGATGACAACTGTTGCGCAGCTTGCTCCGGCGTCAGCGCCTCGTCGATGAGCATGACCGGGATGCCGTCGCGAATCGGATAATGGCGCTGGCATTCGGAGCACACCAGGTAGTTCCCTTCGCGCGTGACGGGCTTCTTGTCGAGCGGGCAGGCCAGAATCGCCAGCAAGTCAGCGTCGACGTCGCCACCCAGTTTCGGCGGCTCACTCGGCTGGGCCACAGCGTCGAAAGAGTCCGCAACCGCCGGCGTCGAACGACTGCGCCACCACATCACGGCAGCGCCAGCGGCCGCCAGCAGTACCAGCAGTCGCTTCATCGGTCAGCCACCGCCATAGTGCGTGGACGATACGCCGGCCGTTTTTCCTCGAATGCCGAGATTTCAGCGCCGTGCTGCAGTGTCAGCCCGATGTCGTCCAGCCCATGCAACAAGCGATGCTTGACCGAAGGATCGATATCGAAGGCGGCGAGCGTATCGCGCGCGTCGCTGACTGTTTGCTGCTCCAGGTCGATGTTGAGGCGGTAGCCCGGCTCGTTCGTGGCTCGATCGATAATCTGGCGCACGGTGCGCTCGGGCAAAGCGACCGGCAGGAAGCCATTCTGATAGCAGTTGTTGCGGAAGATATCGGCGAAGCTGGGCGCAATTACCGCGCGAAAGCCGTATTGCTGAAGCGCCCAGGGCGCGTGCTCGCGCGACGACCCTGAACCAAAGTTCCGCCCTGACACGAGTATGCTCGCGCCCGCGTAGCCAGGCTTGTTCAAGACAAATTCAGGATTGGGCGTTCCATCAGGCTGGAAGCGCCAGTCATAGAAAAGCCCCTTGTCAAAGCCAGTGCGCAAGATGCTCTTGAGGAACTGCTTGGGAATGATCTGATCCGTGTCGACGTCGACGCGATCAAGGGGTGCGACCAGTCCCTCGTGACGCTTGAAAGAATCCATTCAGGAGTTCCAATCGCGAATGTCGACGAAGTGGCCGGCAATCGCCGCCGCCGCGGCCATGGGCGGGCTAACCAGATGGGTGCGCCCGCCCTTGCCCTGGCGTCCTTCGAAGTTGCGATTCGACGTGCTGGCGCAGCGCTCGCCCGGCTGCAGGATGTCCGGATTCATGCCCAGACACATGCTGCAGCCTGCCTCGCGCCACTCGAAACCGGCCTCGGTGAACACGCGGTCCAGTCCCTCTCGCTCGGCTTCGACCTTGACCTGGTGCGAGCCTGGCACGACCATCGCGCGCACACTGGGGTGCACGCGCTTGCCCTGCACGACGCCAGCCGCGGCGCGCAGATCCTCGATGCGAGCGTTGGTGCACGAGCCGATGAACACACGGTCCAGGTGAATGTCCTGGATCGCCGTCAGCGGCTGCAGGTCCATGTAGCGCAGCGCCTGCTCGACTGAGCGGCGGTCATCTTCGCTGCGCGCTTTCGACGGGTCAGGAACGCGGCCGGTGACCGGCACGACCATGCCCGGATTGGTGCCCCACGTCACGTGCGGCACGAGCTTGCTGGCGTCCAACTGAACCGTCCGCTCGTAAGTCGCGCCTGAGTCGGTGTGCAGCGTGCGCCAGTCATCCAGCGCGCGCTCCCAGTCTGCGCCTTTCGGCGCATGCGGCCGACCTTCGAGGTACGCGAACGTGGTGTCGTCGGGCGCGATCATGCCCGCGCGCGCGCCGCCTTCGATGCTCATGTTGCACACGGTCATGCGGCCTTCCATTGACAGGCCCTTGATGGCACTGCCCGTGTACTCGATGACGTGGCCGACCCCGCCGCCGATGCCGATCTGGCCAATGATGCCCAGAATGATGTCCTTCGCCGTCACGCCGAGCGGCAGCTGGCCATCGACGCGCGCCTCCATCGGCTTGGGCTTCTTCTGCGGCACGGTCTGTGTCGCGAGTACGTGCTCGACCTCGCTCGTGCCGATGCCGAAGGCCAGGGCGCCCATCGCACCGTGGGTGCTGGTGTGGCTGTCGCCACACACGATGGTCATGCCTGGCTGGCTGAGCCCGAGCTCCGGACCGATCACGTGCACGATGCCCTGCAGCTGGCTGAAACGGTCTTCGAGACGGATGCCGAAGTCGCGGCAATTGCGTTCCAGCGCGTCGAGCTGTTCTTTGGCAATCTCGTCCGTCACGGGCAGGCTGAGCGGCCACGTCGGCGTGTTGTGATCCATGGTGGCGATGGTCAGATCGGGTCGCCGGACCTGGCGACCGCTCAGTCGCAGACCATCGAACGCCTGGGGCGAGGTCACCTCATGCACCAGGTGCAGATCGATATACAGCAGCGTAGGTTCGCCAGGTGCCTCACGCACCACATGCGTATCCCAGATCTTTTCGAACAACGTTCGGGCGGCCATTGGAGCACCCGAAGTCTACAACGAGGGGTCAGGGGCGGGGGCAGGGTCCGTGGATGCACGGCTAGCGCTGCACGACGCCACGATGCGCGGACTGGGCTGAACAGGCGGCCCTACTGACCGTTCGAATCGCTCAGGCTCATGGCTTGCTCGACAAAAACAAGCGCCTGGCGTACATGGCCGGCGTCATCTTCCTCCGAGAAAACGGCCATCCATTGCCTGCCGAGCAATCCTTCGTTTTCGCAAAACACATCGAGGGCGTGCTCCAACATACGGAGGCCAGCGACCAGATCGCGTCTTGGTTCTGGGCAGTGCTCGACACAGCCGCTCGGTAAACGTCCTGTGACGGACCTACAATGAGCGCGGATGAACCGGCGCGATGCGCTGCGCCTGTTGAGCCTCGGTGCCGCGGCTGCCCTGGGGGCTGCTTGCCAGCCGCCCGTACCGCCAGTGCCGTCGCCAACCGCGGTGCCGTCGCCAACCCCCGACCCGCGTCCCCCAACCCCCGTCCCCGTGCCGGGCCTCATCCGACTGGCGATCGACCTCGATCCCGACACGTTGGACCCGGCGGGCCAGACGAACGCCACGATCCAGAGCATCGTCGACTACATGGCCGAGACACTGGTCGATCTCCAGGCCGACGGCAAGATCGGCCCGGGCCTGGCCAAAAAGTGGGAGCAGTCGCCGGACGGACGGGTGTACACGTTCGAGCTGCGCCCGGACGTCCGCTTTCACGACGGCACGCTGCTGACCGCCGAGGTAGTCAAGGCGTCGCTCGAGCGCTTCCTGAATCCGAAGCTGCGCGTTGCACAGCGCGCGCCGTTCGACAGCAACCTTGTGGCGGGCATCATGCCCACCGACCCGCTGACGCTGAAGATCTACCTGCGCGACAGCTCGCGTCTGTTTCTGCAGAAGCTGGCCGCGACTGAGCTCGCGATCGTGTCACCCGCGCACGCGCGCGACTTTCCGGACAGCTTCAACGAGGAGCCGGTCGGCACCGGACCATACCGTTTCAAAGAGCGCCGCAAAGGCGAAAGCGTCGTCCTGGAGCGCTTCGAGGCCTACTGGGGCAAGCGGCCGCACTATCCGATGGTCCAGTTTCGGATCGTGCCGGAAGTGGCCACGCGCGAGAGCTTGTTGCTCGCGAACCAGGTCGAGGTCATCATTCAGCCCCCGCCATCGGACTTGTCGACGCTGCAAAAGAACGCCAGCCTGAAAGTGCTGCTGCAACCGACGAGTCGCACCATGTTCGTGGGCATGGACCTGACGCTGCCAGGTGGCACGCCGCTGTCGATCAAGAAGGTGCGCCAGGCGCTGAACTACGCCATCGATCGCGACGGCATCATCCGCAACGTGCTCTTCGGCGCGGCCACGCCAATGGACTCCCCGCTCGCACCCGCCCTGGCGGGCTACACACGCACCGGGCCATACCCGTTCGATCCCGGTCGAGCGCGCCAGCTCCTGCTCGAAGGCGGCACACCGCGGCTGCAGCTCAAGCTGATGCATCCCAGCGGTCGAACGATGCAGGACGCCCAGGCGGCCCAGGTCGCGCAAGCCCTGGCCGGCAATCTGCACGACGTCGGGGTCGACTGCGACCTGGTCGGCTCGGACTGGCCGTCATTCCTGGCTGCGATCAGCGTGCCCGAGGACAAGGGCAGCGCGCACATGCACCTGTTCGGTTGGGCGCCGACGTTTCTGGATGCCTCGCAACAAATGACCCAATTCGTGAAGGCGCAATGGCCACCCGCGGGGCTGGCGACGTCGCACTACTTCAATCCGCGCGTGGAGCAGCTGGTCGATCAAGCCTCCCAGGAACGCGACGATCAGCGGCGCCAGGATGCATACACCGAAGCGCAGCGCCTGGTCTGGGACGACGCGCCGTGGTTGTTCCTGTGGGTGCCGTCGTTCCCGATCGTGCATTCGGCGCGCATCGGCGGCGTCAGCAGCACGCCGACGGAGAAGCTGATGGCGGTGTACGCGGAGCCGACAGGCTAAGTGTCATCCTGAGCTTGCGAAGGATCCGCTTGTCGACGGGTAACCGGCCAGCAAGCGGATCATTTGCTGCGCTCACGATGACACGGAAGTGGACCAGAGCTGGCGCATCTCCTCGGACCGCTGCAGCAGCTCGGCCAGCGTGCCGTGGTCGATCAGCTGACCGCCCGACATTAAAAGGATCTGGTCGGCGCGGCGCAGGGCCGCATGCCGATGCGACACCGCCAGGCAGGTCAGATCGCGGCGCTGCAGCAAGCGTTCCCACAGCACCCGCTCGGTCTGCACGTCGAGCGCGCTCGACAAATCGTCGACCACGAGCAGCTCCGAAGGGCGAGCGAACATGCGCGCGGCGGCCACGCGCTGCACCTGCCCGCCTGAGAGCTTGATGCCGCGTGGCCCAACCAGCGTGTCCAGTCCGTCTTCCAGGTCCGGCAGGTCGAGCTCGAGTACCGCCGCGTGCATGACCCGATCAAGGTCGACCGTATGTTCGGGCACGCCGAGCAAGATGTTGTCGCGTAGCGATTCGCTCACGAGCCGTGGTGCTTGCGGCGTGTACGCCGTGCGCGGCGGCACGAACACGCCGGCCGGGTCGACCACTCGCTGACCATTCCAGAAGAGCGATCCCGAGCGCATCGGCAGCAACCCGAGCAGCACACGTAACAAGGTGGTCTTGCCCGAGCCGATACGGCCCGTGACGACGGTGAACGAGCCACGGGCCAGCGCAAAACTGATCCGTTCAATGCCGCGGTCCGACCCTGGGTACTGAAAGGACAGGTCTTCGGCGACGAGCTCGCGGAGTGGCTCTTCGGACTCCGTTGGCAGTGCCGCGGACTCCGGGAGTGGGCCAAGCAGGAAGATTGGCGCATGCGCCACGAGCGCGCCCGGCGCGGCGCCGTCCAGCAGCACCTGTAGTCGATGTAGCGAGACGTCCATCTGTCGGAAGTTGGTCACGAACTGTCCAAACTGGCTGGCAATCATCGTCAGCGAGGCGACATACGACACGAACAGCGCAAAGTCGCCGACGGTAAAGCGACCCTCGCGCATCGAGCTCGCCGCCAGCAACAGCAACAGGCCCGTACCGACGTTAGCGATGTTCTTCGCGGCGGAACTGACGAATCGCGCAAAGACGCGGTCGGCCAGCGTCGCTCGGCGACGGGCCTCATTCACGCGCCGTAGATGCGCCACCACATGCTCCTCGGCGTCGGCTACTTTGATGCTCATCGCCGCGCCGAAGATTTCGCCGAGCAGCCCGGTCACATCGCCGATCGACTGCTGCGCGGCCGCTCGGAAGTGGCGCACGCGCGTCCCGGCGATGCGAACGATCAGCACCACCACGGCGAGTGGCGACAGGACCGCGAGCGTGAGGAGCGGATCGATGCGCACCAGCACGGCCACGGTCAACGCCGCTACGACGAGCTGGCCGAGCGGATCGAGCATCCAGCTCAGACCGAAGCCCACGGCATGCACGTCGTCGCGCAGACGCGCGATCGCCTCGCCCGCCGAGGCGGGCAGCGATTGCGCGCCGGGTTGGCGCAGGATGTGCTCGAGCACGTTGCGTCGCATCAGCGTGCCCAGCACATGCTGGAGCGCTTGCTCGGCGGCCGCACCGACTACGACGATCGCGCCGCGGACCACGCCCGCGCCCGCCAGCAGCGCCAGCGGCATCCACAGGTTCAGGCCGGGAGTGGCGTTTCGGCTGAGCGAATCGATGAACTGGCTGGCAAAGAACGCCGGCAGCAGCGGAAGTGCGTAGAAGGCGCCGCCGACCAGCAGGCCACTGCCGACGAACAGCCACGGTTTGAAGCGTGCCAGCGCCACGATCGACGCCCAGGTACCAATGCGGCTCATGCCAGGAGCTCCTGCGCGCCAGTGCGCAACAGCGCCGACAGTGCCGAGCCGGGATCCTTCGCCAGTGCAGTTCGCGGACCCCACTCGCGGATACCTCGATCGTCGAGAATCAGAATCTGATCGACCCGCTCGATCGTGGCCAGGCGGTGGGCGATGACGATGCCGGTCCGCCCGTCGAGCAGCCGCGCGATGGCGTGCTCGATGCGCCGTTCGGTGGCTGGATCGAGGCGCGACGACGCCTCGTCCAGGATGATCAAGCCAGGATCGCGCAGGAACACGCGCGCGAACGCGAGCAGCTGCGCTTCACCAGCCGACATGCCCGCGTTACCTGGCGCCAGCCGGGTATCCAGACCGTGTGGCAAGCGACGCAGCCAGGCACCCAGCTCGAGCTGCTCGAGCACATCGAGCATCGCGCCATCGGAGACGGCCGGATCGAACAGCGACAGGTTGTCGCGGACCGTGGCATGGAACAGCTGAATCTCCTGGGTGACCAGTCCGACGCGTTCGCGCAGCGACGTGAAGCGCACCTGCGGCAGATCGATTCCGCCCAGTTGAATGCAGCCCGCACCTGGGTCGTACAGGCGCAGGAGCAACTTGGCGAGCGTGCTCTTGCCGATCCCGGTGCGACCGAGCACGCCCAGCACCTGACCGCCATCCAGGCACAACGTCAGACCCTCGAACACTGGTTCGTCGGGCAGATAGCCGAACGACACGCCGCTCAGCGCGACTGACAGGGCACCCGTTGGGAGGTCGCGCGCGCCATCGCTTAAGGACGGCTGCACGCGCATGAGCTCGCGGATGCGGCGCAGACCGGCGCCTGCTTGCTGCAAGTCCTGCATCTGGCGGGTGATCTGTTCGATGGGGCGATTGAGCACCTGCGTGTAGGCAAAGATCAGGTACACGCCGCCCAGCGTGAGCGCACCCGACAGAAACAAATAGCCACCCACGCCCAGGGCGACCGCTTCGCCGATGGTCAGCACCGAGGCGGCCGACTGGAAGCCAACCATCCCGACGGCGAACGCCGACAGCTCCTGGCGGACGAAACGGCGCGAGCGCTCGTGAAAGCGGCGCATGACGTAGCCGGTCGCGCCACTGGCACGAATGTCCTCGGTGCCGCTCAGCCGCTCCTCGAGGAACCCGTACAGGTCAGCGCTGGCCTGGCGGGCGGCCGCCCAGTGCGGCACGGCAAGCGCCCGCAGGCGGTTCATGGCCAGCAGGGCCAGCGTCGCCGCGACGGTCATCACGAGACCGACGCGCCAGTCGAGCTGCACCAGCAACGCCAGCAGGCCTGCGATGAGCAGGCCATTGCCGATGATGTAGACCACAAAGCGCGAAAAGACGTTGGCCAGGGTGCTGACATCACCGTCGATGCGCTCGATCAGCTCGCCGGGCGTGTGACTGGCGTGGAAGTCGGGGTCCAGGCGCAGGCTATGCAGGGTCAGGTCGGCGCGCAGGGCGTTGGTCGCGATCAAGCCCAGGTCTTCGGCCAGGTAGGTCTCGGCGATCGAGACGACCTGGGCCGCGACGGCCACCACCAGGAACACGACGGCGATGCGCACGAGCTGGTCCATCTCGGCGCCACCGGTGGCCGAGTCGATGAACGTGCGTAGGATCTGGGGATTGGCCAGCTCGACGCCGATCCCCACCAGCAGCAGGCACGCCAGTACCAGCGTCCGCGCAAGGTGCGGACGCAAGTAGTCGGTCAGGATGCTCCAGCCAGCGGGCATTGGTGGTGCACTCTAGCCGCTACGGCCACCGCGGTCACCAGTGCCGTCGAGCTGCCAAGCCGCCCTGCGCCTCCGGCGCTACGTGTCCAGGCCAGCGTCTCTTGTGCCGCCCTACGCCGGCGGCGTTACCCATCTGGGCCTGCTTCGCATCAGTACGGGACGGCGCACTCCGCCGGTACCCATCCGGCGCCGTACGACTCGGTGCGTCAGCCACCGTCGAGCTCCTGCAAGACATCTCGTCATCGTCGCCGAACACGTGCGCTTCTCAGGAGTACGATTGACGGGCTAGTTCGGGAGTGAGGAATGAGGAGTGAGGAGTGGGGGCGTCGGACGCCGGTGGTAAATTCCCGCCGACGCCAGACCACTTGCTCAGTGCTCCCTCAATCCCCACTCCTCACTCCCCACTCCCCCCAGTGATCCACTACGTCGCACGCCGTTTGCTGGCCGCTGTGCCGACCCTGCTCGGCGTCTCGCTGGTGGTGTTCATGATGGTCCGCCTGCTGCCAGGCGACCCGGCGCGCATCATCGCCGGGCTGCTGGCCAGCGAGGCGGACGTCGAGCTTATTCGACATCAGCTCGGGCTCGATCAGCCCGGTCCCGTCCAGTACGCGGCTTTTCTAGGCCGCCTGACGCATTTCGATCTGGGCACCTCGGCCCGCTCTGGCCAGCCTGTGGTCAACGAAGTCCTGGCCCGCCTACCCGGCACGGCCGAGCTCGCCGCGACCAGCATCGCCGTCGCGGCACTGCTGGGCATCAGCGCCGGCTTGCTGGCCGCGGTGCACCACAACGGGCGCCTGGACGCGCTGATGTCGGCGCTGATGTTGTTCGGTATCTCGGTGCCCGTGTACTGGTTCGGGCTGATGTTGATCGTCGTCTTTGCGATCAAGCTGCGCTGGTTGCCCGCGGCCGGCTCACAGGACCCCGGCGCCTGGGTGCTGCCGACGCTGACGCTGGCCGCGTTTTCGGTCGCGCTCATCGCGCGCATGACCCGCTCGACGATGCTCGAAGTGCTGAGCGCCGATTACGTGCGCACCGCGCAGGCCAAAGGCCTGGTCGATCGAGCCATCGTCTACGGCCACGCGCTGCGCAACGCCCTGTTGCCGATCGTGACCGTGGTCGGCCACCAGTTCGGCACGCTGCTGGGCGGCGCCGTACTGACCGAGACCGTGTTCGGCTGGCCAGGGATGGGCCAATTGCTGGTCGACGCCCTGTTCGCGCGCGACTACCCGGTCGTGCAGGGCATTGTGCTGACATTTTCGACCCTGTTCATCCTGGTCAATCTCGCCGTCGACGTGCTGTACGGCGCGATCGATCCACGGATCCACTACTCATGACGAGCAGTGTCGGGTCTCGGGTGTCGGGTGTCGGAAGCGCCGCGAACTCTCCTGGCACCCGACACCTGGCACCGGACACCCGCGCGCTCCGCGCGCACTGGCTGCGCTTTTGCCGCAACCGCGGCGCCGTAGGCGGGCTGGCCGTACTGCTTGTGTTCTTCACACTGGCGCTCACAGCGCCACTGGTCATGGGCTACAACCCCGAAGAGAACCACCTCGAAGAAGCCCTGCGCGATCCCACCCTTAGCCATTGGCTAGGCACCGATCACCTCGGTCGAGACATCCTCGCCCGGCTGGTCTACGGCGCCCGGTTCTCGCTGGTTATCGGCTTTGCGGCGGTGGGTCTGGGGTTAGCCGTTGGCGTGCCCTTGGGCGCGATCAGCGGCTATTACGGTGGCTGGGTCGACCTGACCATTCAGCGCGTCATCGACGTGCTGCTCTCGTTTCCAGGCTTTTTGCTAGCGCTGTCGCTGGTGGCCGTGCTTGGCGTCGGCCTGGACAAGGTGATCGTCGCCGTCGGCCTCGGCGTGTTGCCGGCGTTCGTGCGCCTGGTGCGGGCTTCGACGCTATCGATTCGCTACCGCGGCTACGTCGAAGCGGCGCGGGGGTTCGGCGCGCCCGGTGCGTTGATCATCTGGCGCCACGTGCTGCCCAATGCGCTCGGACCGGTCGTGATCCAGGCCACGCTGGGTCTGGGCAGCACACTCTTGACCGCCGCCGGGCTCGGATTTCTGGGCCTCGGGGTGCAGGGCCCAACACCAGAGTGGGGCTCGATGCTGGGCGAAGGTCGCCAATACATCTTCTCCAATCCGAACCTGGCCACCTTCCCGGGCCTGGCTATCTTCATGACCGTGCTCGGCTTCAACCTGGCCGGCGACGGCCTGCGCGACATGCTCGACCCGACGGTCGACCGCCGCTAGTTCCGCTACTCCCGCTACTCCCTCCCGCGCGGCGGGGAGAGGCGACTTGAGCGAGGCGACTACGTGTCTTCTTCGACATAGTGGCGCAGCTTGTCGAGCGCCTGATCCCACTGCGTGGAGATCTGATCGATCGCCTGGCGCGCCTGGCGTAGGCGAGCGGTGTCGAGCTGCCAGATAAGCTCGCGCCCAAGTCGGGCGCTGTGCGCCAGATCGGCCGCGGCCAGCACATGCAGGTGCTTGGTCACGGCCTGACGGCTGACGGTGCTGCCCGCCGCCAGGCGCGCGATCGACAATGGACCGCGAGCGCTCAGCCGCGCGACCAGCGCCAGGCGAGTCGGGTCGCCCAGCGCAGCAAAAACTGACGCGGCGTCGTCAGGCGTTGTGGCCAACATAGCGCGCGATGCGCTGCATCTGCTCGGTCCAGCCCCCCTCGTTGCCGCGGTACGCCTCGAGGCGGCGCGCCAGGGGCAGGGCATCGAAACCCGACTCGTCAACGGTCAACAGCGTGGCGTCGCCCTTCGCCTGGAGCTCGAAAACGATCAGGGTAGTTGGCTCCTTCGAGTAATCCTGGTCGGTTTGAATGGCGTGCGGGTGCCACCGGAACGAGAGGTGACGTTCGGGCTCCACGCGTTCCACTGTTACTTCGAACGGCAGGTGCTCGTAGCCCGGCTCGAGAAGCTGGCCGCGGACCAGCGCGCCAGGTGTGAAGGCGCCGTCGAGGCGGACGCCGAACCACTCGCCGAAGCGCTGAGCGTCGGACACCGCGTGCCAGACGCGGCTCAGTGGAGCGTTGAGCAGGAGTTCTTTATGGATGCGGTCGGTCTGTGTTGCCATCATCATATGCAACCTCCAGGTTGCACAATAACACGCAACCATTCGGTTGCGCAATGGGGAAGGGCACGAGCCGGCGCGAACCTTCGGTTACCATTTTTCGTAACAGGTCCCCATCGGTGAGTCCTCGCGCCACGCCTACGCGCACCGCCCGCAACGGGCGTGCCCACGCCGTCAAGTCCGCCGCCAGCTCCGCGGAGCTCAAGCACTACTTCCGCATGATGCTGCTCGTGCGCCGCTTCGAGGAGAAGACGGCCGAGATGTATCAGCGCGCCAAGATCGGCGGCTACTGCCACCTGAACCTGGGCGAGGAAGCCACCTGCGTCGGCCTGATCGCCGGCATGCAGGCCAACGATTACCTGTTCACGAACTACCGCGAGCACGGGTACGCCATCGCGCGCGGGATCGACCCAGGCAAGGTCATGGCCGAGCTCTTCGGCCGCGAGGGTGGCGTCTCGCGTGGTCGCGGCGGCTCGATGCACCTGTTCGACTGGGAAAAGCGCCTGCTCGGCGGCTACGCCATCGTCGGTGGTCAGCTGCCCCTCGCGACCGGGGCTGGCCTGGCCATCGTGCGTAAAGGCGACAAGGACGTGGTGGTGTGCCAGATGGGCGACGCCACCACCAACATCGGCGCGTTCCACGAATCGCTCAACCTGGCCGCGCTGTGGAAGCTGCCGGTGGTGTTCGCGGTCATCAACAACGGTTTCGGCATGGGCACCTCGGTCGCGGCCGGCTCGGCCGTCGCCGAGCTGTACAAGAAGGCGTGCGCGTACGGCATGCCGGGCGTCGAAGTCGACGGCAACGACGTCATCGCCACCCGCGACGCCACCCGCGAAGCCGTCGAGCGAGCCCGAAAAGATCGCATTCCGAGCCTGCTCGACATCAAAAGCTTCCGCCTCAAGGGCCACTCGGTGGTCGATCCCGATCGCTATCGCGCCGACACCTACCTGCAGGAAATTCGCACCCACGACCCACTCGTGCGCTTGGCCGGTCGGCTCAAGCGCGACGGCGTCCTCGACGACGATCAGCTGCAGCAGCTCGAAGAGGAGATCGATCGCGAGGTTCAGGCGGCGGTCGAATTCGCCGACGAGAGTCCCGAGCCCGATCCGGCCAAATTGTTCGAGTTCAGCTACGCGACCGATGTCGAAAACCAGCCAACGGCGCTGCCTGGCCAGGAGCCATGGCAGTAGTCACCTATCGCCAGGCGCTGCACGACACGCTCGCCGAGGAGATGCGCCGCGATCAGAACGTCGTGCTCATGGGCGAGGAAATCGGCCTGTTCGAAGGCTCGTACAAGATCACCGCCGGCCTGCTCAAAGAGTTCGGACCCGAGCGCGTGATGGACACGCCGATTGCCGAAGAGGGCTTCGTCGGCGCCGCCGTCGGCGCGGCGATGCTCGGCCTACGGCCCGTGGTCGAGATCATGACCGTCAACTTCAGCCTGCTGGCGCTCGACCAGGTGGTCAACCACGCGGCCAAGATCCACTACATGTTCGGCGGGCAAGCGCGCGTGCCCATGGTGCTGCGCACACCTGAGGGTGGTGGTCAGCAACTGGCAGCGACACATTCGCAGAACTTCAGCTCGTGGTACGCGTATATCCCGGGCTTGAAAGTCGTCGCGCCGGCCACCCCGGCCGATGCGCGTGGCCTGCTGAAATCCTCGATCCGCGACGACGATCCGGTCATCTTCCTCGAGAACCTGGCTCTCTACAACACCAAAGGCGAAGTGCCCGACCTGGGCGGCGAAGCGAGCACCAATGGCCATCACGACGAGTGGACGGTGCCCATCGGCAAGGCGGCCATCATGAAGGAAGGCACCGATCTGACCCTGATTGCCTACTCGCGCATGTCCGTGGTGGCGCTCGAGGTCGCGCGCCGGCTCGAACAGGAGCAAGGCATCTCGTGCGAGGTCATCGACGTGCGCTCGCTGCGTCCGCTCGACCGTCACACGCTGATCGAGTCGGTCAAAAAGACGAGCCGCGCCGTCGTCGTCGAAGAGGATTGGTACTCATACGGCGTCGGCGCCGAACTGGTGGCCACGATTCATGAAGGCGCATTCGACTATCTCGATGCGCCGATCAAGCGCGTCGCTCAGGCTGAGATTCCGCTGCCCTACGCCAAGGTCATGGAGCAGGCTGCCCTGCCCAAGTCGCAGAACATCGTCGCGGCAATCAAGGCCACCCTCGACGCGAGCGGTTACCGCGCCCGGAGCACCCGCTAATGGCCGAGGTGACGATGCCCCGCCTGAGCGACACGATGGAGGAGGGCACGATCGCCTCGTGGCTCAAGAAGCCCGGCGATCAGGTCGCCAAGGGCGATGTCATCGCCCAGATCGAGACCGACAAAGCGACCATGGATCTGACCTCGTTCGAGGCCGGCACCCTGCAGGAGATCCTGGCGCCCGAGGGCGCCACGGTCGCCATCGGCAAACCCGTCGCGCGCATCGGCTCGGGCGCCGCCGCGCCATCCTCAACTCCACCGGCCAAAGCTGCCGAAACGCCTGCCGCCGAACAGCCTGCCGCCGAGCCGCCGGCCGCCGAGCCACCGGCCGCCGAGGCCACCGGCACCGAAAAGCCGCGGACAGCACAGGCCGCGCCGGCCGAGCAACCGACCACGCCCGCCCCAGTCGCGCCCCGTGACGACGTCGACGCCGCCGACGGCAAAGTCCGCGCATCACCCGTCGCGCGCCACATCGCCGCCGAACACGGACTCGACCTGTCACGCATCCAGGGCAGCGGGCCCCAGGGACGAGTCATCCGCTCCGACGTCGAGGCAGCGCTGTCTTCGGGCGGGCGAGCTGGCACAGAGGAGCCGCCGAAGCCTGCAGCAGTGCCCGCCGAAGGCGACGAGCGTATCGCGCTGTCGCAAATGCGCAGGACGATCGCCCGCCGCATGGCCGAGAGCACGCGCACCGTGCCGCACTTCTTCTTGACCGTCACGGTCGATGCCACCGAGCTGGTCAAGCTGCGCAAGCAGATCGTCGAGCAGGGCGTCAAAGTGAGCTTCAACGACCTGGTCGTCAAGGCCGCGGCGTTGACGCTGCGCAAAGTCCCCGAAGTGAACGTCTCGTTCGCCGAGGATTCCTTGATCAAGCATCACCAGGTGCATATCGGCATTGCCGTGGCTACCGAGCGCGGCCTCATCGTGCCCGTGGTGCGCGACGTCGACAAGAAGCCGCTGTCGCAGATCGCTCAGGAGTCGCGCGACCTGGCCGAACGCGCCCAATCAGGCAAGCTGCAGCCGCCTGATTACTCGGGCGGCACCTTCACCGTGAGCAATCTCGGCATGTTCGGCATCGAGCAGTTCAACGCCGTGATCAACACGCCCGAGGCGGCCATCCTCGCGGTGGGTGCGATCACCCGCGAGCCGGCCGAGTTCCAGGGCGAGATTGCCCTGCGCGAGCATATGAAGCTCACCCTGTCCGTCGATCACCGCGCCCTGGACGGCGCCACCGGCGCGCGCTACCTCCAGGCTCTCCAAGGCCTCCTGGAAAAGCCGCTCCTACTGCTGGTCTAGAGCTCCCGCTCGACGCGGGTCAACGCCCGATCGATGGCGCTGGCCAATTCGTCGATTTGCGCCGATGTGATCGTCAAGGGCGGTGTAACCAGCGCGTGGTCGCCCGACTGGCCGTCGGCGCCACCTTGACCTGGGTAGATCGCGACGCCTTCTTCGATGCACGCTCTGCCCAGCTTGTGCGCGACCGCGTCTTCGATCGGAAATGGTTCCTTCGACGCTTTGTCGCGCACCAGCTCGATGCCTTGCAGCATGCCCAGACCGCGCACGTTGCCGAGCGTCTCGTGTCGCTCGGCCACGCGTTGCAGCGCAGCCGACAGCTCCGCACCTCGTTCAGCCGCGGCGTGCACGAGGCCATGCTCCTCGATGTACCGCAGCACGGCCAGCCCGGCGGTGGCCGTCACGGGGTTCTGGGCAAACGTGTGGCCAGCCACCCACGGTGTGCCTGCAGACTTCAGTGCACCAACAACCTCATCGGACCCCACGAGCACCGCCAGCGGCGCGTAGCCGCCGCTCACGCCTTTGGCCGCGACCAGGATGTCGGGTGCCACACCCCAGTGCTCCAAAGCGAACCATCGGCCAGTGCGGCCAAAGCCAGTCATCACCTCGTCGGCGATAAACAACACCTCATGACGTGCGCAGATCTCGCGGATCCGTTGGAAGTACCCGTCCGGAGCAGGCACGGCGCCCATGGTTGCCCCGACGACCGGCTCCGCAATGAAGCACGCCACGCTCTCTGCGCCATACCAGCGAATGGTCCGCTCGAGCTCATCTGCGCAGCGCAGTGAGCCACTGGCGCAGTCCTCGCACCGATACGCATACGCCGGCGGAATTTTGGGCATGTCGTGCACCATGGGCTGGTACGGCCGCCGCCGTCCGGTGTGCCCGCCGAAGCCACTTGCACCCAGCGTCATGCCGTGGAAACCCTGCCAGCGGCTGATCACCAGGTACTTCTCAGTCTTGCCGCGCGCCAACCAGTACTGTCGCGCCAGCTTGACCGCGCCTTCGGTGACTTCGGAGCCGCCATTGAAGAGCGCCACGTTGTTCAGCCCAGCCGGCGTTACGGCAGCCACGCGCTCGGCAAAGGCACGCGCCGGCTCAGTCTGAAACTGGGTCCACGGCACGAACGCCACCGTGCGCAGCTGCTCGGCGATGGCCTCGACGACCTCGGGCACCGCATGCCCGATCGACGTCACCGCGCCGACGCCGCCCGCGGCGTCGATGATCGGCCGGCCGCGCTCGTCGTACAGGTAGATACCCTCGGCGCGCACGATCGTCGGCAGGTCGCCGCCCAGGGCGGGAAAGAACGTGGCCGGCGCTCGTGCTTCGGCCTGCGTCATACCGCCACAGGCAGTGCGGACAGACCGCGTAGCACGAACGTCGCCCGCCAGGCCGGATTGTCGGTCGCCAGACGCAGCTCGGGCGCAAACCGCAGCAGCGCGCCGAGCGCGAGCTGCGCCTCGAGTCGCGCCAGCGGCGCCCCGACGCAATAGTGGATGCCCGCCGCGAACGACAGGTGCTGCACGGCATTCGAGCGGGTTATGTCGAGCCGGTCCGGGTCATTGAACTGGGCCGGATCGCGATTCGCCGCGCCGATCAGCACGTTGACTCGCTCGCCCTGGTGCAGGACGATGCCGTTGAGCTCGACGTCGGCGAGCACGGCCCGCCCGCTGCGTTGTACAGGACTGTCGTAGCGCAGCAGCTCTTCGACTGCGCCCGGCAGTAGCGCGGGATTGGACCGCAAGCGCGCCAGCTCGTCCGCATGCCGCAGCAGTGCGAGCGTACCGTTGCCGATCAAGTTCACGGTCGTCTCATGGCCGGCGAAGAAGATCAGCACGCACGTCGCGAGCAGCTCGTCCTCAGAGAGCCGCTCGCCTTGCTCCTCGGCGGCGACGAGTCCATGCAAGATGTCGTCGACGGCGGCACCGCGCCGCGCGTGAATCAGTCCGCGGAAATACTCGGTCAGTCCGGCCGCGGCCTCGTTGCCGCGCCGGACTACCTCGGGATCGCCCATGCCCAGGTTGTCGAGGCCCTGGCCGATTGCCGCTGACCAGACACTGAAGCGGCCGCGGTCTTCGGGCGGCACGCCCAGCAGCTCGCAGATGACCAGCACCGGCAGCGGGTAGGCGAACCCGCTTACGAGGTCGAAGTAGGGTTTGCCCCGGTGCTTATCGAGCAGCCCCTGGACGATCGCGTCGATATGTGTGCGCAGCGCCTCGACCGCGCGCGGCGTGAAGGCGCGATTGACCAGGCCGCGCAGGCGCGTGTGGTCCGGTGGGTCGCGGAACAGCATCCACTGGCCAAACGCCCTCGACAGTGGCCCGTCGCCCAGCGCCGTCAGCGCGCCTTTGCTGAACCCGGCGCGGCCGAACCGTGGATCGCGTAGCACTTGCTGCACGTCGGCGTAGCGGCTCAGGATCGGCACGCGCACGTCGGGCTGAGTTGGCGGGCTGAAGTAGGCGATCCCGGTTGCGCGCAGCTCGGCGTACCACGGATAGGGGTCAGCGAGGAGCTCCGGCGCGTAGAAGTTCACCCCGGTCTGGTTGGGGGTCGTAGTCATAATCGGGCCAGTGTCCCACTGGATTGGCTATCTGTCTACTGGGGCATGTCGCCACATTCGTCTCCCGACCGAGGCGGAACTGCATACTGTGTGGAGGTATGTGACCGCTGCTTGTTCTTGCCGCGCTGGTGCTGCTGGCTGGCTGTAGCTCCGCGGCCAGTGGCGGTGGCACCGGCAAGGAGGTCACGTTGCAGGACGGACTGAAGTACACCGACGAACAGGTCGGCTCCGGCGCCGAGGCGATTTCCGGCAAGACCGTGTCGGTGCACTACACGGGCTGGCTGACCGATGGCACCAAGTTCGATTCGTCGAAGGATCGCGGTCAGCCATTCTCGTTTCCACTCGGTGGTGGACGGGTCATCAAAGGCTGGGACGAAGGCGTCGCCGGGATGAAAGTCGGCGGCAAGCGCACGCTGACCATCCCGCCCGAGCTGGGCTACGGCGCCCGCGGCGCCGGCGGTGTCATTCCCCCCAACGCCACGTTGAAATTCGAGGTCGAGCTGCTCGACGTGAAGTAGCAAGCTCTGCTAGTCGAGCCGAAAGTACCTGTAGCCTTCGGCATACTCGAAATCCAGGCCCTGGGCTTTGCTCAATTGCCGAGAGCGCTCTTTGATGCGCTCGACGACCTGCTCGAAGCGATCGCCCACTTGCGAGGTGTGCTGGCGCAGGCCTTCCAGTTTGCGCTCGAAGCATTCGGTGATGTCGATCCACAGGTCGGCATTCTGCTGGGTCGACATGAACACTTCGCGGACCTTGTGCGGCAAGAGCTCCTCGATCAAGAGCTCAGGAAACACGTGCGGGTCGCGCGCCGACGGGTACACGGCGTCCAGGCACGCGTCGCCCGCGGCGCGATGGTCCGGGTGGTTCAAGTAGCGGTTGCCACCGAAGCGCATGGTCGGGTCCTGACAGATGACCGCGTCGGGTTTGAAGCGGCGGATCTGGCGCACGATGTCACGCCGCAGCTCGAGCGTGTTGCGCAACACGCCGTCCTCATAGCTCAGGAACACCACGTCTCGCGCGCCTAAAGCATGCGCAGCATTGATCTGCTCGGCACGCCGCGTCTTTGCCAACTGGTAGGGCACGGCATTGGGGTCGCTTGACCCTTTGTCGCCGCTCGTACACAGCACGTAGTTGATCTCTTTGCCAGCTGACGCCCAGCGCGCGATCGTCCCGCCGCAGCCGAACTCAGCATCGTCCGGGTGGGCCATGACCACCAGCACACTGTTGCCTTCGGGCATGCTCGGCAGTGGCCCATCAATCATCACCATCGAGCAAAAGCCTACACAAACGAGAACGGGCGGCTCGTTATGAGCCGCCCGTCTCCGCGGTGAAAGCTTATGGCGTCACGCCCCGAGGCTGCTTTACGCTGCCGCGGAGGTGACGCCTAAATGACTACTCATTTCGTGGCATCACCTCCCTTCACCGTCGGTAATCATACCTGGCTTGCGGCCAAGACACAATGCCCTCGCACGCGTAGGATAGGAACCACTAGACACTGCGCCTATCTGCGGGGGAGGTGCCATGTTCGAACGCTTGGCGTATGCAAGCCTTCGGTTCGCCGCTCTGCTGTTGCTTGCCCTGACCGTCGCCTGTGGCCCAGGTGCGCCAACCCCGGCCGCCCCCACTGCACCGGTCGCCAAGCCAACAGAGGCACCTGCACCGGCGGCCACGACGGCGCCCGCCGCGGCCACCACAGCCCCAGCAGCCGCGGCGGCGACCACTGCGCCAGCCAAGCCAGCGGCGGCAGCCCCGGCCAAGGGCGGCCAGATCGTCTACTCCGTGGTCGGCACCGACGTCCGCATCCTGAACACGATTCTGCAGTCCGATACCGTCTCGGGCGCGATCACCGAGCGCGTCTTCGATCCGCTCGTCAACACCGACCCGAAGACTGGCGCGATCATCCCAGAGCTGGCCGAGTCGTGGGAGATCTCGCCCGACGCGCAAACCTATACGTTCAAGATCCGCAGCGGCGTCAAGTTCCACGATGGCCATGCCCTGACGTCCGACGACGTCAAGTTCACCTATGACGTGCTCAAGACCGACAGGGTCAAGACACAGCGCACCTCGTCGGTCGAGAAGGTCAAATCGGTCGACGCCGTCGATCCGCAGACGCTGCGCATTTCCTTGACCGAGGCGTACTGCCCGTTCCTGAACGACCTCACGCAGCTGGGCATCCTGCCCAAGCATCTGCTCGAGAACAGCAAGGACCTGAACGAGGATCCGTTCAATCTCAAGCCGGTCGGCTCAGGTGCCTTCAAGTTCGTCGAGTGGGTCAAGGACGACCACGTCACCCTGCAGGCGAACGACGATTACTGGGGCGGCCGGCCCAGTATCGACCGCTTCATCTTGCGCCCGCTGAAAGATCGCGCGGCGCAGATCGCGCAGCTCAAGACGGGCGAGGTCGACGTGGCAGTCATCGATGCCACCGAGGTCAAGGACCTCGAGCCCACCCATGCCATCACCCGCTACTTCCCGCTCGGGTTGACCTACCTCGCCTACAACACGCGCCAGCCCGGCCTGGACGACATGCATGTGCGCCAGGCGCTCAACTACGCGCTGGACCGCAAGCTGATTATCGATCAGGTGCTGCTCGGCGAGGGCCGACCGATGGCTTCGGATGTGCCGCCCGATTCGTGGGCGTACAACCCCAACACCAAGCAGTACGACTTCAGCCCCGACAAGGCCAAACAGATGCTCGATGCGGCGGGCTGGACCGTGGGCGCTGGTGGTATTCGGGCCAAGGGTGGTCAGCCACTGAAGTACACGATCTGGACGAACTCTGGCGCCAAGGTCCGCGAAGCCGTCGTGACGATCGCCCAGCAGCAGTTCAAGGACGTCGGCGTCGATATGGAGATCCAGCTCCAGGACTTCGCGTCGATGATCAACCGCATCAACAAGCTCGAGTTCGACATGTTCGTCTCGGGGTTCGTCTTTGGCGCTGACCCGGATAACTATGACCTGTGGCACTCGAGCCGCAAGCCTGACCCGGCCACGGGCAAGGAAGGTTTCAATCGCTCGGGCTTCAGTACGCCTGAGCTTGATGCGTTGATCGAGAAAGCGCGCACGGTCCCCGGCTGCGCGCAAGCCGCGCGCAAGGACCTGTACACCCAGATCCAGGACAAGGTCTCTGAAGGCGCCGGCTGGAACTTCCTGTTCCAGGAGCGGTCGATCGTTGCCTCCAACAAGAAGGTCGCGGGCATCGACCCCAGCCCCTTCCGAAGGCTGCTCTACAACGTCCACAAATGGACCGTTCAGTCCTAGCGGACGGCATTCGGCCGACCACAGACGCCGCCCACCCTGCGCCAGCCAGCGTCCATGCGAGCCGGACGCCTCCTTGCCGGAGCGCTTCCGCCATGCTGCCGGCGTCCTGGCCGCGTCGGATGGGTTGCAGTCCGTTGGGCCAGCAGGCTCCGCGGCGGAGCGCCACCGAACCGACAAACCCGAAGGGTTCCCCTCTGGGGCTCGGGCGGTCCGGGCATCGCGTGAGCTGACCTCATGGCGCGCTACGTCATCAGACGCCTTCTGCAGGCGATCCCTACGTTTCTGACGATCACGGTGATCGCCTACGCCATCATGCGCCTGGCGCCGGGCGATCCCCTGACCGTGTTCGAAGATGCGCGCGGCACGACCGCGGAACAAATGGCGGCGCTCAGGGTCGCGTACGGCTTCGACCGGCCACTGCCCGTCCAGTACCTGGACTGGCTGGGCAAGGCCGTCAGGCTCGACTTCGGCCGAAGCTTTCAAACACATCTGCCCGCGCGCGACGTCATTCTCGAGCGACTGCCAGCGACGCTCCAGCTCACCCTTGCCGCCCTCATACTCGGCATCGGCATCGGAATCCCAGCGGGCCTGTGGGCCGCCGTACATAGAGGTGGCTGGCCAGATCAAATCGTCCGCGTGTTCGCGGTGATGGGCGACGCTGTACCGCACTTCTGGCTGGGCCTACTCGCGATCATCCTGTTCTCGGTGACGCTGCAGTGGCTGCCCGCGGGCGGTATCGTCACCCTGGGCAGCTCCGCCTTCGACCTCGGCGATCGCGCCAAGCACCTGTTGCTGCCCGCGGTCATCCTGTCGACAGGCTTTCTGGCCGTCTTCGCCCGCTACACGCGTACCGAAGTGCTCGAAGTGCTGAGCCAGGATTACGTCCGCACGGCGAGAGCCAAAGGCCTCAGAGAAACGGTCGTCGTCTACGTCCATGCGCTCCGCAACGCGCTCATCCCAGTAATCACGGTCCTGGGCGGCTCACTACCAGCCTTACTCGGCGGCGCCGCGACCACAGAGTTTGTCTTCTCCTGGCCAGGCATGGGCAGACTCGCCGTCGACGCTGCCTACGCGCGCGACTATCCGGTGGTCATGGGCCTGGTCCTGGTTGCCTCGGCGCTGATCATCTTCGGCACGATCCTGTCCGACGTGCTGTACGGAATCGTCGACCCACGCATCCGCCTCCGCTAGGACTTCCCAAGTGACTACGACGACGGTCGAGCTCCAGCCAGCCCGCTCACCAGCCACACTGGAAGCAGCCCGAACACGACCATCGCGCGGCTTATTGGCGACCGCCTGGTCGCGCATCCGGCACGATCGGCTAACGCTGATCGCCGCCGCTGTGTTGATCGTCTACGCCATCCTGGCGGTCTCCGCCGAGGTCATTGCGGTCCAGGTCTTCAACACCAATCCGACGCGCATCGACATGCTGAACACGGTCAAACCGCCGAGCCCGGCGCACTGGCTGGGTACGGACGAGTTTGGCCGTGACCAGCTCGTACGCGCGCTGTATGGCGCGCGGGTGTCGCTCACGATTGGCTTTGCCGCGGCCGCGCTCACGCTGTCGGTCGGGATCGCGCTGGGTGCCGCGGGTGGCTTCTATGGCGGACGGGTCGACGACCTGGTGGTCTGGCTGATCAGTACGCTGCGCGCGATCCCAGGCATCTTCCTGTTGATTCTGGTCGGCGCGCTGTTCCGCCCGAGCGTCGAGGTGCTGGCGCTGGTGATCGGACTCATCAGCTGGCCGGGCGTCGCGCGGGTGATGCGCGGCCAGGTGATTGCCGCGCGCGAGCGCGACTATATTCTGGCAGCACGCGCTTCGGGCGCCTCGAACGTGCGACTGATCGCGCGCCACCTGGTGCCCAACGTGCTGCCCATCGCGCTGGTTATCCTCGGCCAGGACATCGGCGCGGTTATTTTGACCGAATCGGCGTTGAGCTACCTCGGCCTGGGCGTCCAGCCGCCGCAGGCGTCGTGGGGCAATATGTTGTCGAACGCGCAGCGCTACTTTTCGAGCGGCGTGTGGCTGGTCGTGGCACCCGGCGTCTTCATCTTCAGCACCGTGCTGGCGCTGTACCTCGTCGCCGACGGTCTGCGCGACGCGCTCGATCCGCGCCTGCGCCGCTAGTGCATCCACCCGTGGGTCGACGGCGAGGTGCTGAGCGCGGGTCTGTTCGCTGTGGCGCAGAGGGCCACGCAAGCGGATCCGCGCGAGCGGTACCCTTCAGTCAGCGCGCTGCAGACCGCGTGGCTTGAGTTTCGCTGAGTCGACCGAGGAGGGGCTGTGTCCGTATCGCACCTGGAAGTCACCCGTCGTACGCCGTTCGCGCACGACTACGAACGCGTCGACGGCATCATGCATTTCGCTGTCGAGCCCAGCCACCCGGCCAATCAGCGCATCGTCGATCTCGACCGCGCCGCACGCGACACGGACGGCCGCGTCCACTTCTCCTCAGACTTCGTGCTGCTCCAGCCTCGAGATGCACAGCGCGCCAATCGCCGCTTGCTGTTCTACGTGGTCAACCGCGGCCAGCGCTTTGGCGTGCCATTCAATCGCGTGCCGGCGCGTGACGTGCGCCTACCACCCACCGACGAGATCGACCCGGGCGACGGCTTCCTCATGCGCCACGGTTGGACGGTCGCTATGTGCGGCTGGCAATGGGACGTCCGCCGGGTGCCCGGCCTGACGGGGCTCGACGCGCCGCAGGCGCTTGGGCCCGACGGCAACGCCATTCCTGGCCGAATCAATGTGGCGTTTCAGCCGAACGAGGCCCACTCGTTCCATTTGCTGTCGCATTGGCCGCTGCATCCACCGCCCGGCAAGATCGCGCTCAGCCACCAACCCTATCCAGCCGCCGACGTGAACGAAGCTACGGCCGAATTGACGGTCCGCGACAGCATGAACGGCCCGCGCACCGCGATTCCACGCGCGAGCTGGCGCTTTGCTCGCGAGGTTGATGGCCAACTGGTTGCCGATGACAGCTACGTTTGGCTCGCCGACGGCTTCCAGCCAGGCCAGTGGTACGAGGTCAGCTACACCACCCGGATCAGCCCGGTAGTTGGAACGGGCATGCTGGCGGTGCGCGACTGTGTGGCCTGGCTGCACCACGATCTCAGCGCCGAAAACCCTGCTGCCGGTCGCATCGACTTCACCTACGGCTACGGCATCTCGCAGTGCGGTCGCTTCCTGCGTCAGTACCTGTACGACGGTATGAATCTCGACGAGGCCGGCCGCCAGGTCTTCGACGGACTGAATCCGCACGTCGCCGGCGCGCGCCGTGGTGAGTTCAACCAGCGCTACGGGCAGCCCTCGGAGACGAACCCGCACGGCTCTGGCGGGCTGCCGCCGTTTGACTCGGACGGCTTACTCGCGCGTCAACGCGAGCTCGGCGGACTACCACGCATCTTCACGACCAACACATCATCCGAATACTGGCGCAGCGACTGCTCGCTGATCCACACCGATGCGAGCGGCTCGCGCGACGTCGAACCGCCACCCGAGGAGCGCCTGTATCTCATTGCCGGTCACCGCCACGGTCCAGGCGATGCCCTGCTGATCGACACCAACCCGGCCGGCGCTCGGACCGCAAATGCCTTGACGGTTGTCGATGGCAGCACCGTTTTTCGCGCGCTGCTGGTGCGCCTGGACGAATGGGTGTCGCACGGCGTCGAGCCGCCGCCGAATGCGTTCCCTCGACTGGCTGACGGCACGGCAGTGAGCCGCGAAGCCATCCTCGCACAGATGCGCGCACTGCCTGGCCTGGTGTCGCTCGACCCAGCGCTCATGCCAACCCTGCGCAAGCGCGACGACGACACGCCGTATCCCAGCTACGCCGCCGCGGTCGACGCCGATGGCAACGAGCTGGCCGGTATTCGGCTGCCCGATCTCAGCGTGCCCGTCGCCACCCACACCGGCTGGGTCGCCCGCCATCCGGAGACCGGCGCGCCAGGCCAGCTGGTGGACATGATGGGCTTCACCCTGCCCTTCCCACCGACCTCCGCCGCCCGCGCGGAAACGGGCGACCCCCGTCCGGCAATAGCCGAGCGCTACCGCGACCGCGATGCCTACGTCGCCCAGGCGCGCCGCGCCGCCGAAGCGCTCGCCCAGGCGCGCTATATCCTCGACGAAGACGTCGACCTGGTGGTCGACCTGGCCGCCCAGCGGTTCGACCTCATGGCCCCCGTGGTGGTTCCCGTCCGCTAGAACACCCGTTCGAATCAGCTATTGCGGCGGCGCGCTGACCAGCTTGATGCTCGTCGCGCGCACTGAGCCTTGATTGGCGCCCATTGGCGCGGGTGCGGCCGTTGGCGCGGGCGCGGCCGTCGGCACGACGGACTGAGCTGACGAACAGCCCACCAGCAACACCGTTGCCAGGCTCACCCAAGACCGTCTCATGGGCTTCGATCGGAGGCCTGGCCACGCGGCCGGGCCAGAAACTCCTGTTAGCCTAAACCGGCGAGAAGCAATGAAGGCCGAGGAGATGCGTCTGGCGCCGCTGCTAAGCGGGCACAAGCAGTTCGTCGTGCCCTACTTCCAGCGCGTCTACAGCTGGCGCAGTCAGCAGTGGAACACCCTGTTCGACGACATCCTGGAGCTGTACGAGCTCGGCGCGGGCCACACCCACTTCCTCGGCTCGATGGTCCTGCTCGCCGAGGGCGCCGGCGAAGCCCGCACGCCCACGCTCGTCATCGACGGCCAGCAGCGGCTGGTGACGCTGTCGCTGTTCATGGCCGCGATCCGTGATTCGGCTCGAAACGTCGACCCCGGATTTGCCGACGAGCTGCACAAAACGTATCTGGTCAACCCTGACGCGGACGACGAACAACAACTCAAGGTGCTGTGCACACAGCAAGATCGCCCCGCCTTCGCAACCGTCGTCCAGCACGCCAAAGAACCGCCGCCGTCGCCCATCCGCGATGCCTATCGCACCTTTCGCGAGGCGCTGGACAAGCACCTCCAACACGGCTTCGACCTCGAGCAACTGGTCAAGATCCTGGTCACGCAACTGTCGTTCGTGGCGATCACGCTCGATGCCGAAGACAACCCATACCGCATTTTCGAAAGCCTCAACGCCAAGGGCATGCCCCTCACCCAGGGCGATCTACTGCGCAACTACTTCTTCATGCGCCTGCCGCCAGCGGAGCACGAGCGTTGGTACAACACGGTCTGGTGGCCGATGCAGCGCCGCCTGGGCGAGCGCTTCGACGCCTTCATGCGCGACTTCCTGCTCAAGGATGGCGACGCCGTTCGGCCCGACGAGGTCTACCAGGAGTGGCGCAAACGGCTCGGCCCACTCGACGAAGACGACATTCGCGCCATCCTGCACGAGCTCGCCGCCTGGTCGCTCGAATACGACCAGATCCTCCATCCGGAGCGCGAGACCGACGCGGGCGTACGCCAGCAGCTGTCGTGGCTGACCGCCTGGTCACGCACCCTGCAGCAGTCGATCGACCCGTTACTGATGCGCATCCACTCGGACTACCGCAAGACCACGCTGTCAGCCGCGCAAGCTCAGCAGATCTTTACCGCGCTGTCGTCATTCTTGGTCCGCCGTGCCTTCGCATCGACACCTGCGATCGAGGAAAACCAGCTCCTGATTGGCCTCTACAACGACGCCGCGTCTGACGCAGATGCGTTTGTCCAGGCGCTGAGCAGGCCGCAAGTCGGCTGGCCGAGTGATGCTGACTTCGCCGAGGGCGTGCTGCGTTATCCGCTGTACTTTGGCAGCCATCCCGATCGGCGCAAACTGATCTTGCAGGCGCTCGAAGACAGCTTCACCCACCGTATGCCCATCCGCTACGAGCAGATCGAGCTGCAGCTGATTACGCCGCTGCTGCCCCGCGCCGACTGGCTGGCCGAGGTTGGCGTGGGTGAGAACGAGTACTGGAAAGTCATTGGCACGCTCGGCAATCTGACCTGGGTGCCCAAGGGGCGCATGCCCGATCTGGGCGTGCCCGAACGTAAGAAGGAGCTGCTGCGCATGACCCGCTACGGCCTGGAGCTGGTGCGCGACTTTGCCCAGGTCGAGCGCTGGAGCGCCCAGGAGATCGAGGCCCGCTCGAAGCGTCTGGCTGAGCGTGCGCTGGAGATCTGGCCAGGCCCGAAGCGCTAGCAGCATGGCGAACCCGCTCGTCGTCGGCAACTGGAAGATGAACACCACCCTCGACGACGCCACGCGCCTCGTCTCGGCCATGCTGCCTGGCTTACGCGACCTGCACAACGTCGACGTCGTGCTGTGCCCGCCCCTGCCCTGGCTCGCCGACGTGCACAGGCTCGTCGAAGGCACGCACATCGAGATCGGGGCCCAGAACCTGTACCACATTGACGGTGGCGGCTACACCGGTGAGGTCTCAGCGCGCATGGTCAAGGGCATGTGCCAGTACGTGCTCGTCGGTCAGTACGAACGCCGCATCTACTTCGACGAGAAGGATGGCATCCTCAAACGCAAGATTCTGGCAGCGCTGAAACACGGCCTGCAGCCGATCTTGTGTGTTGGCGAAAACTCCGATGAGCTCGACGAAGGCGCCAGCGGCTATGTCGTGGCCCAGCAGCTGGAAGGCGCCCTCGAAGACGTGCCGCTGGATGCCCGCCTGACCGTCGCCTACGAGCCGGTCTGGACCACGATCGGCCTGGTCTCGCCGCCACCGCTGAGCTATGTCGCGCAGATGTGTGACCACATTCGCGCCACGCTGACCGACCTCTTCCCGACCCAGAAGTCAAAGGAGGTGCGCGTGCTCTACGGCGGCTCGATCAGTCCGCGCAACATCGACGCCATCGTCGGCGAAGCCAACGCCGACGGCGTGCTGACCGGCTCGGCGAGCGTCAACGCCGAGAGTTTTGTCGGCATCGCCCGCGCCTGCGCGGGCTTGCGCGCTGCCCCGCTGGCCTGATATCAGAACCTAGCACCCGGCACTATTTGCGTGCGCCGTCGGTTGAAGGTGTCATCGGCGGACGCGCCGAGCTCGATGTGGGAGTAGGGCGATGCTGAAGCACGAGGAAAATGAGCTGGTCACCCGTGTCAGCCCAGGAACGTCAATGGGCAAAGTCATGCGCCGCTACTGGCTACCGGCCATGCTCGCGTCGGAACTGCCTGGGCCCGACTCCGACCCGGTTCGCGTCCGCCTCCTGGGCGAGAACCTGATCGCGTTCCGCGACACAAACGGTACCGTCGGCCTGGTCGCCGAGAACTGTCCGCACCGTGGCGCATCGCTGTTCTTCGGTCGCAACGAAGAGTGCGGCTTGCGCTGCGTCTATCACGGCTGGAAATTCGACGCGTCTGGCCAGTGCGTCGACATGCCTAACGAGCCGGCCGAGTCGGACTTCAAGACCAAGGTCCAGGCGGTCGCCTACCCGACCGTCGAAAAGGCCGGCCTTATCTGGACCTATATGGGCCCCGACGACAAGCGCCCGCCCGATCCCAATCTCGAATGGATGCGCGCACCCGAGGGCCACGCGTACGTGTCCAAGACGTTCCAGGCGTGCAACTACTTGCAGGCCATGGAAGGTGGTCTGGACACGTCGCACTCGTCGTTCCTGCATCGCAATCTGGATCCGGACGGCCTGGCCAATCCACGCGTGCGGTCGACCGCGCCGCGGCTCGAGGTGCTCAACACCTCGTACGGCTATATGTACGCCAGCATCCGACCGCTGCCCGAAGACAAGCAGAACTTCGTGCGCATCTACCACTTCGTCATGCCGTTCTATCAATTGCGCGCGGGCGGCTCGCCCAAGACCGTCGGGAACATCGACGGCCATATCTGGGTGCCAATCGACGATTACAACTGCATGACCTACAACTTCCACTGCCGCAAATCCGACACGCTGACCCGTGAAGAGTTCGATCGCTACGAGCACGTCATGGGTCGCGGACCCGAGGACTACATTCCGGGCACGTTCAAGCTCAAGGCCAATGCCAGCAACGACTATGGCCTGTCACGTGAGCGACAAAAGACCGTCAACTACACGGGTATCGAAGGCACCAATACCCAGGACTTCGCGGTCCAGGAAAGCATGGGCCCGATTTACGATCGGACCAAGGAACGCCTCGGCAGCGCCGACACGGCCATCATTCAGATGCGCCGCATTCTGCTCAAAGCCTGTGAGGACATCGAGGCCGACCTCGATCCGCTCGGCTCCCACGGCGAGGGCCACGATGTGCGCCCAGCGCAGATGTACCTGCCCGAGGATGCCCGCTGGACGGAGAGCCAGCTCATCGACGAGCTCGCAGCGAAGTTCTAAGGATTCGCTTGTCATCCTGAGCTTGCGAAGGATCCGCCTGTCGACCCGGTGACCTGCCAGCAAGCGGATTCCTTCGCTGCGCTCAGGACAGGCTCTTCGCTGCGCTCAGGATGACAAGCAAGCCGATCGGCGTCGGCTTCGCCGCCCACCACCCGGCGCCGATGGTCGTCGAGGCGGCGCGAACTGCCGAGCGGCTCGGCTTCGACTGCTTCTGGGTCACCGACTCGCACCTGATCGGCCGCGAGGTGCTGGCCATGCTGGGCGCCCTGGCCGTCTCAACGCAGCGCATCGGGCTGGGGCCGGGCGTCTCGCACCTGGCAGGCAGGCATCCGAGCGTGCTAGCCAGTGCCATGGCCACCCTGGACGAGCTTGCGCCGGGCCGCATACGGCTGGGCATCGGCGTCGGCGACAGTGGTTCGAACAATCTGGGCGTGCCACGCGCCTCGATGGCCGAGCTCGAGTCGGCCGTGGTTGGCATCCGGCATCTACTTCAGGGCACTGAAACTCCTGGCCCAGGCGCCACTCCGCTGCGCCTCAGCTTTGCCCCAACCGCCAACACGATCCCGATCTACATCGCCAGCGCGGGTGAGCGCATGCAGCACCTGGCTGGCCGCATCGCCGATGGCGCGCTGATCAGTGCTGGCCCCGACGATCTGCCCGCTGCCATCGCCAATGTCCGTGCCGGCGAACGCGCAGCCGGCCGCTCACCCGGCGCGACCCGCATCCTCATGTGGACCACCGTCTCGGTCGACGACGATCCCAGCATTGCCCGCGCCGCGGTCCGCGGAGCCGTTGCCCGCCGCGCCATGAACGCGCTCGCCCGATCCGCCCGCCAGGGCACCCTCGACTCGCCTGACCGCGCGGCCTTCGAGCGCCTGGAGCGCGTCTATGACACGCATCGCCATGGCACCACCAGCGCGCACGACCTGGCCGACCTCGTCCCTGAAAGCTGGATCGACCGCTACGCCATCGCCGGCACCCCCGAACAAGTTCGGTCCGGCATCAACCAGGCCTTCACCAACGGCGCCGACGAGTTCGCCATGATCCTGGTAGGCACCCGCCCCGGCGACCGCGGCTCCCCCGAGCTCCTGGAAAACTTCGTCGGTCGCGTTCTCAACTAGCAGATTCTGAAGTCGCAAGCCTGCTGACTCGCTCCCCCAGGGGCCCTGCACTCCCGCTCCACTCCGATCAATCGCTCCGATGGGAGGAGCGTAGCGCCGCAGGCGCGGCTCGTCGACGGGTGTCCACGGCCTCGGGGAGCGGGTCCATGGGCTGGCTCCTGGGGAGCGCGCCGCAGCTTGCGACACCCAAGAAAAGCTAGTTCACGTATTTCTAGGCGCCACTAGCGGCAATAGAGTCAGCGTATTCCTTACGAATAACCTCGCCGCCATTGTTCTGCCAATCTTTAACCAGCTGGTCGTAGTCACTGAGTGGCCGGCGACCAACCACGATATCAGTGATCCCATCCTGAATAGCCTGCGTCAACGGGAAGCCCTTGGAGAAATTAGTAGCCGAGACCTGGCCAAACGTAGGATCAGACACGGCAATAGGCATGAGTGCATGCTCAGCGTCGTACATCGTCTTCGCATAGTTGGGTATGTCAGGCGTGAAGAAGACGAATGGGTGCTGAACGGTGTACTTCCAGGGCACGTAGTTCGCGTCGGCATTGCCCTCTTTGGTCAACGTCGGATTGCCCTGCGCGTCGAGCGTGTAATCGACGTCCTTCAGCCCAAAGGTCAGCAACTGATCCTCGGCGCTACCAAATGGAGCGGCCAGCCAATTCAAGATCCGCAACATCTCTTTGACTCGGTCGGGCGAGCCCTTCTTCAACGCAGTTGCCCACAAGTGCCCGCCAGTAACAAAGTGCTGCGGCTTGCCGCCATCATGTGCCGCGAACGCCGGCAGCAGCTTGACGTCGAATGGCTGCGGCGATTGCAGGGCCTGGCGCCAGCCGTCCTGCCAGCCATTGAACGGGTCGCGCCAGATCGCGAACTTGCCCGTGGCAAACTGTTGTCGGGCGATCACGGCGCTCGCAAACGTCATCGAATTCGGATGGAACACGCCTGAGGCAAACAGGTCGCGTACGTAACCGACGGTTTCCTTGAACTCGGGTGTTTCGTAGTCCTTGATCAACTTGCCAGCAGACTCGAGTTTCCAGCCATTCGGCGCGCCGAACCAGGCCGACATGGTCGGGACCATCATCGTCGTGCCCTGAGCGCCGCTGATGCCATAGAACTCCTGCTGCGGTCGCGTCAGTGTCTGCAGGATGCGCTTGAAGTCATCGGCATTCTTGGGCGCGTAGCCCGGTCCAATCTCGCGCTCGTAAACCGAAGCGTTGTAGACGAAGACCTGACCTGGCAAATAGCGATGGATGGGCACCATGTACAGGTGGCCCTGGTAGGCGCAGCCGGCGTTTTTCCACGCTGGCGTGGGAATGGCGGCCAGGAACGGATAGTCCTTGGCGGCATCGCCCGACAGATACGGCGTCAAATCAGCCGCTTGTGACTGCAGGAACTGCGGGATCCCGGCCGCCGCGGCGAGCGTGCTGGAGCTGCCGGGCTGGGCGTACATATAGACCATATCCGGCAGGTCCGAACCGGCCATGACCGTCGCCAGCTTGACCGGATAGTCGGCCGAGGTCACGATCTGGTACTGGATGTTGGCGTTGATCTCCTTGTTCACGGCCTGCCATGCGCGATTCGAGGCGAATGGCGTGGGCGGCGGGAACAACGAGATGGACATGATGCTGACGTTGCTGCCCGTGCCTGGCGCTGGGCCGGTGGCAGCTTTGACCGGGTTGGCGGGGTAGGCATCGAAGCCGTCGTCGTACTGCGGGCCGGTGCTCGCGAACTGTGCCTTGGGTGCGTTGGCGACCGACAGGTAGGTCGGATACACGCTGGTCGCGGCGCTGCTGGTCTTGCCGACGGGCGTGGCGGTCGCTGGCGCCGAGGGTACGCATGCTTGGAGCAGTGGCAGCGCCAGGACAGCGCCCGAGGCCACACGCAGGAACGTTCGGCGGCTGACGTCGCCTTCCATTTGGCCGCTCCCCCTTGTAGTGCCGAGTACGAGTCAGCATGGCCGACCCGACGCCACGCGTCAACGATCACGCGCTGCCGCCGCGGAGCAGACTCAACCACCTCTGCTTCTCTCACATTAGAGAACAAAACTCATTTCCGCACAGCGCGTGCAATGACGGCGGCGTAGCCTCCTGGCAACGGAAGACTTGCGATTGCGGTGTCAAGCGACCGAGGCGATTGATCGTTCGTGACGACGAAGGTCTGCTCGTGGATGCCCGATGGCTCGAGGCGTGGCCGCTGCACGGCGCCGCCGCGGCGCGTCCAGTAGGTCTTCGCCGTGCCCGACCGATCTAACGACTGGTAATGGCGCGCAGGATGCGCGGATGTACCGCCCATTCCAGCAGTGCACGACCCGCGCGTGGAGCGCCGTCCTCAGTACTCAAGCACACTACACCGCCCGTGCGCATGCTGATGGCTACCGTCGCCGCGTCACCCGTGAGCAGATACGACGCCAGCTCATGCAGAGTGGGTTCATGTCCGACCAACGCAATCGAGCTCGCGGTGGCATGCGGCAGCAGCGCGTCGAGCACGTCTTGCGGCTGCGCTCCCGGCTCCAGTGCGTCGAAGTGCAGTGCTGCAGGCCAGCCGGCTTTCTTCTCCAGGATGGCCGCCGTTTGTAGCGCGCGCACCAGCGGACTGCTCAGCACCACGTCGACCGTCGGGACGAGCTCGGCCAGTCCGGCCGCCACCTCGCGGAACTGCTCGTCACCGTCCGGAGTGAGGGGCCGGTCGCGATCGTCAGGCCACCGCGCCGGGTCCGGCTCGCCCGCGGCTGCATGCCGGACGAGATACAGATACATCGCCGATAAAGCCTATCAGTCCATCCCTCGGCGACATTGCGCGCGGCGTTGACCAGGCACGTCACCGCGCTGATCGAGCAGCCTTGCCACTGTCGGCGGAAGATCTGCGCGTTGAATTGGCCCGGCCTCTGGCTGCGCTTGGCGTGGCCGCTGCCTTCTTTTCGCCCGTACTCGCTCGGCTCGACGACCGCCGCAAAGCTCCGGCCAGCGCACTCCATCGAGCGCGCATTCGTGCCAGGCAGCTGCGCTACGCGCTGGAGTTCGTCGCCGAGCTGTACGGTCAGCGTTACCCGAGCATGGCCCTGGGACCAGCGCGCCGGCGCGCGACGACGTCTCAGACGCGATCGGCGCCGTGCTGCGTCCGAAGCGGCGCAAGCGGCCGCGCCGTGCTTTCGCCAGGCAGCCACAGTGAGCCGGAGCTGGTTCAGGCTACGACTTCGTACGAGACCTGTACGTCAGGGGTCGCAACTGCGACCGTGCCGTAGAGCGGTCAACGGCGCTTGAAGCGCTCGACAAGATCTTGTGCCTGGTCCTTGGACACGCCCGCGAGCTGCAACTGCATGCGCACCGAGGTGAACGTCGAAACGTCTTCGCGGAGGCGTTTCGCCGGATCCTGCATCGCCTCGATCGTCGCCTGAACGCCGCGCAGCGGCACTTGCAGATCGCGTGCGAGCACCTGCAACAACTCCACGCCGCAGGCGCAGACACCTGCCAGGAACAGCTCGGCCGGCCCGATCGCTTCGCCCGGGCAGCCATTCTGGACCGGCCCGTCGGCAATGAGGTGTTGATCGCGACTGCTGAGCAGGACCCGACCGAAGGTATCGGTCGACCCTCCGCGGACGGTATAGCGCCTTACTTCAGCCATGTGCGTCTCCCTTCATGCCCAAATGCTCGAGCAACACTTGCGCAAAGCGCGGTCCGCTGCCCGTGCCCTCGTGTTTGAAATACACGTATGTGTCCGGACATTGCGCCGCGATTGTTTGCACACTGCCCGCCCAGCGCGCCAGGTCGGCATCGTCGTAGCCCTCGTGGCGGAGTCGAAAGTACGCCATGTCGGCCGTCTTGATGACGGGCGTGGTCAGCTCTTCGGAGTCCGAAATACACAGTGCCACGTTTCGGCTCCGCAACAGGTCGAACACCTCGTCGGCATGCCACGATGCGTGGCGCAGCTCGATGCCGATCGGCACATCACCCGGCACCGCCTCGACGAGGCTGCGTAAGACCTGGTCGTCGCGTTCGAAACCAGGCGGCAGCTGCATCAGCAGCGGCCCCAGTTTGTCGCCCAACGGCTTGACCCGTTCCTCGAATGCCTTGATCTGCCCTGCCGCGCGCAGCGCCGCCGGTCCGTAGGTAATCCGCCGCGGGACTTTCAAAGCCAGCTTGAATCCGTCGGGCGTATTCGTGTCCCAACCGGTCAGGTTCTTCTCGGTCGGGAAGTGATACGAGGTGTAGTTGATCTCGACCGTCCGAAAGTGCCGCGCGTAGAACGGCAGCATGTCCGGCTCGGGGAAGCCGCGTGGATAGAAGCTGCCACGCCATTCGGGATAGGCGTACCCTGAAGTGCCGACCCAGATCATCTCGGTAAGCTGGCATCGTATATGGCCCCTGCCGACGCCGGGGTGACGCTCGACTGCGACGGGCGCCCCGTCACCATCACCCACGCCAATCGCGTCGTGTTCCCGACCACGGGCACGACCAAGCTTGACCTGGCGCACTACTACGTGCGCGTGGGCGGCCCGGTCATGGGCGTCATGCGCGAGCGACCGATGCTCCTCAAGCGCTACCCGGGCGGCGCCTCGTCCGAGCCGTTCTATCAGAACCGCGCGCCCGACTCGCGCCCCGACTGGATCACCACGACCGAGGTCGAATTCGGCGCCGGCGGGCACAACCAGCTCATCGTGTGCACCGAGCTCGCGGTGATCGTTTGGGCGATCAATCAGGGCTGCATCGAGCTGCACCCGTGGGCGGTGCGTGTGCCGGAGGTCGATCGACCAGACGAATTGCGCGTCGACCTCGATCCCGGGCCGGACTTCGACTGGGATGATGTTCGCCAGGTGGCGCTGGTCGCCCGCTCCGCACTTGCTGATGCTGGATTGACGAGTTTTCCCAAAACGTCGGGCTCGCGCGGCATTCACATCCAGGTCCCAATCCACCCGCGTTGGGAGTTCCTCGACGTGCGGCGGGCAGCCATCGCCTTGGCGCGCGAGGTCGAGCGTCGAGCGCCCAGCATTGCCACCGCGGCGTGGTGGAAAGAGGAGCGCGGCGGGCGCGTGTTCCTGGACTACAACCAGAATGCGCGCGGGCGCACCACGGCCGCCGCGTACTCAATTCGCGCCACCCCGGACGCCAGAGCATCATGCCCCGTCACCTGGGACGAGCTGCCGACGGTCGATCCCGCGTCGTTCACCATCGCCACCCTGCCCGACCGCGCAGCGGCCGTCGGCGACCTGCTGGTCGACATGTCGTCGCACGCCGGCGCGCTAGACGGTCTCCTGGACTGGGCCGCCCGCGACGAAGCCAACGGCCTGGGCGACGCACCCTGGCCGCCGCACTACCGCAAGATCGCCGGCGAGCCCATCCGCGCCGCCCCCAGCCGCCGCCGCAAAACAAAGCCCTGATCCTGCCTTCGTTGTCGCCGCAAACGACGCCCTGACACCCGTCCTGAAGTCGCCGCAAACTACCCTCTAACCCAGTCCTGCTATCGCCGCAAACTACCCTCTAACCCCGTCCTGCTGTCGCCGCAAAACGACGCCCTGACACCCGTCCTGCTGTCGCCGCAAACTACCCTCTAACCCAGTCCTGCTATCGCCGCAAAC
>DASXRR010000365.1:0-5928 GCA_036506475.1 Chloroflexota bacterium
TATTCGGCGTAGCGGTGCCAGGTGCCGTCCTGGCCGGGTGCCGAGTAGGCCACCAGGCGGTACGGAACGGACAGATACTCTTCGAGCTTCATAGACGGAGCATACCCGTCTCAGCAGCGAGCCCGTGCTTTCGGCCCGAAATTCGGAGCGCGCCGAGGCGCTAGAACATGGTGTTGTTGTTGGCGGGCGTCTCCGGAATCATCTGGATCACGTCCCAGTGCTCGACCCACCTTGCCATTCTCGATGCTGAAGATGTCGACGACGGCGCTGCCGCGGTCCTCGGGGCTGACGGTGAAGTCTGGTCAGCAACTGCACGGCCGTGACCTCCCAAGGTGGAAGTCAGACCATCTTAGACCTCGCCCGTGACGTGCTTGGGCAGCCACATGTCGAGCACCGCCGGCGTGCCGGAGCGCACCGCGGCAAGGCCGCGCTGAATCGCGGGACCGACCTCGTCGGGCGAGGTCACTTTTTCGCCGTACGCGCCTGAGGCGGCAGCTTCGCCCGAATAGTTCGGGCATGGGTCGAACCAGCCGCCGGTGAGATCCTGGGCGCGCGCCGCGTAGCCCTCGGGATATGACCGGATGACGCCCGTCGTGCCCGTGGAGTAGCCGCGGTTGTTCGAGACGATGAACAGGACCGGCGCTTTGTGGAACTGCGAGGCCCAGGTCACCACCTGGGGGTTGCCGAACATCCACGAGCCATCGCCAGTGCAGCTCACGATCTCACGGTCGGGCGCCGCGACCTTGGCACCGATGGCGGCCCCGGCCGCCCAGCCGATGCTCGATCCACCGGCGTTGAACAACGTCCCGGGCTTGGTGCGATTGAAGCCCGAGGTATTGACCAGCTCGTTGACGATGATCGTGTCGGGGTCGAGCGCTGCGCCGACCTGGTGGCTGAGCCAGGTCGGGGTGATCATGCCTTTGCTGCGCTCGGCTTCGGCCGCGGCGCGCGTCGAGGCCAGGCGCTGGCGGCCTTCGGAGGACAGGCGTTCGCTACGGGCGGCACAGCGGGACCGCTGATCGGCAGACATGAGCGAGCGTAGCTCCTCTAGCAGCAGGGGGACGGACTTGCCCGCGTCGCCGCCGATGGCCAGGTCCGAGGGGTATTCGTAGATGGGCGTCATGCGATGGATCGGGTCCGTCGCCAGCGTGATGATGCGCACCTGTGGACCCGGCCGATAGGACATGGTCGACCACGGCACGAGCATGTCCAGCACCAGCACGCAATCGGTCTCGGGCGGCGGCGTGGCCATGAATCCACCCGCGCTGGCCAGCGGATGATCGGCGGGCATGTTGAGTCGATACCCGTCGGCCATGACCGTGGCGCCGAGTAGCTCGGCCAGCTCGACCAGCGCGGGAACAGCTGAAGGGTCGCGGCCCAGACGCGAGACGGCGATCACCGGGCGTTCGGCTGACAGGAGCCACTCGGCCGCCTGGCGCAGCAGAGCGCGGTCGGCCACGGGCGAGATCACGGGCGGGAGCGCATTCAGCAGCGGGAAGCGGGCACCGTCAATTGGCTGCATCGCCACTTCGCGTGGAATGGCCAGGTACGCCGGACCCTGCGGCTCGCTGAGCATGACCTGGATCGCGCGGGTGACCACGCTGCCGGCGTTGTCGTAGCTGGCCAGCTTGTGGTCCCAGCGCATGTACTGGCGCACGATCTGGCCCTGGTCGGGAATCTGCTGGTACCACTGGATGCCGGTGTCGCGCGCGCCAGGCACGCTGCCCGTCTCGGCTGACGGCGGATAGCCGCTCATCATCAGTACCGGGTAATGCCCGCGGTCGGCGTTGTGGATCGCGCCGCCGGCGTTGATCATGCCGCACTCGACGTGCGCGGCAGTGGCCGACGGTTTGCCGGTGACCATCGTCTCGCCACACGCGGCCGAAAGCGCCGCGTTCTCGTGGGTCATGGTCATGACCTGGGGCGTTGGTCGACCGAGCGCCTGGTGCTTGACGGGCACCTCCTGCATGAACGCCAGCTCGGTGCCCGAGGTGAACCAGATGTGGTCGATGCCGTTCAGCTTCATCGCGGCGAGCATCGCTTCGGCGGACTGCTCGGCTGGCATCTCATGCATACGGTTCATCGAATCAGGCCCCCCTGTGGAGATAGCGATAGGCACTCACGGCGGCCGTGGCGCCATCACCCGCGGCGGCGGCGAGCAAGGCCACGGAGCTCTGGCGAACGTCGCCGGCGGCGAACACGCCGGGCACCGAAGCCTGCAGATGCAGGTCGGTCACGATGTGGCCCGCGGCGTCGAGGTCGAGCGCATCCTTCAGCCACGTCGTGTTGGGTTCCAGGCCGATGAAGATGAACACACCGGCGATGTCTAGTTCGCGGGTCGCGCCGTGGCTGCGAAGCGTCAGCGAGGTCACCCCGTCGGAGCCGTTGATCTGGACCAGCTCGGTGTTGAACACGGCCTCGGCGTTGCGCCGTTCGCGCAGCCGATCGATCGCGACCTGCTGGGCGCGGAACTCGGCGCCACGATGGATCACCAGCACGCGCGCGGCGTGGTCGGTCAGCACGGCGGCCTCGTCCAGGGCGGAGTCGCCGCCGCCGATTACGGCCACTTCCTTGCCGACGAAGAACGGCGCGTCGCACGAGGCGCAATGCGAGACGCCTTTGCCCAGAAACTGTTCCTCGCCAGGAATGCCCAGCGCGCGCAAGCTCGAACCATTGGCCACGATGACGGCGCGCGCCGTGATGTCCTGGCCCGCGCAGTGCACGACGCGCGCGTCGCCGTTGATGGACAACCCCGTGGCCGTGTCCATGGCGAATGCGGCCCCGGCCTTTTCGGCCTGCTCCATGACGATTGGGCCCAGGTCGAAGCCGGCGATGCCATCTGGGAAGCCTGGGAAGTTTTCTATCTTCTCGACGTTCAGCACCTGGCCGCCGGTCGCCCCCTGGTCAAGTACAACGATGCGCAGGCCATAGCGCGCGCCGATCAGTCCGGCGGTCAGGCCCGCCAGACCCGCGCCGACGATGGCCAGGTCGTATACCTCAGCTGCCATGGTCCTAGGGGATCATAGAATGGCGAACCGTTCCAATGACCTACTCACCCGCCGTCGACGTCGACGCCTTGCTGGCCATCGATATCCATGTGCATGCCGGGGTCTCGGGCACGGGGCCGCGGGCCGAGGCACCGCAGGCGGGCCGTGATGACACCCTGTCGCGCCAGACGCAGCGAGCCGGCGCAGGTGGCCAGACCCCCGACGAGACGGCGGCGTATTACCGCGAGCGCAAGATCGCCGCCGCGATCTGGGGCATCGATCCACAGTCGACGGGTGGTCTGATGCGGCCGGGCGCGGTCACCAACGACGAGCTGCTCGAGGCGGCCAGCCGCAACAATGACATCCTGATCCCGTTCGTCATGGTCGATCCGTGGCGCGGCAAAGCGGGTGCGCAAGACGCCCAGCGCTTGATCGACGCGGGCGCCCGTGGATTCAAGTTCCATCCGCTGACCCAGCAGTTCTTTGCCAATGACCGGCACTTCTACCCGCTGTACGAGGTGCTGGCTGCAAACAAAATCCCGGCCCTGTTCCACACCGGCCAGACGGCCGTCGGTCAGGGCGCACCCGGTGGCGGCGGCGTACGGCTCAAGTACGGCAATCCGATGTTCCTGGACGACGTCGCCGTCGACTTCCCGGATATGCCGATCATCATGGCTCACCCGTCGTTTCCGTGGCAGGACGAGGCGCTGTCGGTCGCGCTGCACAAACCGCACGTCTATATCGATCTCTCGGGCTGGTCGCCCAAGTACTTCCCGCCACAGCTGGTGCAGTACGCGAACACGCTGATCAGGAACAAAGTGCTCTTCGGGTCCGATCACCCGATGATCACCACCGACCGCTGGCTGGCGGACTTCGAGCAAGCCGGCTTCCGCGACGAGGTCAAGCCGCTGCTGCTTAAAGAAAACGCGGCGCGCCTGCTCGGACTACGAGACGGCTGAAGTGGGGTTCGAGAACTTCTGGGAGCGCGCCGCGCGCGACCCAGACCACGTGGCAGTGATCGAGCCCAACGGGCATCGGGTCCGCGCCCGTGAGCTGCTGGCGAGCGCGAATCAAGTGGTCCACGGGCTGCGCGCGCTCGGCCTCCAACCCGGCGACGCCATCGCCGCCGTGCTGCCCAACTCGCTCGAGGCGTACGAGCTCTATCTCGGCATGCAGCAGGCCGGCTGGTACCTGACGCCGATCAACTTCCACCTGGTTGGACCTGAGATCGCGTACATCCTGCAGGACTGCGAGGCCAAGGCGTTCTTTGCCCACGAGCGCTTTGCCAACACCTGCGTGGCTGCCGCCGACGAGGCCGGCATTCCGCCGGCAGCGCGCTTCAGCGTTGGCGCGATCGACGGCTTCCAGCCGTATGCGTCACTCAAGTCCGGGCAACCAACGACAGCACCGTCCGATCGATTGCTGGGCTCGGTGATGAACTACACGTCGGGCACCACTGGTCGGCCGAAGGGCGTTCGGCGCGCGCTGACTGGTCGATCGCCGGACGAGTCCGATCTCGGCGCTCCCCTGGCCGGCTACCACGTCAGCACGGACGAGACCGACAACGTCCACCTGCTGGCCTGCCCGTGGTATCACACGGCGCCGCTGATCATGTCCATCCCGTCGGTGCACCTGGGCCACACGCTCACGATCATGGACAAGTTCGATCCCGAGCTGACGCTGCAGCTCATCGAGCGCGATCGCGTGACCATCACCCACCTGGTACCGACGCAGTTCGTGCGCATGCTGGCGTTGCCACACGAGGTGCGGGCGCGCTACGACGTGTCGTCGCTGCGCCACGTCATCCACGGCGCGGCCCCGTGCGCGCCCGAAGTCAAACGCAAGATGATCGAGTGGTGGGGCCCCGTGCTCGACGAGTACTACGCCTCGACCGAAGGCGTCGGTGGCACGATCATCTTCTCCGACGAATGGCTTCGTAAACCTGGCTCCGTAGGCAAAGCCCGCGGCGACAACGAGATCGTCATCCTGAGCGATGATGGGTCGCCGTTGGCACCGGGTGAGATCGGCACGGTGTACAGCACCGCGCGTGGCGGTTTCGAGTACTTCAAGGACCCCGACAAGACCGCTCGCGCGCGGTCGGGCAAGTGGTCCACCGTTGGTGACGTCGGCTACCTGGACGCTGATGGCTACCTGTTCTTGTGCGACCGCAAGGTGGACATGATCATCTCAGGCGGAGTGAACATTTACCCGGCCGAGGTCGAGCACGCTTTGATCGAGCACCCGAAGGTCGTTGACGTGGCCGTCTTCGGCATTCCGAGCGAGGAATGGGGCGAGGAGGTCAAGGCGGTCGTCGAACCGCGCTCCGACGTTCCTGGCAATGCTGCACTGGTTGCCGAGCTGCTCGAGTTCCTACGAACGCGCATCGCCCGCTACAAGGTGCCCAAGTCCATCGATTTTGTTGCTGAGATGCCCAGGGACCCGTCAGGCAAGCTCTACAAGCGCAAGCTGCGCGACCCGTACTGGGCCGGCCGCGCACGGGCAATCTAGGTGGACAAGGTCGTCAACTCGCCAGAGGAGGCGATTGCCGATCTGGCAGACGGGGCGTCGATTGCGATTTCCGGGTTTGGGCTCAGCTCGGGGGTGCCGACAAGCTTGCTGTTGGCGGCCGCGGAGCATGCAGCCAGGAACCTGACGCTGGTGGCCAATGGCGTGGGTGGGCCGGCGGCGAAGATGATCGAAAACGGGCTGGTGTCGAAACTCATCGTGTCGTTCGTCTCGCGGCCGAATGTGGAGTCGGCCGCTGGTCAGAAGGTGGCTGGCGGCGAGATCGAGTACGAGATGGTGCCCCAGGGGACGCTGGTGGAGCGACTCAGAGCAGGCGGGGCGGGCATCGCCGGCGTGTACACGCCAACCGGGTTCGGGACCCCGATCGCCGACGGCAAAGAGGTGCGCTATTTCGACGACAAGCCGTATCTGTTCG
>DASXRR010000366.1:0-6300 GCA_036506475.1 Chloroflexota bacterium
CAGCGAAGCGGAGCGAAGAATCCGCGTCTCGTGACCGTCTGGGAGAGCGGATCCTTCGCAGGCTCAGGATGACAAAATGGTTCGTTTCGCCATGGAACGGTTCTTGCCGAGCATCGTTTATGGTCGCAACAACATTGCTTCCTCAGCGCGAGCGACAAGCTCGACCGGCCGCGCGCTTCATCAATCTGCTCTTGGCCTCGCTGCTCACCGGCAACGGCGTCGGCAGCGAACGGTTCGTCCATCCCGCGCTGCGCCAGCTGCCCGCGCGCGAGTACCTCGGCGCCGAGCAGGCGATCACCCGGCGTTACCCGGCGACGATGATCGCCGTGATGCCGGCCACGATCGCCTCGGGCGCCGCGGTCCTGGGGCTGATGCCGCGCCGGCGCGGCCTGTCCTTCTGGTGCACACTCGGCGGCACGCTGTGCTTCGTCGGCGTGCTGGCCACGACTCTGATCGAGTTACCCTTGAATCGGCAGACCCTGCAGACCCCGCCGGACGCGCCCGAGCCATGGCTCGAACGCCGTCCGCGTTGGGACGCGTTCAATCACCTGCGCACTGCATTCGAGGTCGTCGGCTGGAGCCTGCTGTGCCTGGGTACGCTCACCGATCGCGAGCGGAGGTAAGCCATGTCGCTGTATCAGATCGCCGTGTTCGTGCACGTCCTGGGCGCGGTTGGACTCTTCGGCGCGATGGTCCTCGAGTGGGTCATTCTGGCCCGCATCCAGCACATCGCGACGGCCGAGCAAGCCCGTGAGTGGGTGGGCGGTTACTCCGTCATTCGCCGCCTCAGTCCGGCCGCACTTGCCGCGTTGCTGCTCGCGGGGATCTACATGGCCATAGTCAACTGGGGCGGCGCGACGTGGATCGTGGTCGCCTTCATTGCGTTCCTGCTGCTGCCGCCGCTGGGCATGATCTCCGGGCTGCGCATGCCGGGCATCACGCGTGACCTCGAGCACCAGCATGGCCCACTTCAGCCAGCTCTGCGTCGGCGGCTGGCCGATCCGCTGTTCCTGGCCTCGATTCAGGTCCGGACCGCGATCGCAGTGGGCATCCTATTTCTGATGACGGTCAAGCCGGATATGACCGCGTCGATCGCCGCGATCGGGGTCGCGATCGTCGTTGGCCTGGCGCTCTCATTCCCAGCGCTCAACCGAGCGCGGATGAAGACACAACCCGCCTGAGGCGTTTGAAAACCGGCCCGTGATAGGGTAGCGCCGCTTTGTCGGGTGCGGCGCGCATACAACAGGTTGTGGGGGTGGCCGACGAGCTGCCGCACAATCTGCCTGCGCCCCTCAGCAGCTTCATCGGCCGCGCGCGCGAGATCGACGACGCCAAGCAGTTGCTGGCAACCGCGCGCCTGCTGACCCTGGTCGGCGCTGGCGGCATCGGCAAGACGCGCCTGGCGCTCGAAGTGTGTGCCGACCTGGTACGCGACTATCCCGAGGGCGTGTGGCTGGTCGAGCTGGCGTCGCTTGCCGATGCGGAGCTCGTGCCGCAGGCCGTTGCCTCGGTGCTCGGGGTACCCGAAGAACCCGGTCAAGGGCTGGTGATGACGCTGGCCAAAACCCTGCGGCGGCAGCGCCTGCTGCTGGTGCTCGACAATTGCGAGCACCTGATCGACGCGTGTGCGCGCCTGGTCGAGCAACTGCTCAAGGCCTGTCCTGACTTGCGCGTCCTGGCGACGAGCCGCGAGGCGTTCGAGATCCCAGGCGAGATCGCCTGGTCCGTACCGCCGCTGAGTCCCGACGAGGCCGAGAAACTCTTCGTCATCCGCGCTTCGGTTACCCAACCGGCGTTCGTGCTGCGCGCCGCCGACGCACCCACGCTTGCCGAGATCTGCCGTCGACTCGACGGTATGCCGCTGGCGATCGAGCTCGCCGCGGCACGCGTCAAGGTGCTCGGTCTCGATCAGATCCTGACGCGCCTCGAAGACCGCTTTCGGCTACTGACCGGCGCCAGCCGGACCGCGCCGGCCCGTCATCAATCACTCCGCGGCGCGATCGAGTGGAGCTTCGGCCTGCTCAGCGATCCCGAGCGCGAGCTGTTCGCACAGTTGTCGGTCTTTGCGGGCGGCTGGACCCCTGAGGCCGCCGAAGCCATCAGCTCGAACGTGGACGAGTCCGTGCTGGACCTGTTGGCCAGACTGGTCGAGAAATCGTTCGTCGTGGTCGAGCAAACCGCTGAAGCGTCGGTTCGCCATCGCCTGCTCGAGACATTGCGCGAATTCGCGCGCGAGCAACTGGCAACGACTGAAGCGCTCAGCCAGACCCGCGCTCGCCATGCGGCGTTCTATCTGAGTCTGGCCGAACAGGCCGTGCCCGAGATCGCCGGGCCCGATCAGGCGCGCTGGCTCGATCGACTGGAGGTTGAGCGCGATAACTTGCGCGCGGTCTTCGAGTGGTCGATCGAGCACGCCGACGGTGAGGCTGCCGCGCGGCTCGGCGCAAGCCTGTGGCGCTTCTGGGAGCGGCGTGGCTACTTCACCGAAGGCCGCGCCTGGTTGGAACGCGCGCTCGAACGCGCGCATACCGCTCCGCCAGCGGTGCGCACCGCGGCGCTGCACGGCGCGGGGCATCTCGCCTGGCGTCAGCGCGACCTCGACTCAGCCGAGCGGTTGCACACCGCTGCGCTCGTGCTGGGCCGCGCGGAAGGCGATGGCGCGGCGGTTGCGCGCGCGCTGTACGGCCTCGCGCGCGTCGCGGGCAGCCGAGGCAACTACGACGTGGCGGTCGCACTGGCTGAGGAAAGCCTGATCATTCAGCGGCGGCTGGGCAATCGCAACGAGATCGCGCTGCTCTTGAATGTGCTGGGCGAGATTGCCCGCTCGGGCGGCGAGTACGACCGCGCCGGCCAGCTGTACGAGGAGAGCCTGGTGCTGTTCCGCGAAACCGGTGAGGGGCTGGGCATCCAGATCGAGCTGCACAACCTCGGCTATGTCGCGCGCCACCAGGGTGACGACGCCCGCGCCGCGCGACTGTTCGCCGAGAGTTTGCGCCTTTCGCGCCAGTTCGGGATTCGGATGGGTGTGGCCTCGTGTATTGGCGGCCTGGCCGGCGTCGCCGTCGCGCAGCGGCAGCCACTGGTCGCGGCACGACTGTTCGGCGCCGCCGAAGCACTGCGCGAGGCGATCAACTTTCCAATGGAGGTCGTCGATCGGGCCGAGCTCGACCGCGATCTGCATGCCCTGCACTCCGCGCTCGACGGGCCGATGCTCGATGCCGCCTGGCGCCAGGGTCGCGCCATGGCGCTCGACCAGGCCAGCGCCGAAGCGCTGGCCGTGGCACCGCTCCCGTCAGCAGATCATGCCGCGGCCGCGCCGCCGAGCCCAGACATGCTCACGCCACGCGAGCAGGAGATCGCTGCGCTCATCGCCCGCGGCCTGACCAATCGCCAGATCGCCGAGGCGCTGGTCATTTCAAAGACGACCGCCGACCGTCACGTGAGCAATATCCTGGCCAAGCTGGGCATGACGACGCGCGCCCAGGTCGCCGCCTGGATGGCTCGCTAGCTTCGCGCACTCGTGCTCCGCCGACCCGGAGCACGCTGTCCTGCACAGAACTTCACTGGGTGGCGAGGACCTCATCGGCCCATAGCAACGCATCGGCGACTACTTCGATCGAGGCCACATTGCTCAACGTAATGACCACCGCCTGGCGCACTTCCTCGGGCGTGGCGCCTGCCGCCAGCGCCCGCCGACAGTGCGCCTTGAACCCGCCCTCCTGGCGCGCCACCGTGAAGGCGCCGAGCAAGACCAGCTCGCGCATCCGCTCGTCCAGCGGACCGCCTGAGGCAGCCGCCGCCTGCAGCGCTCGATGCCCTTCGACGACACCAGGAAAGTACTTGCCAACGGTCTGCGGTGACGGCGGCTTCATGTCCAGAGCTCCTTCGAGGCGAGACGCGCCCCTTCAGCCATCGCCGAGAACTTCGCCCAGGCAATCTCCCCATTCCACACCCGCGAGCCCACGCCACAGTCGGTGCCCGCGATGACATTCTCCTGACCAACCAGTCCGGCGTACTGCACCAGACGATCGGCGATCAGTCGTGGGTGCTCGATGATGTCCGTGGCGTGCCCAATTACCCCCGGCATCAACGACTTGCCGGCCGGCAGTTTCGTGGACTGCCAGACGCGCCACTCGTGTTGATGCCGTGGGTTGGCCGCTTCAATCGAATAGACCTCGGCATTGACTTTCAAAACAATGTCGATGATGTCGGCGAGGTCGATGTCGTTCTTGTGCGGCCCGAGCCCGCTGCCCCAGCAGATGTGCAGCCGCACCTGATCCTCCGGAATGCCGCGCAGCGCGCGATTGATGGCTTCGACGCGCACTTCGGCGTAGCGCTGATAGTCGCGTACGGTCATCTCGGGAAACATCTGCCAGCCGTCGGGCAAATCCGGGTCGTCTATTTGCAGGTTCAACCCCGCGTCGGTGATGGCCTTGTATTCGTCGTGCATCGCGTCTGCCACCGCGAACAGCAGGTCCTCGTCAGTGGAGTAATGTTCGTTATAGAGCCAGTGCTCGATGGTGCCTGGCGCGACCGCGGGCAGAAATCCCTCCACATCCAGACCTTTCAACGCAGCCTGCATGTTGGCGATGTCCATGCGCACTGTGTCGTGTCCGGTGTAGGCGATCGGAGCGGTGCACACCATCGGCGCTGGGAATCCGCCAATCGCCGCTGCTGCGCGTCCGCGCCCAAAACCGCCACCGCCTGAGGCAAAGAACTCCGGAAACTCGCGCGTGTCGCGCGCATTGATGTTGCGCGGTCGGAGCTGCTTGCGCCGCTGATCGGATGCGGACTCGATACCGCCCAGACGCTCGCGCACGTAATTGGTGAAGTTACTCTTGCTCAGCTCGCCGTCGTTGACGATGTCGATGCCCACCTCGGCCTGGTGGCGCACCACCTCCTGGACGGCACTCGGCAGCCGCTCCAGGTATGCGCGTTCCTTGTTTGGGCCCGCGTTGCGCAGCTCCGCCAGATCCGCCGGGCGGGGCACGGTGCCGGCGTGTGAAACGAGAATGCGCTCCGTACTGCGTCGCATATAGCCGTCCCAGGCTATAGGAACGGTGAATTCGGATCGAGTCCCAGCAGGAAGCGACCCGCGGCCTCGAAATGCGCCGCACGCGCTTGCAGCTGCTGAGTGACGGCGTGGACGTCGCGGAATCGACGCTCGAATGGGCGGTTGTTGAAGATCGCCGTCGAGCCGGCCGCCTCGTACGCCGCGTCTACGACAGCCGCTGCCTCATGCGTGGCGTTGGTCGCCGCCAGCCGAATCGCGACCTGCTGACCAACCTCCAGTTTGCCAGTCATATCGACGGCGTCGCGCACCTCGCGCAGTGTGTGGTGCAGGAACAATCGCGCCGACTGGAGCCGCGCGTGTGCGCGCGCGACCAGCGCCTGCACCGTCTGGCTCTCGCGCACGGTCCTGCCCGCGCCACGTGGCGTCTTGTCCTGTGCGATGTCTATGAAGCTGTGCAGCGTCGTATGCGCAATACCCAGGGCCACGGATCCGAAGCTCGGCCCAAAGACACCTGAGCCCGACGACAGGTACAACGGTCCCGGTTCCCTCCGGGTTTGCGGAGCGATGAGTGCCGCGCGTTCTTCGGGCACGAACACGTCGTCGATCGTGAACGAGAAGCTGCCCGTGCCGCGCAGGCCGCTAACGTGCCACGTATCGAGCATGGTCGCGTGCTCGATCGGCAAGAGCATGAGCCGCACGTTCGGCTCGCCCTCGATCGTCATCAGCGGTCGGCCGTCGTCGGTCTGGACCTGGCAAATCGCCTGCAGCCAGCTGGCGTGGCGGATGCCACTGGCGAAGTTCCACTTGCCGCTGATGCGATAGCCGCCGTCGACGGGCAATGCGCAGCCCGGCTTGTTGCCTTCGCCCGGGCCATTGGCCAGTATCGGGCGGCCGTCGCCCAGAAAAATGCTCCTGGCAGTGTCGGTTGCCAAATACGCCGACACCATGGACAGGCCCGACGCCTGTCCGACGCACCAGGCCACACTCGCATCAGCGCGCGCCAGCTCTTCCACGACCTTGACGTAGCTCAGCAAGTCCAACTCGGCGCCGCCGAATGTGCGTGGCACGAGCATCGTGAACAACCCCGCCGCCACCATCTCGTCAACGAGCGCTTCCGGCAGCCGCCGCTCGTCCTCGATGCGCTCCGCCAGCTCCTCGATCCGCCCCGCCAACCCCCGCGCCGCCGCAAGCAATTCGTCGCCCGTACGCCCGCCCCGCACCGCCGACACCGCCATGTGCAGAGCGTATCAGTCACCCTTCGAGCCCCTCAGCGCCCGAACTGCCGT
>DASXRR010000367.1:0-3520 GCA_036506475.1 Chloroflexota bacterium
CTTGCCTGCCAGCTTCTGGAAGCCGGAGTACGCCAGCGACTCGGCCAGATCGCGCGGTCGGAAATCCAGCCGGCGATAGCCCTCGCGTGCAAAGGCCAGGACTGCATTGGGTCCGAGCCATACCGAGCCGTCGTCCAGGCGTCTCGTGAAGTGCACGCCGAGGAACGGAAACGACGGGTCGGGCACAGGGTAGATGAGGTTGCGCGACAGGTAGTTGCGATCGGGCCGCAGCACCCAATAGTCGCCGCGGAAGGGCACGATGCGCGGGTCGGCTGGCGCGCCGGTCATGCGCGCCACGCGGTCGGCGTGCAGTCCAGCACACGCGACGACGTGCTTCGCCTCGACGTCACCCGCGGCTGTTTCGAGCACGACCCGCGCTGGGCGTTCGGAGAACTTGTTGACGCCGTAGCCAGGTAGCACGTCAGCGCCACTCTCGCGAATGTCGTCGGCGTAGGCGCGTGCGACGCGGCTGTAGTCGACGATGCCCGTGTTGGGCGACCACAATGCCTTGACGCCGACGCAGTGCGGCTCGAGGTCCTTCAACTGCTCGGGCCCGATCATCTCCAGGCCCTGGACACCGTTGGCGGTGCCACGCTGCATCAGGTTTTCCAGCCGTGGCACCTCGGACTCGTCGCTGGCGACGATCACTTTGCCGCAGCGATCAGTCGGGATGCCTTTCTGTTCGCAATAGGCATACAGGTCTTTTTGGCCCTGGACGCACAGTTTGGCCTTGAGCGAGCCGGGCGCGTAGTAGATGCCCGAATGGAGCACGCCACTGTTGTGGCCGGTCTGGTGCTGGCCGATGCTGGGCTCCTTATCGAGTACACCCAACTGAAGCTTGGGATCGCGGCGAAGGAGCTCGCGGGCGACGGCGAGACCCACGATCCCAGCGCCGACAACCACGACGTCGTAGCTGCGCATTGCAAATTTACGTTAGCAGTCCGATCGTCATCCTGAGGTGAGGAACGAGCCGAAGGATCCGCTTGTTGAGAACGCGCCAGCAAGCGGATCCTTCGCTGCGCTCAGGATGACAAGTGAGCAGCACCGGATTCGCCTGCTGGGACGCTTTCGGCAAGCGGATTCCTTCGCTTCGCTCAAGGACAGGCTCTTCGCTGCGCTCAGGATGACAAAGGACAGGGCACCGCTAGAATCCAGCGTGGCTCACCTGACCCCGACGGCTGCACGTTTGGCCGCCTGGCTGGCCGATGAATCGGACTCGGCCGTCAATCGCGCGGTTTCGAATCCGGCCTCCCTGGGCATTGGCACAGACCTGATTGGCTTCGGCGGCGGGCAACCCGCGGCCGAGCTGTACCCGCTCGAAGCGCTCCAACGAGCTTTTTCCAAAGCGATCCTCGAGGACGGGCGCGACGTGCTGCCGTATGGACCGAGCGAAGGGCTGCCAGCGCTGCGCGAGATCATCGCCGAACGTCTGGGCCGGAAACGCGGCATCAAGGTCGGCAAAGAGAATGTGCTGGTCACAACGGGGTCGATGCAGGGCCTGCACCTGGTCGGCCGCGTCCTGCTCGACCATGGCGACACGATCGTCACCGAGGCGCCGACGTTCATGGGCGCCCTCGGCACGTGGGAGCACCAGCAGCCGAAGTATCTGAGCGTGCGCGTCGACGAGCACGGGATGGTTGTTGCTGATCTAGAGGCCGCCCTCAAGCGCTTGAAAGTCCATCCCAAGTTCATCTATGCGCTACCGACGTTTCAGAACCCGTCGGGCGTGTCGCTGAGTGTCGAGCGGCGCAGGCGTTTGCTCGAGCTCGCCGACGAGTACAACCTGTTCATCATCGAAGACGACCCGTACGGCGAGTTCTGGTTCGACGAGGGCGCCGAGCCAACCCCGCCGCTGCGCTCGCTGCCGGGCTCAGAAGAGCGGGTTATCTATCTGGGCACGTTCTCCAAGATCCTCGCGCCAGGTATTCGGCTCGCGTATGCCGTGGCTACGCCGCACATGATCGAGCTCCTGGTGCGGGCCAAACGAGGGATCGACTTTCACACGGACACGCTCGTGCAGCAAGGCGTGGTCAGGCTGGTGCGCGATCCACAATTCGACCTCGAGGACCACATCGAGCTCGGCCGACGCACCTACAAGGCCCGCCGCGACGCGACGCTCGACGCACTCGAGACCACGTTCACCTCAGGGGCCACGTGGACGCGGCCAACTGGCGGCTACTTTCTGTGGATCGACCTGCCGAAGGGTGTCTCAGGCGAGCGGGTTGCCGAGGCGGCGCTGGCCGAAGGCGTCGCGGTGTTCCCCGGCCCGGTGTTCTATCCGAATGGCGGAGGTGAGAACGGCATTCGCCTCAGCTTCTCGAATGCCACGCCCGAGCGCATCGCCGAAGGCATCCGTCGTCTGCAACGGGGGGTGGACGCAGTAGCGCCGTGAAAGCGCTGCTACTGACGAACGAGTACCCGCCCAACGTCTACGGCGGCGCGGGCGTGCACGTCGAATTCCTGAGCCGCGAGCTGGCGCGGCTGATCGACGTCGAGGTGCGCTGTTTTGGCGATCAGCGGGTAGAAGAGCCGCGGCTGAAGGTACGCGGGTATCCGGAGCCTAAGGACATGACCGCGCCTGAGTATCTGCGGCCAGTGTTTGGGGCCATGGGCCGAGGTGTGGCCTGGGCAAGCGACGCCGTCGACGCCGACGTGGTGCACTGCCACACCTGGTACAGCCACCTGGGCGGGATCTTGATTCGCGAAGCCTATGGCATTCCTCTAGTAGTGACCGTCCACTCGCTCGAGCCACTGCGACCATGGAAACGCGAGCAGCTACAAGGCGGCTACGACCTGTCGTGTTGGGTCGAGCAGACCGCGCTGGGCATGGCCGACGCCGTCATAGCAGTGTCAAATGGCACGCGCGAGGATGTGCGGCGGGTAACGCCGGCGGTGCCCGAGCGCATCCACGTCGTCCACAACGGTATCGATACTGACCTCTACCACCATGTTCCTGAAACTGACGCGCTGACGCGCTATGGCATCGATCCGGCCAGGCCGTACGTACTGTTCCTGGGGCGGATTACCAGACAGAAGGGCATCGTCCATCTCGCCAGGGCTATTCCGCTGATCGACAGGTCGGCCCAGGTGGTGCTGTGCGCGGGGGCGCCCGACACGCCCGAGATCGCTCGCGAGATGGAAGAGGCCGTGGCCGAGGCGGAGCGCACGCGTGGCGATGTGATCTGGATTCGCGAGATGGTCCCGCGCGAGGTCGCCATCCAGCTCTACAGTCACGCCGCGGTGTTCTGCTGCCCGTCGATCTACGAGCCGTTCGGGATCATCAACCTGGAAGCCATGGCGTGCAACACGCCCGTTGTTGCCAGTCGCGTGGGCGGCATCCCCGAAGTCGTCGTCGATGGTGAGACGGGCATCCTGGTCACCGTCGAGCTACAGCCAGACGCGTTCGAGCCGCGCGATCCACAGCGCTTCAGTGCCGACCTGGCGACGGCGTTGAACCTCTTGCTGGCGGACCCAGCCGGGCGCGAGCGCATGGGCCACGCCGGCCGCACTCGAGTCGAAC
>DASXRR010000368.1:0-3360 GCA_036506475.1 Chloroflexota bacterium
GGTTGCTGGTAAGCTCCTCCGCTAGGTCTCGATCAAGGACTCGGCTGTGTTTGCTCCGGCGCTTGGCTGAACTCATCGAGCGCCTCAATTCATCCCCTACAGCTGCGCGCCAGCTACGCCAACCGCACCGTCAGTACGTCGCCGGCACGCAGCGCGACGTGCTGGGCCATACGGACCACCACGCCCCCCGCGACCTGCGTCAGCTCAGCGGCGTGCGTCTCATCGCCGACGGTCACGCTGACCCTGGAGCAGGGGCCGCCTGGCCGCAGGGTCACTTGTTCGAGGCGCAGGTTGCCGTACTGGAGTGTGAGGTCGGCGCGCAGCTCGCCGCCATCGGCCTGCTGGGCGAAGCTGCCCCAACCGGTGCCGGTACTGAAGAAGCAGCGCAGCGGCTCGGTGGCACGTGCCGGCGCGAAGCCGATCGCGCCGGCGGCCGCGTCATAGGTAAAGCCACTCAGCGCCAGCAGCAGCGCCCAGCTCGCCATACTGCGTGCGTAGGGGTGGCCACACTCCACCTCGTTCCACGGGTTGCGCCGCACGCCGTCGTGCCGCGCGCGCAACGCCTCGACGATCGTGAGCCCTTCGTCGACCCTGCCCTCGTAGATCAGGTGTGCTGCGACCTGGTACTCGAAGCCGGTCCAGACCTCGTCGGAGTAGACGAACGGAAAACGCGGCCGCCCGCCACGCGGCCATGTGCACAGGATCAGTCCGGCCTCGTCGTTCAGGACGTAGGTGCGCTGGCAGTTGACGTGGTTGCGGAAATCGCGCTTGAAATTGTGCTGAAAGATCGCGCCCAGCGCGGTTCGCACGTGCTCCGACGGCAGCAGGTCGCCGAGGCCCAGGATGCGTGCATGCAGCTGGCCCAGCAGCTGGTCGGACAGGCAGCCGGCGCCGTGCTGGTACTTGTAGCTGTCCACGTCGTCGAGCCGTTGGATGTAGTACTCGCCGTTCCACAACAGCTCGTCCAGACGTTGGCTGCCACGTGCGAAGGTGGCGCGGCAGCGCTCGGCCAGGTCCGGCTCGCCCATCACGCGCGCCAGCTCCTCCACCGCGCGCAGGCCAGCTAAGTAGTAGATGCCGCAGAGCGGGTTCGGGCCGTAGAACTCGATATCATAAGTGTTGTGCTGGCGACCATCGAGTACGCCGTCGCGATCGGTGTCCCAGTGGCTGCTGGCGTACACGATCGCCCGCTTGACGCCGGGCCAGACCAGCTTCAGCCACGCGCGGTCGGCGCTGAGCAGCCACTCGCGGTAGACCCGCAGGATGCTGCCCATCTGGCCGTCGGCGGCCGCCTCGGGCTTCTGGTCGCCCCAGATCCAGATGAACTCCTCGCCAAAGGTCTTGTACGTGCGGAAGGTCATGTAGCCATCGTCTTCGGTCTCGACGACAAACTCGATCCGGCGCATCTCGCGTTCCAGGCTGGGGAAGAGAAACGCGACGGTCTGGGCGTAGCTCCAGACGTGCGTGCAGGTGCCGTCGCAGCAGCCGCGGTCGTCGAAGCAGCCTTCGTAGCCGAAGAAGCGCCCATCTTCAAGCCAGAAGCAGGTAGGGCTGCGCAGCGGCACGATGTTGGCCGAGATGGCGTCGAGCACGGCCGGCGGCAGCGTGCTGTCGAACAGCGCGGCGTGGAAACGGCGTGTCTCGCCCTCCAGCCGCGCCATGTGCGCCACGACGTACCGCGCGGCCGACCACGAGCTGTCGAAGCGTGTCGCGTAGTGGTTGCGGATCATCGGTTCCGGTTTCTTGCGGCTCCAGCTGTTGGGTCGGTTGGGGAAGAACCAGGCTAGGATGAAGCGGTAGTCCTTCTGCTCGCCCGGTGCTAGCGTGTCTACTAGCCCGAGCGAGGCGGTGTCGGTTTTGCCAGCCTCGGATGGCGTCTCGTAGCCCAGGTCGTCCAGCCGCCCGTCGCTTGAGAAGTCGTCCCAGAACTCGCGGAGGAAATCGTACCAGGCGCCGCGCAGCCAGGCCCGCTTGATCGTCACGTTGGGGTGAGCGGTCGCCAGGCTCAGGTCGCCGTACGAGAGATCGCCCGGCCCGAACTTCTCCGAGCGCAGAAAGACTCCCCGCAGGCCCTCCTCGTCGCGCGCCTCGTTGACGTTCTGCCCGACGCCGTCGGCCACCAGGTTGCCGTACGGATCGAGCGCCAGGCCGCCGACTGGGTTGATCAGCGAGCCGATCAGCGTCAGCGCTACCGGATCGGCCGAGGTGTTCGCGACCGTGTAAGTCAGGATCGCGCAGGGGATGCCCGAGTCCTCGGGGGCGAGCGGGATCAACGGCGTGAACGCCTCGATCCGCACCCGCACCGGCAGGTCGGGAGCGTCGAAGTCGATGGTGGCGAACGGGTACTCGCCGCGGAAGGTCGCGCCAGCCATTCGTGGCAGCCCACCCGCTGTCCACGGGTGATAACCGTGCGAGAGCGCGTGCGGGGGTAGGAGCGGTGCCTCCAGCACCTTAGCGACCGGCGTGCGCGAGCCTGCCTGCGTGCGGATAGCGAAGAAGGTGTTAGGCAGCGAGCGGCCCTTGTCGGCGTGGTTGAAGATTTCCCAGTCGCGGAGTTGGCCGCGCCCGCCGAGCGAGACGTTGCCCGTGCCGATGCCGCCGAGCGGGAAAGCCACCTCGACGAGCGCCTCGCCTGCGAACGTACGCTGACGCGTAATATGGATCTGTTCCGCGGCTGAAGCGATAGTAACTGATTGTGCCACGATCGCGCCTCCTCTATATCGATTCTATCGTGATAACCCGCCGTGATCACCCTTTCAGGCCGGTGCGTGTGAGGCCGGCGATGAACGAGCGCTGTGCCAGCAGGAAGAAGATTAGCACGGGCAGGATCGCCAGGGCGACCGTCACCAACTGGCGCGCGTCGGCCTCCAGACTGATCGCGCCGTGGGATGGCGAAGCAGCGCGCAAGATGCGCGCGACGCCGAAGGACGAAGAGCTGCTCGTCCCGTGTGGCCCAGCATGCCACATGGCGTTGCCTGCCTGCCGCTCAGACATGCAGGACACCACCCCGTCTTCGACGGTGACGGGATAGGCTTCAACCGCCTCATCCTCGTCCGCCTCGATCGTCACCTCGTACGTTCGCACGCGCATTCGGTGCGGGTTGAAGATCGAGCGCCCACTCGTGAGGTCGAACTCCCAGCCGTGCCACGAGCAGCGCAGGATCTCGCCTTCACAGATCCTCGGCGGTGAGATGCGCAACTACAGCCTCAATTTTTCCCGAGCCAGCAGCGGCGTGATCCTCCAATACTATAACTTCCTATGAAACCAATGCAAAGCTCGGCCGACATTCGCGACTTCTTCCGTCGTAATCAAACCCCGCTCTACTATGTCAGCACCTCGACATTTAACCTCCTGGGGGCG
>DASXRR010000369.1:0-3450 GCA_036506475.1 Chloroflexota bacterium
GTCGATCTCTCGCGTGCCGAGCTCATCTAACTCAGCCACCAGCAGCCCGGGATGGACGGCCACGCCAGGGCCAATGATGCACAGTGCCCGCGGATTGAAAATCCCGGCCGGCACCAAGTGGACGGCGAACCGCCCCTGCTCGTTGACGACGGTGTGCCCCGCGTTCGCGCCACCGTGACCGCGGATCACCAGGTCCGCGTCACGTGCCAGCAAGTTGATGACCTTGCCCTTGCCCTCGTCGCCCCAGTGGCCACCAACAACGGCCGTGACAGGCACGGCTACATGCTACCCGCTGCTGGAAACTTTCTTCTCTAACGAGACGCAGAATCAGTAAAGACGGCGTGGTTGGCGGACGGCACACCGTCGCGCGCAGGCCGCCACGCCGCGTCGATACGGGACCCGTCCACGCAGGCTGCACCTCCATGCGGCTGGTCCTGCATCTCCTCCCCGTGGAACTCCGGCGCGCGGCGCGTGCATTGACGGCAGCGTACGCATTCCTTAATGCCAGCATCTGCTTCTCTTTAGAGAAGAAATTCTGGGCCGCTCAGCGGAAGACGGACCGGTCGCCGTAGTTCTGCTCGTAGTACTCCTGGTGCCGCGCACCCGATTTGATGGGCCGCCACCATTCGGGGCGTTCCAGGTACCAGCTCACCGTGGCGTCCAGGCCATCCCAGAACTGCCATCGTGGGCGCCAGCCAAGGTCCAGGAGTTTGGATACGTCAACGCGGTAGCGTCGGTCATGCGCCGGCCGATCGACCACGAACTCCAACAAAGATTCGGGTTTGCCCAAGACAGCGAGGATGCGCCGACTCAGGTCGATGTTGGCGGGAAGGTCGCTTTCAGGCTGAGGATTGCCAACGTTATAGATTTCACCCGGGACACCGGACCGCAAGACCGTGTCCACGCCGGACACGAAGTCGCTGACAAAGGTCCATTGCCGCCGCTGCAAACCGTCGCCATAGACGGGCAACGCCTGATCGTCGATGGCGTTGGTGATGTGCACAGGAATGAGCTTTTCGGGGTACTGATATGGCCCGAAGGCGTTCGCCCCGCGCACGACGAGGGCCGGCAAGCCGAACGTCTTGTACGCAGCCAGCACGAGCAGCTCGCCACCCGCCTTCGAGGCCGAATACGGCGAGGTTGGATCCAACCGGTCTGTTTCTAACGAGGCGCCGGTCGCGACGGCGCCATACACCTCGTCGGTACTCACCTGGACGAACCGCGCTACCCGAGCAGTGCGGGCCGCCTCGCACAGCACCCACGTGCCATGGACGTCGGTCCGCACGAAGGCGTCGGCATCCAGAATGCTCCGATCGACGTGCGTTTCGGCGGCGAAGTTGACCACCGCATCGACGCCTTCGAGCGCCGCTGCAACCACCCCCCGCTCGGCAATGTCACCCTGGACGAAGGAGTAGCGCGGATCGCCAGCAACCGCATCCAGGTTGGCCAGGTTGCCGGCGTAGGTCAGCTTGTCCAGGACTACCACGCGGTCCTCGGGATGCCATTCCAGAGTTCGTCGCACGAACTCCGAGCCGATGAACCCGGCCCCACCGGTTACGAGAATGAGCATGGCTAGACCGCCAGTGGTTCTGCCGCCGAAGACGGGGTAACGGGGGCGGGCTGATTGGCACCGTGCGCACGAACCCAGTCGATGACCTGGTAGTAGACGTCGATCGACTCGCCTGCGTCGCCCCAGAAGCCCTCGATCGCGTCGTATTGCATCGTCCCGCGATCGATGTAGGCGTTGTTGACGTCGGTGATCTCGAGCTCGCCGCGGCCCGACGGTTTCAGCGTGCGCACGATGTCGAACACGTGCGCGTCGTACATGTAGATGCCGATGACCGCGTACGGGCTGGGCGGCGTCTCGGGCTTCTCGCGAATGTACGCCAGGCGATCGTCCTTGCCGAAGATCGGCACGCCCAGATGGCGCAGGTGCGTCGGATCGTCCATCTCCTTGAGCAGCAGGCGCGCACCCTCAGGCTGGTGACGGAAGTTGTCGACGTACCGGGCGATGCTCTTGCCCAGAATGTTGTCGCCGAGCATGACCACCATTTTGTCGCCGTCGACGAACGACTCGCACAGTCCGAGCGCTTCGGCGATGCCGCCGGCGTGGGTTTGATACGAAAACTGCAGCCGCCGCAGACCGAACTCGCTGCCGTTGCCGAGTAGCGGCAGGAACTCACCGGCGTGGTTGCCACCCGTGACCACCATCACCTCGTCGATGCCCGAGCCGACAAGCGACTCGATGGGATAAAAGATCATCGGCTTGTCGTACACGGGCAGCAGGTGCTTGTTGGTGATGCGCGTGAGCGGATGCAGGCGCGAGCCCGTGCCGCCCGCCAGAATCAAACCCTTCATTCAGTCGCTTCGCTCCTTCAGCCGTTAGCCATTAGCTTTCAGCCCGATGGCTGCTAAGAGCTAATAGCTAACAGCTAATAGCTAATACCTATAAAGATTGTCATCGCCTTTGACGTCGACCAGAACCACCCCGAGCAAGTTGGCGTTCACCCGCTCGAGCTGTTCCCGTGCCCGACGCGCCGCGTCACGTTTCGTCTTGCCCGCGCTCACGACGAGCAGCACGCCACCGAGTCGCGGGGCCACGACCGCGGCATCTGCCAGAGCTCCAGCGGGCGCGGTATCCACAATCACATAGTCCGCTTGCGCGCGCGCCTGAGCCAGCACCTGGTCCAGTCGGCGCGAGGCCAGTGCGTCGAGTGGGTTGGCCAGCACCGGTCCACTGGCCAGCACGCGCACGCCCGGGGCGACCGTGTCCTGAAGCGGCAGATGCGCTTGCTCCTCGAGCAGCACGCTCGACAGGCCTTCGGCGTTGTCGAGTCCGAACAGCGTGTGCAGCATTGGCCGCCGCAGGTCGGCGTCGATCGCGATCACCCGTCGGCCGCCTTCAGCCAGCGCGATCGCCAGGTTGGCCACCGTCGTCGACTTGCCCTCGCCCGCCGCCGCGCTGGTGACGCCGATGGTGTGCTGCACGTCACCGCTCGAAAACTGGACGTTCGCCGCGAGCGCGCGAAAGGCCTCGGCTGCGGCTGAGCGCGGCTCGGCCAGCATGACCAGGGTCACGCCGGTGGGAACGGTCGAGAGCGCGCGACCGTTGCGTGAGACCGGCGCGAGTGACGTCGACGTCGTATCCGGGGGTAGGGAGGTCATGACCGTGCTTCTTGATACACCTTCCTGCCCTCAGCGGAGGGCACTCGGCTCGAGCTGGCGCGCGTCGTCGGCGACGATCGATGGCGTGGCACGCTGCCCAGCAGCGGCAGCTGCACATAACGCTGAACATCTTCAGGTGAGTGAATCGTGTCGTCCACATACAACAGCCCGAGCAGCACGGCGCCCGCGACCAGCAGTCCCAACGCCGCGGCGGCCGGCACGATAAGGCGCGTCAGCGGCCAGGTCAATACCGCGTCGGGCGGCCGGTCGAGGATCGACAGGATG
>DASXRR010000370.1:0-3470 GCA_036506475.1 Chloroflexota bacterium
ATGCGGTGCTGGGCGCCATTCATCTGGAGAAGCTGGCTGACGTCAACAACCGCGTTGCAGTTCTTGGCCGTGAGCCGCGGGTGATTCCGAAACACGAGCTGGCAGCGCTGCAGCGGCAGCTGGCCAGTCCCGCCGGGCGGTGGGCCTACTACGCCGAATTGGCCGGGGTGCACCTGTAGGGGTGCACCAGGCACGGTTCTTGTAAGACAATGCACCTTAGATGGCCAGGCAGAACGGGCCACCGCGGCGGTGGTTGAGTGGCTTTGGCGCTCTGGACTGGCGGACTGACGAGCGGGGCCTTGCCACCCTGCTCGATGCGCTGACGCGAGATCGGCTCGAGGTCGAGGCGGTCGAGCGCGAGCGTGAGGCAACATCCAGGCGCAGCCTCGCCGAGCTGCAGGAGGATCAGCACCGGGTCGAGCGCGATGAGCTCGCCGAGGCACGGCGTGAGCTCGACGACTTTCGAGCGGCCATGGCCGATGTGCGCGGCCGGGGTGGGCCCGACGCACACGAAGTGCCATACGACAGTAGTGTTGCGGATCAGAACCGCGATGCCGACGTGTTGATTCAGTACCTGGTCCGGCCGGGCTACGCCGAGGTGCGGACCGAGGAGCCCACGCCCGAGCACTACGTGTACTACATCCGGGTGGATTGGCCGCGGCTACGCAGTCTCGCCGAAGCACAGGGCCACCCGCTCACGCTGTAGCGCCTGCAATGGACGTGCCGAAAGCCGCATTGGCTGCTGGCCAGCGAGTCGATCTGCGGATCACCTCTGACGCCGGCCGGCACCTGCTGCACAGTATTGTCGAGCACTACGAGGAAGGTGGCAGTCGACTGGTCGTGGCCTGGCCAACGGAGCACTCGCGCCTGGTGCACTTGACGCCAGGTCAAGCAGTCGAGCTCGAGGTGGTGCAGGCGGGCGGCGCGCCCTACACACGCGATAGCGTCCTGGAAGGGGCGTCGACGGAAGAGCCGCCGCGGCTGACGCTGCGCCTGAGCGGTGCGTGGCGGCGCGCCCAACGCCGTGAGACGGTACGCCACGTTGTCGAGATGCGGCCGAGCAGCGCCATTCGCTTCGCCGTCGACGGCGATCGGGTGCGCATCGATCCGCTCGTGCTGAACTTGAGTACTGGCGGCATGCGGGTGCAGTGCGATTCTGAGCTGACGCTCGACGACGAGCTCGAGCTCATGTTTGCGACGCCGAGCGGTGGCGCTCAGCTGCGGCTACGCATGACCGTGCTGCACGTGAAGCGCGATGCTGACGGGTGGGAAGCTGGCTGTCAGTTCGTCGAGTCGAGCCTGGGCGAGCGCGAGCAGATCGTCGGGTTCATTCTGGCCCAGCAGCGGGCTACGGAACGCGCCTGACCGCGCGCCGGATCAGCTCGGACAGGACGGTCCCGGCGATGGCACCTGAGGCGACGTCGCCTGGATAGTGGGCGCCGACATAGATGCGGCTGAGTCCGACGGTCGCGGCCAGCGCGGCAAAGAGGGGCGCAGCCTTGGGCCAGATGGTCGACAGGATCCAGGCGCTTGCGAACGAGGCAGCCGTGTGACCGCTCGGGAATGACCAACTGCCGGGCTTCTTGCCGATGACCAGCGCGCGCACGATCTCGACGAACGGTCGTCGTCTTCGAAAGTAGGCCTTGATCGGATACTCGACCAGCCAGGTTGCGCCGACCACGCTGGGCAGCAGACGCATCACCGCGTCCCACGAGCGTGGTATGCGCAACAGGTAGGCGACCAGGGTGCCGATCACCCAGATCCAGCCACCGACCGTGATGACCGCCAGGACCCAGGCCAGGCTGTCGAGCCACCCAGGGTGGGGCGCCTCGTTGATCGCCAGGTAGATCCGCGCATCCAGTGCCTGCAGTGGACCCATGCGCTGCAGCGTGGCTTCCTTGAGCAGGCGTCGCCCGCGTTCGGCTGCGGGCGAGACGTGCGCGTGGGGGGTCAGCGCGGCCTGCGCAGCCTCAACAATCTTGGGCGCGGCGGGCGTGGGCGCGACCGTTTCGGCCGCGGTCGTCGTGAGCGCCGCTGCCAGGGCCGACTCGGTCCTGGGTCGTTCAGCGGCATGCTCGATGGTCGCCGCCGCTGCCCTCTCCTTGTCCGCTTCGGACGGCGCTGTCGGGTGAACGGCGACTTGCCCGGACTGCTCCTCGGTCTTGCCGCGACTGAGTCGCTCGACACGCGAGATCACCGCGCGGGCGGCTTCGGGTGTCTGGACGCGCTCGAGGCCCTCTTCGAGGACGCGCTCGACGCGCTGCTGCTCAGCGTCCACTGGCTCGCTCACCTGATCGACTGTGCGTCACCTGCCCGCGCCGCCCGGCCGGCCAGGTGGATGGTTGACCGGGTCGACTGGCCGCAACCCGTGGGTGCGGTGGCGTTCCGATTTCGGCGGTTGGCATGGTGCGTAGCGAGTTACGAGCAAGAAGTGATCCACTGGCGGCGCGGCGTCGTACTGGAGCCTGGGACCGGTGATTCAGCGCCGCCGGGCCTCGAGTGAAAGCGCCGGCACCTTTCGCTCGGAGTCGCGAATCTTCTCAGCGCTGAGAAGAAGGATTGGTCTAACCATGAAGCGTCCGCTAGCTCTGGTCGGGACCCTGGCGGTAACCGCCGGCCTCCTGGCCGGCACGATGGCCGCGCCGGCTCTGGTCGGCGCGTCGAGCCATCGTGAAGCTCCAGGTATCAGCAACGACCCCTCGGCCGACAACACTGACCTGTACGTCTTCGTCAGTCCTGACAAGCCGGACACGGTCACCATGATCGCCAACTACATCCCGCTCCAGGATCCAGCGGGCGGCCCGAACTTCAACTCGTTCAACGACAAGGTCCTGTACGAGATTCACATCGACAACGTGGGCGACGCCGAAGATCACATCACGTATCAGTTCCGGTTCAACACTCCCCTGCGGAATCCCAAAACGTTCCTCTACAACACGGGCCAGCTCACGTCACCTGACGATCCCGACTGGAGCATGCCCCAGACGTACCGCGTCACGCGCGTCGAGAATGGCCAGAGCAAGAACGTCGGTTGGGATCTGACCGTGCCGCCGGACAACGTCGGCCGCCGATCCACGCCGAACTACGAGACGGCCCTCGGCAATGCGGGCGTGCACAAGCTGGACAACGGCGGCATGGTCTTCGCCGGTCAGCGCGACGATCCGTTCTTCGTCGACCTGGGCTCGATCTTCGACCTGGGTGGACTGCGACCGTTCAACTCGTTCCACATCATCCCGCTGCCCACGGCTCCTGGCATTGATGCGCTGCGCGCGATGAACGTGCATAGCATCGCGCTGCAGGTGCCGATCACCGACCTCACGGTCGACCACAAGGCGCCCATGAGTGCCGGCGATCCCCACGCGATCATCGGCGTCTACGCCAGCGCTAGCCGGCAGCAGACGACGGTCCTGCTGGACTATGGGTTCGATCGCGAGGCGGGGCCGTGGGTGCAGGTCTCGCGCCTCGGCCAG
>DASXRR010000371.1:0-15425 GCA_036506475.1 Chloroflexota bacterium
GGTAGACTTGCACCACCACCGATGCTGCTGTTGTACATCGCGCTGTACTTCGCCGGGATGCTGATCGGCCTGGCGGCGAACATTGCGCTGGATGTCCAGCTGCGTCGGCCAGGCGTGCGCCAGGTCGCCGCGCTGGTGATGGTCGTGCTCCTGCTGTGGGGCGCCACGCTGATCACCCACACGCCGTTCACCGACATCCTGCTGCCGCTGGTCTGGGCCGGCACCGGCCTGCTGGCCGGTCTGGGCAGCCGCGAGATGCGCCACGAGGTGTCCAGTGGTCGCGCTTGATCCCGACCTCCTCCTGGGCGACGTGCCAGACGCATCCGAACCTGACCACAGTTTCGGCTCCTACGGCGCCTGCTCCGACCTCGCCGTCACCGATCGCGAGCTTCTCGAGCGCGTTGCCGGCCACCTGCCGCTGCTAGCCGACCTGACCCACGCCGACGCCGTCCTGTTCGCCCGCGCCAATGATCAGGTCGTAGTCGTTGCGCAGGCGCAGCCCGTCCCCGTGCCTAGCCCCTACGCGCTGCCACTCGCGGTCGGTCGCACCATGACCCGCGAAGAGGCGCAGCTGGTCTATCGCATCCTGTTCGACGGCCGCACCAGAAACCAGGTCACCTCGACGGTGATCCGCGGCGCGCCCGTTCTACAGGAAGTCTTTCCGGTAAGAAACGATAAAGGCGAAACAGTCGGTGCGCTCCGCAGCGAGATGCTGCTCATCGAGCACGAGCGCCAGCGCAAGCGCCACGCCACCTTCCGCCGCGCCATCGCCAGAGCACGCGAGCTGATCGTCGCCGGTCGGCTCCAGGGCGGCGAGCTTTTGGGCCGCCTGGGTGTCCACGACGGCGTGATGGTCATCGACGCCCAGGGTCGCATCGAGTACCTGTCGGCACCCGCCGAGCACCTGTACCGTCGCCTCGGCTACGCCGACAACCTGGTCAAGACCCAGCTCCAGGAGCTCGAGACCAACGAATACATCTGCTTCAAGGCCATGGAACGCGGGGTGTGCCTCGAGCAGCGCGTCGTCGAGCAAGACCTGGTGTGGATCAAACGTGTCGTGCCGCTCATGTCCGGCGACGCAACCGGCTGGCCTGCGCGCATGATCGCCCGACGGACCACGCCGGCCGGCGCCGTCGTGGCCATTCAGGACGTCACCGACGAGCTGCACAAGGAGCAGGAGCTCAAGATCAAAACCGCGATGATCCAGGAGATTCATCACCGTGTGAAGAACAACCTGCAGACCATCGCGGCGCTGCTGCGCCTCCAGGCGCGCCGCACCGAGAGCGCTGAAGTCGCCGATCAGCTGCGCGAGACGATTGGTCGGATCATCTCGATCGCCGTGGTGCACGAGTTCCTGAGCCACGAAGAGACCACGGTCATCAACATCCACGAGGTCTCGAACCGCATCCTGGCTGAGGTGCGCAATGGCGTCCTCGATCACAGCCGTCCGATCAGTCTGGCGCTCGAAGGCACGCGCAGCTTCAATCTGCCTGCGCAGCAAGCGACGTCGTGCGCACTCATCATCAACGAGCTGGTCCAGAACGCGGTCGAGCACGCGTTCGCGGGCTTGCCCGGGGGTAGTATCGTGGTGCGGCTGGCCGAGCAGGGCGACAGCCTGAACATCGAAATCCAGGACGACGGTCGGGGGTTGCCCCACGATTTCGATCTGCTCCACCAGGGCGGTTTGGGCCTCCAGATCGTGCGCAGTCTGGTGCGTGAGGACCTGAAGGGCCAGTTCGAGCTGGTCAACGGCCACGGCGTCAAGGCGGTGGTGTCGTTTCCGAAATGGATAGCCAAGGCGGAGTAGGTGACACGGATTCTGGTCGCGGAAGATGAGCCCATCGCGCGGATGGACTTGCGCGAGATGCTCGAAAACCTGGGCTATTCCGTCGTGGGCGAAGCCGGTGACGGCGTCGCTGCCGTCAATCTCGCGCGCGCCTTGAAGCCAGACCTGGTGCTGATGGATATCAAGATGCCCGAACAGGACGGCATCAGCGCCGCTCAAACCCTGTCCCAGGAGCGCGTCACCCCGGTGCTGTTGCTGACTGCGTACTCGGATCGCGAGTTCGTCGACCGCGCCGTCGACGCGGGCGTCATGGGTTATCTCGTGAAGCCGTTCGCCGAGCAGCAGCTGAAACCGGCAATTGAGATCGCGCTCGAACGCTGGCGCGAGGTGCGCCAGATCCAGCATGACCTGGCGCAGACCCAGGAGATCTTGGAAACGCGCAAGCTGGTCGAACGCGCCAAGGGCGTGCTCATGGACTCGCAGAACCTCAAAGAGGCCGAAGCGTTTCGGCGCATCCAGCGCCTGAGTATGAACTCGCGCAAGAGCATGCGCGAAGTCGCCGAAGCCATCCTGCTGGCCCACGAAGCAGGGCGCTCGCTGTAGCCGTCCGCTGTCAGCGATTAGCTGTCAGCGATCAGCCGTCAGGCGTCAGGCTGAGCGCAGGCCGCCGCTGGCCTTTCGGCAACACCGCCCGCCAGGCCAGGAGACGCCGGACGGGCACCCCTCCTGGGAGGTGGATGCATGGCCAACGTCGGTACGAGTAGGTTTCTCCCCGTCGTCGGGGTCGTTGCCCTCGAAGCTTCCGCTCTGGGCGGCGATACTTGCGTTTTGCCATCCGGCGCCACCGCTGGCGGTGCTACACGCTGGACGTCGCATCATGTCACCCGCATCAAGAACTGAATCGACGCTAGTGCGCCACCCGGCGTCCCCTGCCCACTGGCGAGCGGCCGGCGGTGCGGGTCAGCCCTGCCTTTCGAACGGAGCGCCGCATCAGAGAATTTGCAAGGATACTTGCAAGTTCGTGCCGGCGCTGCAGACGTCTTGCCGGCAGTGATGGCGGCACGGATCGCGCGCGAGTTCTATACGCGGCCCACACTCGAGGTTGCCCGCGGCCTGCTTGGCCAGACACTCGTCCACACCATCGACGGCGTGCGCCTCGCTGGCCGGATCGTCGAAACAGAGGCGTACGTCGGCCCGCGGGACGCCGCCTCACACGCGCGCAGCGGTCCGAATGGGCGTGCCGCGGTGATGTGGGGTCGTGGCGGCCTGGCCTACGTCTACTTGATCTACGGCATGCACAATTGCTTCAACGTGGTCACCGAACCCGAGGGCACCGCCGGTGCGGTCCTGGTCCGTGCCCTCGCACCGCTGGAACACATCGAGCGCGCCAGCGGCCCCGCGCTCGTCTGCCAGGCGCTACGGATCGATCGAACCCTCAGCGGCGTGGACCTCGTCGACAGCCTGGAATTGTTTCTGGAGCAAGGCCCGGCCGTGCCTGACGAAGGCGTGCGGGTCGGTCCGCGCATCGGCGTCGAGTACGCCGGCGAGTGGGCGAACCGTCCGTTTCGCTTCTGGATCGCCGAGTCGCGGCATGTGTCGCGCCCGCGCGTAACGGGCACGATCTTCGAGCCGGCGATGCTACGATGAGCCGCAAGGCTGGCAATGGCGCCAACGAGACGCAAGTCCCCCTCGCCTGAAAAGGTGCCCGTCCGCCATCGGGGGTCCAATGGCGTCGCCGCCCTACCCAGTCCTCAGCACGAACACCTCGATCTCAGCCGCGAGCAGCTGCTGAAGATGTTCGAGACGATGCTGCTCGCGCGGGCCGTCGACGAGCGCCAGTGGGTGCTCAATCGGCAAGGCAAGCAGCCCTTCCACATCTCGTGTCAGGGGCACGAGGGCTCGGGTGTGGGCAGCGCTTTCGCGCTCGATCCGAGCCGCGACGTGATGGTGCCGTACTACCGCAGCCTGGCCGCGGTGATGGCGTGGGGCATGACCGCCCGCGACATCATGCTGTCCGCGCTCGCCAAAGCCGACGATCCGGCCAACGGTGGGCGCCAGATGCCCGCGCACTACGGCCATGCTCGGCTGCGCATCCTGACCAGCGGCAGTCCGGTCGCCACTCAGATTCCGCACGCCACGGGCGCCGCGCTGGCCAGCAAGATTCGCGATGATGGCGGAGTGAGCATCGTCTATTTCGGCGACGGCGCCTCGTCCAAGGGCGATTTCCACGAGGGCTTGAACTTCGCCGCGATCCACAAGCTGCCCGCGATTTTCGTGTGCGAGAACAACCACTACGCGATCAGCGTGCCTGCCTCGAAGCAGATGGCGGTGCGCAGTGTGGCCGATCGTGCGCTGGGCTACGGCATGTTTGGCGCGTCGGTCGACGGCAGCGATCCGCTGGCCGTGTATCGCTGTGTCGCCGAGGCTGCCGCTCGGGCTCGGGCAGGCGAAGGACCGACGCTGGTCGAGGCCAACGTGCCGCGCCTGACGCCGCACTCGTCGGACGACGACGATCGTCGCTATCGGCCCGAAGCGGAACGCGAAGAGGCTCGCCAACGCGACCCGATCAACGTCTTTCGCGCCTATTTGACGTCGCACCGCATGCTGGACGAGGCTGACGAAGTCGCGATGCGTGAGCGCATCCAGGCCGAGGTCGCCCAAGCTTTAGAAGACGCCGAAGCCGCCGCCTCGCCCGACCCCGAGACCGCCTTCGACCACGTCTACGCCGGCGTGCGCATGCCCGACTTCCGTGCGGCGCTAGGGGATCGCATCTCGTGATGCGATGCAGCACACGCGCTCGCGCGCCCCGCGCTAGCGTGGGTCCTGGGCCTGCGTGCCCCGCGCCAGCGTGGGTCGAAGGGCGGGCGGCTCAACGGCGCACAGCATGACCGTCCTGAGTCTGGTCGAATCGGTGCGCCTGGCGCTGCTCGAGGAAATGCAGGCCGATCCGAGCGTCATCGTCCTGGGCGAAGACGTGGGCGTCCACGGCGGCGTGTTTCGGGCCACCGACGGCCTGCAGAAACAGTTCGGCGAAAACCGCGTCATCGACACGCCATTGGCCGAGCTCGGCATCGCCGGAGTCGCCATCGGCGCTGCCATGAACGGATTGCGGCCCGTCGCCGAGATCCAGTTCGCCGACTACATCCACCCCGCCTACGATCAGATCGTCAACGAGGCGGCCAAGATCCGCTATCGATCCAATGGCACGTTTTCATGTCCCGTGGTGTTCCGAGCACCGTTTGGCGCGGGCGTCCACGGCGGCCTGTACCACTCGCAGAGCGTCGAAGCGTTGTTCTTCCACGTGCCTGGCCTGAAGATCGTCATCCCCAGCACGCCCTACGACTGCAAGGGCCTGCTCAAGAGCGCGATTCGTGACGAGGACCCGGTGCTGTTCTTCGAGCACAAGAAGAGCTACCGACGGCTCAAAGGCGAAGTCCCCGACGAGGACTATGTCGTGCCGCTGGGCAAAGCCGATCTCAAGCGCCAGGGTTCCGACCTGAGCATCATTACCTATGGCATCGGCGTCCATCTGGCGCTCGAAGCCAGCGAGCGCCTGGCGTCCGAAGGCATCGATGTCGAAATCCTCGACTTGCGCACGCTGCTACCGCTCGACACCGAGGCCATCAAAGAGACGGTCGCGCATACCAGTAAGGTGCTGATCGTGCACGAGGACAACAAGACCGGCGGCATCGGTGCCGAAGTCGCTGCGCTGATCGCCGAGGAGTCCTTTCAGGAGCTGGACGGTCCGATCATGCGCCTCGCGGCAGCGGATACGCATGTCCCGTACGCGCCCGCCCTCGAGGAGGCAATCCTGCCCAACGCGGACGACGTGCTCGCCGCGGCCCGACGCCTCGCGGAGTACTGAATGCCAACTGTTGTGAAGATGCCGCAACTGGGCGAATCGGTCGCCGAAGGGACTATCGGGCGTTGGCTCAAGCAGCCCGGCGACCGAGTCGAGCGCGACGAGCCGCTGGTCGAGATCCAGACGGACAAAGTCAATGCCGAGGTGCCCAGCCCGGTCGCCGGCTTCCTGCAGCAGATTCTGCTGCCCGAGGGCACCACGGCCGCCGTGAAAACTGATATGGCCGTGATTGGCGACGAGCCCGTCGGCGCATCGCCGAGCGAGCCGCCGGCCGAGGCCGTGCCGTCGGCCCAGGGCCCGGAAGGCAGGCCGCCGCCGCGGCCGCAAACGTTCTCGTACGACAAGAACCTGACCGGCGGCGTGGTCGGCCAGCGCGACAGTGAGCCTAACCAGGACGGCGGCGCCACTCAGGATGGCGGCGCCGCTGCCGCCGAGCCGTCCGCGGGCAAACGCTTTTTCACGCCGGTCGTGCTGCGCATGGCCGAGGAGCACAATATCGATCTCTCGACCGTGCAAGGGAGCGGCACGCTTGGCCGCGTCACGCGCAAGGACGTCGAGCGCGCCATCGCCGCGGGTCAATCGGGCACCGCTCCCGTCACCGCAACGCGCAGCGTTGCACCCGCTCGCGCGCCCCGCGCTAGCGTGGGTTCTGAGCCTGCGAGCCCCGCGCCAGCGTTGGTCGAAGGGCGGGCGGGCCAGCCCGCGCTCGGTCCTGAAGACCGGTCGCTCTCGCCCATGCGCAAGGCGATCGCGGAGCACATGACCCGCGCCCGCACCGAGATCCCTGACGCGTGGTCGCTCGTCGAAGTCGACGTCACCCGCCTGGTGCGCTACCGAGCAGCAGTGCTCTCAGACTTCCAGGCACGCGAAGGCTTCGAGCTGACCTACCTGCCCTTCTTCATCAAAGCCGTCCTGGCCGGGTTGCGCGCCGTCCCCGAGCTGAACGCCACGTGGCAAGGTGACCACATCACCATCCATCACCAGTACCAGCTGGGCATCGCCGTCTCACTTGAAAACGGGCTGATCGTGCCTGTCCTCAGAGACGCCGAGCAGCTCAGCATCGCCGGCCTCGCCCGCGCCCTCCGAGCCATCGTCCAGAAAGCCCGCGGCGGCAAGCTCAGTCTGGACGATCTCCAGGGCGCCACGTTCACCGTGAACAACCCCGGCTCACTCGGCTCGATCATGTCCCAGCCGATCGTCCCTGTCGGCCAGGCCGGCATCGTGACCATGGAGTCGATCGTCAAACGCCCCATAGTCCTTGGTGACGACGCCATCGCCGTCAGAAGCATGATGAACTCGTGCCTGAGCTTCGACCACCGCATCCTCGACGGCGCCCAGGCCCTGACGTTCCTCCGCACGCTCAAGACGCAGCTAGAAACCGTCGAGTACCCGCTCTATTGACCGTTGTCGGGTTTGCGTGTGGCAGACTCCTTCGCAGCACATCAAGCCGACCGCCGTGATCGATCTACCACTCATCAAAACGCCGCGCACCCAGCCGCTGAATCCTGAGTTGGCGCCGCCGACGGTCGGCAAACGGCCAGACTGGCTCAAGGTCAATCTGTCCCATGGACCCAACTTCCGGCAGCTCAAGCAGTTGATGCGCGAGCAGGGGCTGCACACCATCTGCGAAGAGGCATCGTGCCCCAATATTGGCGAGTGCTGGGGTGAGTTCCGCACCGCGTCGTTCTTGTTGCTGGGTGCCGTATGCACGCGCAACTGCGGCTTCTGCGACGTGACCACCGGCCGCCCAGGCGAGGTCGACTGGACCGAGCCACGCAGGCTCGCCGAAGCAGTGGCACGGCTGGAGCTCAGGCACGTGGTGATTACTTCGGTCACCCGAGATGACCTCCCAGACGGCGGGGCAGCAATTTTCGCCGCGACCATCCGACAACTCAAACAACGCGATCCAGGGCTAGGCGTGGAAGTGCTCATTCCAGACTTCCAGGGCAACTGGCACGCGCTCCAAACCGTCATGGACGCGTCACCGGACATCCTGAACCACAACCTGGAAACGGTGCCCCGGCTGTACTCCCGCGTACGCCCCAAGGCCGTGTACACCCAGTCGCTCGAGCTGCTGCGTCGAGCCCGCGCGCTCGCGCCGCGCATCCCGACGAAGTCCGGCCTGATGGTCGGCCTGGGCGAAACGCGTGCCGAGCTACTTCAAGTCTTCTCAGATCTCAGGGCCAACGGCGTCGACGTGCTCACCGTCGGCCAATACCTGCGCCCGACCCTGCGCCATCTGCCGGTCGAGCGCTACGTCACCCCTGACGAGTTCGCCGACCTCAAAGTACAGGCCAAAGCGCTGGGCTTTCGACACGTCGAAAGCGGCCCAATGGTCCGCTCCAGCTATCACGCGCACACCCAGCTACAATAGCCGCGCCCAACGGGCTCCTGACTGTTGAGTACATCTGATGCGGAAGAGGTGGGTCGCACCGCGCCCATCGAGCTGCCCCCGCAGCCAACCAACCCACCACCCCCAGCTCCGCCGCCCGAGCCAGTCCCCGAGCCCGTCGAGGACGGCGAGGTTGTCGCACCCGTCGCTCCTGCTGCGCCCGCGGCCAGGCCGCCGGTCGCCGAGGCGGTCACGGCCACCAAAGAGGATGTCGTCTACGTGCCGCTGGCGATCACCATCGGCGACGGCTTCAAGTTCGGCTGCGGCTTCTTCCTGGCGTTCGTGCTGGCCGGCTTGGTCGGCTTCGTCTTGATCGCGGCGCTCTTCCTGCTGACGAGCCTCTTTGGCCTGAACCTGCCGATTACGCGCTAACAGCCAAGCTGCCGCGCCAGGTCGCCGAAGTCGCTCGCGACGTAGTCGAACGACGGATCAGGCGTGTCGCCGGTCCCACCGCCGCCCCACTCGCGTGGTCGCGGCACCAGCGCCGTACCCAGGCCATGCTGCTGCGCCCCGCGCAAGTCGCTCGTGTGCGCCGCGACGAGCATCACCTCGTCCGGCGGCAGATCAAGCAGGTTCGGCGCCAACAGGTACGCCTCGCGATGCGGCTTGTACGTGCTCCGCAGATCGGTCGAGATGATGCAGTCCCACGGCAGACCACCGTACTTGGCCATCGCCGTGAGCGTGGCGAACGTGCCATTCGACAGCGGCGCAATCATGAACTGCTGCTTGAGCCGGCCCAGCCCGTCGACGGTGTCGGGCCAGGGATCGAGCTTGCGCCAGCTCAACGCCAGCTTGCGCACGTCCTCACGCGATAGGCCGCTCACGCCATAGCGCGGCAGTAGCTCCTCGAGCTTGCGCCGAAACAGCTCGTCGCTGTCCGCGTACGGCTCCTCGCCCGCCAGGATCTTGCGGATCGGACCGATGTAGCCATCGCGCCGCCACTCGTCGGCCAGTTTCTCCCACTCCGCTTGCGCGCCCGTGCGCTGGCCGAACGCGGTGAGCTCGCGGATCACCGAGCCGCGCCAGTCCACACACGTTCCGAAGACGTCGAATACCAACGCTCGAGGTGTCACTCGCCCTCCTTGTTCACTCGCTGGATCACGACGCGCAGCAACGTCTCGGTGTCGACGGCCGTGTTGATTACCAGGTGCGCGCGCCTGACGGACTCCGCCTTGCGGCGCAGGTCGAGATAGACACGCCAATCGGCGTCCGAGACATCGTCAGCGTCCGCGCCCGCGCGTCGCCGCAGCATGCGTTCCTGGATGACGCTCACTGGCGCCGTCACCCAGACGATCAGCAGTCGAGCGTCGCAGCTCTCGGCGATCTCATAGACGCGCCGGCGGATGCGCTCCTCGAGATTGGTCGCGTCGAAGATCACCGAGCGCCCGCACACCAGCACCGAGCGCACGACCGTGTGGCACCAGCCATAGACCGCGGCGTGCTCGCCCCCCGTATAGCGCGGCTCCGCAAAAAGCTGCTTCCTGACCCGATCGGACTCCACGATCTGCGCATCAATCTCCGCCGCCAGCCGCCGCGCCAGGCGGCTCTTGCCCGTTCCAGGCGCACCCACCAACAGCACCAGCACCGGCCTGGGAGACCTCATCGCGCCGCTCAGTGTAGTTTGGCAACGCATTCGCCGAAAAAACGGCGTGCATAATTGACCGCGAATGGCCGCGCCCCGTGCGCTGTGGCTTGCCCTGGTCGGTCTCTACGAAGAGACGGCCACTCTGGTCGGCGCGAACCTGCTCTGGATCCTGACGAACCTTCCGTTGTTCGCACTCCTGGCGGCGATTGCTCTGCCCTTTGCCACTATCCTCGAGGGCAGCGGACCCGAGTGGGTGCTCGCCTTGATCGCGTGGATGCTGCTCTTTCTGCCAACACCATCGGGCATCGCGCTCCAAGCAGTGACAACGGTCGCAGCCGGGCCCGACGTGCCAAAACTCAGCCTGTTCCGGGCGACGCTGAGCACGCAGTGGCGCAGAGCAACTTTGTGCTTCGTTATCAGCCTGGTGGTGACCGTTGCGCTGCTGGCGAACGTGTACTTCTACGCCGTGTTCACCAGTGGAGTGCTGCGGTTCGCGACCATCCTGTGGCTCTATGGCGCCCTGTTCTGGTTCAGCATGCACGTATATGTGGTGCCGCTGTACGTCCACATCGGCACGCCAAGACTCTTCGACCTGTATAAGCGCGCCGCGCTGATCGCGCTCGGCCATCCCGTCTATACCCTGGTGCTCCTGCTCGAGCTGCTCATCGTCGGCACGCTTGCCCTGATCTTCCTGCCCGCGTACGCACTGATCGGCCCGGCGTTCCTGGCGATGGTCCAGGCACACGCATTTCGTGAGATCCGACGCCGCCACGGCGACCTGGTCGAGGAAGTCGAGGAGGACGTGCGCCTGTGACGATCCCCGAGCGCGACCGCGTCCTCGGCGGGCGGTATCGCTTGCTGCGCGAGATCGCCCGTGGCGGTATGGCCGTGGTCTGGGAGGCGCAGGACGCTTTGCTCGACCGGCGCGTGGCGATCAAGCTGCTGCACACGCAGTTTGCCAACGAGCCGGAATTCCTCGAGCGCTTCCGACGCGAGGCGCGCGCCGCCGCGAGCCTGAACCATCCGAACGTCGTGTCGGTCTTCGACGTTGGCGAGGATGTCTCGGCGGGCACGCCGTTTATCGTCATGGAGCTGGTCGACGGCGAAAGCCTCAAGGAGCGCATCCGCCGCGCGGCGCCGCTACCCGACGCCGAGATCCGACAGATCGGCGCCGCGCTGGCCGCGACGCTCGATTACGGCCACCGACGCGGCATCGTGCACCGCGACGTCAAGCCGCAGAACGTCTTGCTCGGCGAGGACGGCCGGCCACGCCTGACCGATTTTGGAATTGCCCAGGCCCTGGCGTCGAGTCAGCTGACGCGCACGGGCGCGGTGATGGGGTCAGTCCATTACCTGGCGCCCGAGCTGGTGCGCGGCAAGCCGGCCAGCGCAAGCTCGGACGTCTATGGCCTCGGCGCCGTGCTGTACGAGATGGCGACAGGCCGCGTTCCATTCAGCGGCGAGACCGACCTGGCGATCGCGCTGGCGCATGTCGAGGAACCGCCGCCGGCGCCACGCGCGCTGAACGCGCACCTCGGGCCTGACTTGGAGCGGATCATCCTGCGTGCACTTGCCAAGGCGCCCGAAGCGCGCTACCTCAGCGGTGCCGAGCTGGCCACGGAGCTGCGCAACGGCGCTCAGGCCGTGCACGACCCATCGCTCACCCAGCGCATCCCAACCCGCCCGGCAGCCGCTCGCGCGCCCCGCGCTAGCGCGGGTCCTGAGCTTGCAGGCCCCGCGTCTGCGCGGGTCGCGGTGCGTCCGGGTCAACTGGCACCCGCGGGCCGGCGAGTCACTCGACCCGAGCGCCGCGGCGCCAGCGGCGGGGTCATCGCCCTCTTGCTCGCACTGGCGGCAATCCTGGTCGCGCTCGGCGCCGGGTTCTTCGGCTTGGCCTCACTCAGCCGCGAGGGCCTGGCCACGCCCGAACCAACGGCCCGTCCCACGAGCCCGCCGACCGCGGCGCCAACCGCCCCGCCCAAGCCAGTCGTCGTCGCGTCGCCGACGCCCGCGCCAGAGGCGACCGCCACACCGGTTCCGCCAACGCCCACGCCCGCACCGCCCTCACCCACGCCCGCGCCGCCGACGCCCACGCGCGTACCAGCCAGCCCAACGCCACGCACGATCGCCGTTCCGCAGCTGCGCGGCAAATCACTCGACGACGCGCGCGCCGCACTTCAGGCGGTCGGGCTGACGGTCATGGTGCGCGGCGTCAACGTCAACGTCGAGCGTAACGTCGTCGCCGATCAGTCGCCCGATGCCGGGGGTGCGGTGCCACCCCAGGGCACGGTGACGATCATGGTCGGCACGGGCAACGTGGCCGTGCCAGACGTCGCCGGCCGCACCCAGCCGCAGGCGACTCGGCTGCTGCAGGACAACGGCTTCCGCGTGAACGTGCGCGAACGCAAAGACCAGCGCGTCGCGCAGGGCACGGCCATCGACACTCGTCCGGCCGCGGGCGCCGTGATCGCCCGCGGCGCCGAGGTAGACCTCACGATCAGCAGCGGCCGATGAGCAACGAACGCGCCAGTTTCGCCACCTGGCTGCGTAACTTCCGCCAGCCAGGATCAGTCACGTGGAAGGCCCAACGCTGGGCCGCCAACATGCTCAATCGCGTGCGCCGACGCGGTGATTGTTGCGGCAACGACGGCGAACCGGGCTGTTGACGCCCGGCGCGCGCGCCCCGGTCCGGGACGAACTAAGCCACCGTGCTACCGTGTCATCGACGACGATGACCACTACCCCGCAGCTCGACATCGACGCCCACGGCAGCGCCGTCGGCGAAGCGCGACCCGTTCCGTTTGCCACCCGACCTGTGCTCCAGGGCACCTTCGGCATGGTCGCCGCCGGCCACTATCTGGCTGCCGCGATCGGCTTGCGCATCCTCGAGGCGGGCGGGAACGCCGTCGACGCGGGTGTGGCTACGGGCTTTGCGCTGTCGCTGTTGAAGCCGCAAAGCGTGGGCATCGGCGGCGAGGTGCCAATCCTGATCCATCTCGCCCGGGAAGGTAAATCGGTAGCCATCAACGGCCAGGGCTGGGCGCCGCGAGCGGCGACCATCGACTGGTTCCGTTCGCGAAAGATCAATCTCATCCCATCGGACGGCTTCTTGCCCGCGACCGTGCCCGCGCAATTCGCGTCGTGGTGCACGGCGCTCCAGCGTTTTGGCACGGCCTCCCTCGAAGATGTGCTCGGGCCGACGGTCGAGCTGGCCGCGGGCGGCTTTCCGATGTACACCGCGATGCGCAACAACATCGCCAAAGTCGCCGAGCGCTACCGCGCCGAATGGCCCACCTCGGCCGCCGTGTACCTGCACAACGGACAGGTACCCGAAGACGGCACGCTGATGAAAAACCCGGATTGGGCGCGCTCGCTGAAAGGCGCCGTCGATGCCAGCCTGCGCGAGGCCGAGCGCGGTCGTGAAGCATCGATCCAGGCGGCCATCGACTACTTTTACAAGGGCCCGATCGCCCAGCAAGCCCTCGAGTTCTCACAGAACAACGCGTTCATGGACGGCTCGGGCGAGGCGCATACAGGTCTGCTGAGCCATGAAGACTTCGCGGCCTACGGCGCGCGCGGCACACAGATCGAAGAGCCTGTCCAGGTCAGCTACCGAGGTATTCATGTCCTGAAGTGCGGTCCGTGGAGCCAGGGCCCGGTCTTCCTGCAGCAGCTCAAACTGCTCGAGGGCTACGACCTCGCTGGCCTCGGTCACAACACCGCCGACTACCTGCACACCTACCTGGAATGCGCCAAGCTGGCGTTCGCCGACCGCGAGCGCTACTACGGCGACCCCGAATTCGTCGACGTGCCCATGGAGCGCCTGCTGTCCGATGCGTACGCCGCCGAGCGCCGTGGCCTGATCGATCCAGCCAAGGCCAGCCTCGAGCAGCGTCCCGGCAACGTCCACGCCGCGGTCGGCGATCGTTGGCCTGTGGTCAGCGGCGATACGACCCATGTCGACGCGGTCGATCGCTGGGGCAATCTGTTCGCCGCGACACCCAGCGGCGGTTGGATCGGCTCATCGCCGGTCGTCGAGGGCCTCGGCTTCCCGCTCGGCACGCGTGGCCAGATGTTCTACCTGGATGAGAAGCACGCGAATGCTCTCCAGCCTGGCAAGCGGCCGCGGACGACGCTTACGCCATCCCTGGCGCTGCGCAACGGTCAGCCGTGGCTCGCCTTCGGCACACCCGGCGGCGACCAACAAGACCAGTGGTCGCTGCAGTTCCTACTGAACGTCGTCGACTTCAGCATGGACTTGCAGGAAGCGCTCGACGCGCCGACCGTGCAAAGTACCCACTTCCCCGGCTCGTTCTACCCGCACGCGAGCGATCCCGGCGGCTGCCGCGTCGAGTCGCGTATCTCAGCGGACGTGCGCAACGAGCTTGCCGCGCGCGGGCATCAGGTGCGCCTCGATGGCCCCTGGAGCCACGGTCAGGTTACGGCCGTGGCGTACGAGCCAAGCTCGGGCGTGGTCAGCGGCGCCGCCTCGCCCCGCGGTCGGGTCGCTTACGTGATGGGCCGCTGACCACCGTCAGTTTCACCTGGCGGGCGGCGATCCTTCTATTTCCACGCGTGCGGCTTTGTGCCGACTAGCGCTGGCTTGATCGCGCTGCGCTAAGAGGCGGGCCGACCCTCGAGGACCCAGTGCACGTAGTCCATCTCGGGTGCCTCCATGCCCGCGCGGCTCAGCGCGCCGATGATGTCCGCGCGGTGCTGGATGGAATGGGTGATTGGCTGGATCACGGCATCGGTCAGGCGGATGTTGACGCCGTCGTCGAGCCAGGGGATGAAGACGGGTCGCTCCAGATCCGGCTCGCTGCTCACCGCCGCGGCGTAGCTCGCGCCCAACGGTTCGAACTCAGCGCGTAGTGCGCCAACGTCCAGCCCACTCAGCCGTTCGCGCTCCTCACCGCGGATCCGCCTGAGGAAGTTCCGCTCGACGCTCACGAGGTGCGTCAGCGTCTCGAGCACCGTGCCGTACATGCCCGGCTGACTGGTCTGCAGACCGTCTGACGAGGCATGCTCGACCATCGCGAAGAGCTGGTAATTGGCCCAGCGGTTGTACTCGATCAGATCGCGCAGCTGGTTCTCAGCCATAGTGAAGGTCGATTGTAGCCTCAGGCGCGCCGACGAAACTGCGGATCGAGCCAGTCGCGCAGCGCGTCACCCAGGAAGTTGAAGGCGAACACGGCCAGGAAGATAGCCACCCCCGGGCCCACGCTCATCCACCACATCAGATTGGTCAGATAGCGTTGGTTGTAGTTGATGTCCTGGCCCCATGACGGTGTCGGCGGCTGCGCGCCCAGACCCAGGAACGACAGCACCGCTTCTTGCAGGATCGCGAAGGCCGTGGTCAGCGTCGCTTGCACGATCAACGCGTTGGCGATGTTGGGCAGGATGTGCATCAGCGCGATACGTGTTGGCGACACCCCGATTGCGCGCGCGGCGGTCACGTAATCACGCTCGCGCAGCGACAAAACCTGCCCGCGCGTAAGGCGCGCGTAAATAGGAATCGAGACGACGCCAATCGCAATCATGGCGTTGCCGATGTTCGGCCCGAGCGCGGCCGTGATCGAGATCGCCAGCAACAACGCCGGAAATGCCAGCAACGCATCGACGACGCGCATCAACAGCAGGTCGACCGTGCCGCCGGCGTAGCCGGCCAGCATGCCCATCGACACGCCGACGATGAAGCCGATGCTCACGGAGATCAATCCCACTGAGAGCGACACGCGAGCGCCCGAGATCACCCGCGACAGCACGTCTCGACCCTGGTCATCGGTGCCCAGCCAGTGGC
>DASXRR010000372.1:0-35169 GCA_036506475.1 Chloroflexota bacterium
GGCGCGGGCCCCTCCGACGGATGCGAGGGGTCGGCGGAGCCGCTGGCGTGCCGAAGTCCTCGCGCTGCGCGCGCCTTCCGACGGATGGGAGGGTAGGGGGAGCCGCTGGCGTGCCGAAGTCCTCGCGCCGGCGCGCGCTTCCGGCGGATGGGAGGGTAGGGGGGAGCCGCCGGCGTGCCGAACTCCTCGCGCTGGCGCGGGCCCCTCCGACGGATGCGAGGGGTCGGCGGAGCCGCTGGCGTGCCGAAGTCCTCGCGCTGCGCGCGCCTTCCGACGGATGGGAGGGTAGGGGGAGCCGCTGGCGTGCCGAAGTCCTCGCGCTGGCGCGCGCTTCCGGCGGACGGGAAGGTGGTAGGCGGAGCCGAAGAATCCGCGAGCCGGGACGTGCCCATAGGCGGATCTCCCTTCCACGGTTTGGCACGAAACTCCCCGGGCACGGGATCGCACCTCGCCAGCTTGGAATGACAGGTGTGGCGCTCAGGCTGACAGCGTCAGGTAGCGGGCCGGCACGGCATCGGTGAGCCAGACGCCGTTGGCGGACTGGAAGAAGACGTGACCATCCTGGCGCATTGCCGTTGTATCGACCATGAAGATCACGGGCTGGCCGTGGCGGGCGCCTACTCGGCGGGCCGTCTCCTGGTCGGCCGAGAGGTGGACGTGATGGCGAGCCATCTTGCGCAGACCGTCGCGTTCGATCGCCGCTTGGCTGCGCGCGCCGGTGCCGTGATACAGCACCGTGGGCGGCTCGCGCGGTTGCAGGTCGAGGTCGACCGAAACGGAGTGGCCCTGGTTGGCGCGGATGCGCATCCCGGACTCGTCAAACGAGAAGCGTTGCTTGTCGTTGGTCGCGACGACCTCGTCGAGCTCGGCGCGTGTGATGGCCACGCCGTGCTCGGCGCTCGCGGCCAGGAGGTCAGACACAAGCACCCAGCCGCCCGGCTGCAGTGTCAGGCCGAGTCGCTCGGGCTGATGGCGCAAGTGCAGGCTCAAATAGCGCGAGATGCGGGTCCGCGCATCAGCCATGAAACGCCAAACAGTATCGCGGGCGAGTCGAGACGCCGGCGTAACGAAAATCCTTCGGTCGGCGTGCGTTTCGCGCCTATAACACGCCCGCTATGCGCCGCCTGCCGTCCATGAGTCTGCGTCTCGTGCTCGGTCTGATGCTGCTGATGACGATCGCTCCCGGCAGCTCGACTGTGCTCGCGGCGGGACCCAGCATCGTCGCCTTGCGCGCAGCGGGCGCATCTCGGATACAAGACCTGTTCATTCGCCCACCACAGCGCATCGCCGACGGCGAGCCGCTGCAAATGGTCATCGCTCTCCACGGAATGGGCGGCAACGGCGCCGACTTCGGCGGCGCACTGGCCAGCCAGGCGGATCGCTACGGCTGGCTGATCGTTGCCCCGACGATCCAGTACGGCGACTGGACCAACCCCAATCAGATCGCGAGCGAAGACCCGGCCCTGATCGCGTGGCTGTCCGATGAGATCGGCGCGCTGACCGAGCACGCCGACTACCCGCTGCGGCCGCAAGTCCTGATCTTCGGCCATTCGCGCGGCGCACAACTGGCGCTGCGCTTTACTGAGATTCATCCCGAGCAGGTCGCCGGTGTGGCGGCGGTGTCGGCGGGCACGTATACGCTGCCGGTCAGCCGCGACAGTCGCAATCGAGTGCTCGACTTTCCGTTCGGACTGGCCAACATCGCACGCGATGACGGCGGCAAGCCCTTCGACGCACGGACGTTCGTGCAAGTGCCCGTCTGGATTGGCGTCGGCGCCGACGACAACAACCCGAACGACGTGCCGGACGCCTGGGACCCGTACATCGGCGACGATCGGCGCGAGCGCGCGGAGCAATTCACCAGCACGCTGAGCAGGATGGGCGTAGACGTGACGCTGGACGTATTCGACGGCGCAAGTCACGGCCTGACCGACGAGATGCGTGGCGCCGGCTGCGCCGCACTCGCCCAGGCCACCGGCTAGTTAGCGGCGGGTACGCTCAGCCAGGTTCTGAGCGTTGATCACCCCGTACAGAATCGCCCACAGCAACACGCCGGCGATCGCCGCGGGCAGCGCGAACTGCACTTGCAGCTGCGTGCCACCGCTCAGCAGGGCTGCCACGACGACTGCGCACAGCGCGCTGAACCACGGGCGCAAGAGTCCGAGCGAGACGACCAGGATTGCCGTGTAGCCCAGGTCCTGGGTGATGCCCGCCTCGAGCCGGTGGTTCAAACCGGCCACTTCACCCGCGCCGGCCAGACCGGCCAGGCCACCGCTCACGGCAGACACCAACAGGATCACGCGGCTGGTGTTCAGGCCGAGGTAGCTCGCGGCACGTGGTCCCTGACCGACGAGATCGATTTCGAGGCCCCAGACCGTGCGGCTCATCAGCAGCCACACAGTGGTGACGGCTACCAGGCCGAAAAGTAGGCCGAGATGGACGTTGGTGTCGGCGAAACGAGGCAGCCAGAAATCCTCGTTGAAGGTGGCGCTGCCCGGGAAGCCGCGACCGTTCGGGTCTTTCCAGTACGAGAACACCAGAAAGTCGTTGATGCGCAGGGCGACGTAGTTGAGCAGCAAGCTGACGATGATCTCGGGCGCGCCGAAGCGCACACGCATGATGCCGGGGATGAGCGACCATACGACCCCGCCGGCCACTGCACTCAGGAGCATGCACGGCAGGATGAGCCAGCCCGGCGCCGTCGGGTTGTAGAGCGCGATACCGCTCGAGGCGATGGCGCCCATGAACATGGCCCCGTTCAGGCCGATGTTCCAGAAGCGCGCGCGAAAGGCCAGGATGAGTCCGCTGCTCAGCAGCAGCAGCGGGATTGTCCGCGCGAGTGTGCGGTTGAGAGCGACGGGCGAGCCGAAGGCGCCGCCGATGACGGCCTGGAGGATTTCTCGTGGGTTCTGGCCGAGGACGACGACGAAGATGGAGAAGACGACGATCGCGCCGCCAAGGCCGAGGAGCCAGGCGAGAGGCGCTGTCATCCTGAGCCTGCGAAGGATCCGCAACTCCAGGCGGTCACCAGGCGCGGATCCTTCGGGTCGCAGGCTCCCCTCAGGATGACAGGGCGACATCGCCTGACATGAGCAGGCCGACCCGCTCGCGCGTCGCCTCGGCTCTGTCCAGGACCGCGACGACCTGGCCGCGGTTGATCACGGCGACGCGATCGCACAACAGCGCTTCGGACAGGTCGCCGGTGATCCACAGCACGGCGGCGCCACGGTCGCGATGCGCGAACAGCTCGTGGGTGAACTGCTGCGTCGAGCGCGGGTCGAGTCCGCGGGTGAAGTTGTCGACGACGATCAGGCGTGGGTCGCCGGAAAACTCGCGAGCAATGATCACGCGCTGCTGATTACCGCCCGAGAGCTTGCCGACCGGCGTATCCGGGTCAGCCGGCTGGATGCCGTAGCGCGCGATGAGCCCGACCGCGGCCCGGCGCAGGGCTGCATGGTCGAGCCAGCCTCGGGCGCTGAACGGCGGACGGTCATAGCGCCGCAGGGCGAGGTTGACCGCCACGCTCTGACCGCCAATCAGGCCGACGTCGCGACGGTTTTCGGGGACATAGGCCACCCCCAGCTGGTGCACGGCGCGCGGTCGGAGGCGGCCAATGTCCTGGCCGGCGATGCGAATAGTGCCCGCGTAGGTTGGGACGTGGCCGGTGATGGCTTCGGCCAATTCGGTCTGCCCGTTGCCGGCGACGCCAGCAAGTGCCAGCAGCTCGCCAGAGCGGATCTCGAGGTTGACCTCACGCAGGCTGTCCCCGCGGGCTGGCTCGGACAGCGTCAGGCGGTCGATGGACAGGACGGGCTGGCCGCCGGCGCGCGCGGTGCCTTCGCGAGCCGGCTCGGCGGCACCGACCATCAGCTGGTTGAGTCGCTCGCGGCTGGACTCAGCCGTGACGAAGGTGGCAATCACGCGCCCGGCGCGCATGATCGTGACCCGATCGGTGTAGCGGATGACCTCGTCCAGCTTGTGGGTGATGAATACGACCGTGCGCCCGCTCTGGGCGAGCTGACGTACTGCGCTGAAGAAGGTTTCGACCTCGGCGGGGGCCAGGTTGGCGGTCGGCTCGTCGAGGATGATGGTGTCGGCGCCGTGATGCAGCAGCTTGACCAGCTCGACCCGCTGGCGGCGACCCAGCGGCAGCATCCAGACCGGGGTTTCGGCGTCGATCGGAAGCCGGTAGCGCGTCGAGAGTCGCTGAGCGAGCGCGCGGAAGAAACTCTGGCGGACCACCCAGCGCGGTTGCTGGTGGGCGAGCGAGACGTTTTCGGGCGCGGTGAAGCGCGCGACCAGACGCTGCTCCTGATGGACCATGCCCACGCCGAGGCTCTTGGCGTCCTGTGGAGAGTGGATCTGGACGGTCTGGCCGTGCAGCTCGATCTGGCCCGCGTCGGGCCGGTAGAGACCGGCCAGCACGTTCATCAGGCTGGTCTTGCCAGCGCCATTTTCACCCAGCAGGGCGTGGATCTCACCTTGTGTGACTTCGAGCGTGGCGTCGTCGATGGCCAGAACGTCGCCAAAGCGCTTGGTGACGTTGCGCACGGCGAGCGCGACGGTCACGCTAGTGCTCGGTGAGCCAGGCGTAGTACTCCCAGGCGCGGGTCATGGGGCCGGTGGCGTCGAACTCCTGGCGGGCTCGGGTGGCCTCTGCCGCGGAGAAGGCACGCAGCGCCTCAGGGCGACCACCCGCGGCGGCGAGTGCCTTCAATTGCAGGTCGGCGGCTTCCTCGAGCAGGCACGCGACGACCGTCGCCGAACGGATGTCCACGTCGGCGACATTGGCGCCGTGGCCGCGCAGGAGCATGGCACGTTTTGGGCCGAGCACCTCAGCTACTGCATCGCCCAGCTCGCGCGAGCGAATCAGCCCGACGCGCTCGTACATCGGCACGCCGTCGGACAAGACCGCGCCTGCGTTGTGCAGAATGCGCACGGGCTCGCCGATCTGGCCCAGCGCCACACAGGCAGGCGAATGCACGTGCGCGACTCCGCCAACATCGGGTCGGGCCGCATAGATGCGGGCGTGGATCCACAACTCGGTGTTCGGTGTGCCTTCGCCTTCGAGGACGTTGCCGTCCAGGTCGAGGACCAGCAAGCGGTCAGCGCGAGCCAGTGCTGGGCTGGCGCGAGTCGGGAACAGAAACGTGTCCGTGCCTGGGATGCGTGCGCTGACGTGGCCGAAGCCGGTGACCAGCCCAGCACGATGCGCGATGCGATTGGCCAACGCCACGTCGGCGTGCAGGTCGGTCGCCATCAGTGTGGCGACAGGGTATCGTCGACTCGTATGCCGCTGCGCGTCGGGCTGATCGGGATGGGCGCGATCGGCTCGGGCTTGCTGCGGCTGGTGCGGCCCGAGGACGACGTGCAGATTGTGGGCGCACTCGTACGCCGGCCACGCGCCACGTCGGAGGTGCCGACATTCACCGCACTGTCCGATTTGCTCGCACGGGAGCCTGAGGTTGTTGTGGAAATGGCTGGCCACGAGGCGCTGCGCTGCCACGGTCCGGGCGTGCTGCGCGCTGGTGTCGACCTGGTCATCCTGTCGGTTGGCGCGTTAGCCGATCCTGCACTGGAGACGGAAATCGTTGCGGCCGCATGCGCGGGGCGCACGCGGGCTATTGTGGCTTCGGGCGCCATCGGCGGCCTGGATGCGATCGGCGCGGCGGCGGTTGGCGGACTCGAGCGGGTGACGCACACTACGCGCAAGCCGGCACGAGCGCTGCTGACTGCCGAGGAGGCGGGCCGCCTGCACGAGCCACGCGAGCTTTTCCGGGGTTCCGCGCGGGAGGGTGCGCTGCGCTTTCCCGAGAACATCAACGTCGCCGCGGCCGTCAGCCTGGCCGGCCTTGGTCTCGATCGCACGGAAGTGTGCGTGGTCGCCGACCCGAACCTGGAGCGCAACACACACGAGGTCGTCGCGCGGGGCACGTTCGGCGAGCTGCGCTTCGAGATTCGGGGCATTCCCAGCGCTGACAACCCACGCACGGGGCGCATCGTGGCCATGAGCGTCCTGCACACCCTGCGCCGCCTGCGCGCGCCACTGGTGGTCGGGTAATGGGCACGACCTTTGGCACGCCGACGTATGGCGCGAACGGCGTCGTCGCCACGCCGCACTACCTGGCGTCGCTGGCGGGTGCCGACGTGCTGCGAGACGGCGGCAGTGCCGTCGACGCGGCGATCGCGGCCAACCTGGTGTTGGCGGTGGTCTGGCCAAACATGTGCGGCCCAGGCGGCGACCTGTTCGCCCAGGTCTGGGATGGTGCTTTGTTCGGCTTGAACGCGAGCGGCCGAGCCGGCGCGGGCATGACGTTCGAGGCGTACCGTGAACGTGGGCTCGATGCGATGCCTGTGCGCGGACCGCTATCGGTCACTGTCCCCGGCGCGGTCAGCGGCTGGTTCGCGCTGCACGAGCGCTGGGGCCGACTCGACATGGCGCGCCTGGCGCGCGACGCGATGCGCCATGCGCGTGACGGCTACCGTGTCACCGCCTTTGTCGGCGACGCCGTGCGCAGCAACCTGGCGCTGTTAGCCGAGCATGGCACCGCGGCGGACGTGTTCGCCCCCGGTGGCCAGGTGCCACGGGCAGGTGACCGCGTCGCGCAGCCTGAGTTGGCCGACAGTCTCGAGCTGATCGTGACCCAGGGCCCGAGTGTCTTGTACGGCGGGAGCCTGGGCCGGCGCATCGCCGACTTCGTGGCCGCGCGGGGCGGGCTACTCACCGGCGGTGACTTGCTGGCGCATCGGGTCGAATGGGTCGAGCCCTTGCGGGTTGCATATCGCGGCGTGGAAGTGGCGCAGCTGCCACCCAACTCGCAAGGCATCGCGCTGTTGCAGATCCTGAACATGCTGTCGGCGTCGGACGTTTGCGCGTGGTCGGCGACGGAACGTGTGCACGAGCTGGTCGAGCGTAAGAAGCGCGCGTTTGCCGATCGCGACGCCTTCGTGGCCGACCCAGCGTGTGTCGACGTGCCCATCGAGCGGATGCTGCACGCGGGTTCCGTGAGTGCGGCGGCACCAGCAGCGGCGTCGACGCACGCGGCCGACGGCGACACGATCTATCTGTGCGCGGCCGACCGCGACGGCATGGTGGTGAGTCTGATCCAGAGCCTGTACGCAGCCTGGGGCTCTGGGGTGCACGTCCCGGGGACCGGGATCACGCTCCACAACCGCGGCTGGGGCTTCACGCTCGAAGACGGGCACCCGAATGGGCTCGCGCCGGGCAAGCGGCCGCGGCACACGCTCATGCCTGGCTTCGCCCTGAAGGATGGTCAGCCGTGGCTGGCGTTCGGCACCCGCGGCGCCGACGGCCAGCCGCAAACCGGGCTGCAGATCCTGACTGGCCTGCTCGACCTCGGGCTCGACCTGCAGGCAGCGATCGAAGCCCCACGCTGGGTCCAGGCGCCGCCTGGCGATCGCTTCGCGCGCGACGCCCTCGTCCTCGAGTCACGCTTTGGTCCGTCGGTAGCACAGGACCTGGCCAGCCGCGGACACGACGTCGTCGTCGCCGACCCGCTGGACATGATCATGGGCACCGTTCAACTCATCCAGGTCGACACAGAGCGCGGCTGCTACATCGCCGCCACCGACCCGCGCGGCGATGGCGTGGCCCTGGCCGTATAGCCGCCGCCGGTGTTCCAGAAGATCGACTGTCTGCAGATCCCGGTCCCAGATCTCGAAGCGGGACTGGCGTTCTATCGCGACCGACTTGGCCATCGACTGATCTGGCGGACCGATACCGCTGCCGGTTTGCGCCTGCCCAAGTCGGATGCGGAGCTGGTGATCCAGACGGAACGAGCTGAATTGGAAGTCAACCTGACGGTCGCATCCGCCGATGAAGCAGCCGCGGCGATGGCCAGAGCGGGCGGGCGCATCGTGATCCAGCCGTTCGACATCCCGATCGGTCGGTGTGCCGTCGTCGAAGATCCGTGGGCCAACCGACTTGTCATCCTCGACCTCAGCAAAGGCGTGCTAATCACCGATGAGCTCGGTCGGGTCGTGGTCGACGCCGACGGCACACCGCGGGTGCAGCAAACGGGGCCGGGCTATGATGCCCGCGCGTGACGCTCTGGCACGAACTGCCGCTGCCCTGGCGCGTGTGTCTGGACCAGGCCTGGGCGGCGTCGACGAGGTCGTGCGCAGGATTCGACAGTTCGTTTAGCGGGCGGTGGTGCCGCCGTCGAGGGGCAGGGCGACGCCGGTAATGAACGACGCGGCGTCACTGCACAACCAGACTACGGCGTCGGCGACCTCTTCGACGGTGCCCAGGCGGCCCATGGGCTGCAGGCTCGCGAGACGCTCCAGGCTCATGCGCGGACCGCCAATCTCGACCAGGCGGTCGACCATTGGCGTCTGCACGAACGCCGGACAGACCGCGTTGACACGAATGCCGCTGCGCGCGTACTCGAGTGCGGCGGTTCGGGTCACGCCGATCACGGCGTGCTTGCTCGCGCTGTAGGCAACGTTCATCGGGAAGCCGATCAACCCAGCCAGCGAGGCGGTGTTCACGATCGCGCCGCCACCGTGCTCGAGCATGTGCCGCGCCTCGTACTTCAGGCACAAGAACACGCCGGTCAGGTTGACCGCGAGAACCTGATCGAAGTAGCTGCGCTCAGAGTGGTGGAGAGCGGCGGGCGGGGCGCCGATGCCGGCGTTGTTGTGAGCATAGTCGAGGCGGCCGAAGCGCTCGACGGTGGCCTCGACCAAGGCGGCGACCTGGGCTTCGTCGGTCACATTGGCTTTGACGAAGTGCGCCTCGTGCTGCAGGCCACGAATCTGATGGACGGTCTCCGAGCCACCCGCGTCGTCCACATCGGAGACCACGACGCACGCGCCAGCGCGGGCAAAGGCGAGCGCGGACGCGCGGCCGATGCCTGAACCGGCGCCGGTGATCACCGCGACTTTGCCGTCGAAGGTCGGACTCACGGGGTTGGCGAACCGACCACGTTCTCGACGAACCATTGGCCGCGTTCGTCGTACAGCGCCGCGACCTCAGGCGCACCTTCGATGCGCACCTTGCCAGTGTTGTCCTTGATCGGGCCAGTGAAGACCGAGGTAAATGTCTTCGCGCCCGACTTGAACGCAGCGATCTCGTCGGAGTAGAGCTTCTGAATCTGGTCCTTTCGGGGATGACTAGCCAGCGCCGCGTTGTTCAGCGGCGCGACCTGGACGGTGCCGTCCTTAAAGGAGCCCATCCAGTTGCGGTACTCCTGCGGGATCGTCACCTTGCCGTCCTTGACCCATGCGCCGGTGCAGATGCCGTTGATCGTCGGCTTGTTGTGGACGGTCCAGTTCCAGACCGCTGAAGTCAGCGTTGCCTTGGGTGCCTGATCGTTCATGTCGGCGTCGTAGGCGATGCCGAACTTACCGGCGTCCTGCGCGGCTAGCTGCGCGGCCGGCGAATCCTGGTGCTGGCTGAGCAGCGAGGCGCGCACCGGCGGCTCCAGCAGCGACTCGGCCGCCTGCTTCTCGAGGTTCGGGTCGAACCAGGTCAGCGTCCAGCGATTGTGGATCTTGGCCGTCGGGTTGGTCTTCAGCACGCCCAGCGCGAACGCGTTTTCGCCGCGGAACACCTCGGGAATGGGATGGGCGGCGACGTAGCCGAGTGTCGCGCCCCGCTCGACGACCAGGCCGGCGATCTCGCCGGTGATGAAGCGGCCTTCTTCGATCGTGGCGAAGTAGTAGCCGATGTTCGGCGGATCCCTGGCGTCCGGGAAGCCTGAGGCGTGGAAGAAGCCCACGTCCGGGTGCTTCGCGGCCACGGCGCGCGTCGGCTCCATGAAGCCGAACGAGGTCGTGTAGACCACCCTGGCGCCTTGCTGAAGCATGCTTTCGAGCACGTCCTGGACGGCCTGCTTGTTATCGTCGGGCACGCTGTCCTTGCGGATCGACAGATCGACCCAGGGCAGGTCCTTCTTGATCTGCAGGAACGATTGCTCGTGCGCCCAGCTCCAACCCTTGTCAGCGGTCGGGCTGGTATAGACCTGGGCAACTTTGCAGCTTGCGGGCGGCTGGCCGGCCGCTGCGCTGGTGGTTGGTCCAGCCTGCGCTGTGTCGGGCGAATGCAGGTCGGTGCTGGTGGGCTTGGCGGCCGCGGCGGCCGGCACGCTGGTCGGCACAGGCGCGGGCGCGGCAGGCGGCGGGGAACACGCGCCGCCGAGCACGAGTGCTCCGGCCAGCGCGGCCAGGCTCGCACTGAGACAGGGGCGGCGCGTCATGTGTAGCCTCGCGCTGCCAGGATACGTGACGATTGGTTAGTGGCTAGTGGTCAGTGGTTCACTAATCACTGATGTACTTCGGCGCGCCGATGCGGCGGCTCGAAGATCCTCGGCTGCTGCGTGGTCAGGCGACCTATATCGAGGACCTCGATCTGCCGCGCGTGTTGCATGTCGCGTTCGCCCGCTCGGACTTCCCGCACGCGCGCTTGACCTCCGTCGAATTGGACCAGGCGCGCACGGTGCCGGGCGTCGTCGCGGTGTTCGACGGCCGGGAGCTGGGCACGCCACGCATCGAGGCGACCGTGCCCCACCCCGCGCTTAGACCGTGTGCCCAGCCGAGCCTGTCCGACCAGGTGGTGCGCTACGTCGGCGAACCGATCGCCGTCGTGGCCGCCGAAAGCCGCGCAACTGCCCAGGACGGCGTCGCGGCTATCGCCATCGACTATGAGCCACTGGACGCGCTCGGCACGGCCGAGGCCGCCGTAGCCGACGGTGCGGTCTTGCTTCACCCGCACCTTGGCGACAACCTGGCCGGCAGCTTCTCGGTCCGGGCCGGCGATCCAGAGACCGCCTTTGCCAACGCCGAGCGGATCATCGCTGGCCGGTTCTACGTCCAGCGTTACACCGGCATGCCGCTCGAAGCGCGCGGCGTCGCCGCGGCCTGGGACATCGGCCGCCAGGCGCTTACGCTGTGGTCGTCGACGCAGTGGCCTCACACGCTGCGTGAGTCACTCTCGAGCATCCTGGGGCTGCCCGAGCACAAAATCCACGTCATCGCGCCCGACGTCGGCGGCGGCTTCGGCATCAAGCAAGACGTCTACCCCGAGGAAGTCGTGCTGGCCCAGTTGGCGCAGCGGCTTGGGCGGCCGGTGAAGTGGGTCGAGACGCGCCGCGAGCACCTGTGTACGGGCGTGCACGCGCGCGAACAGTGGCACGACATGCAGCTCGCGGTGCGCAACGACGGGACCATCCTGGGCATGCGCGCCGACGTGCTGTCCGACCAGGGCGCCTATACGCGCAGCCTGGGCATCCTGTGTCCGTCGCTCACGGCGGCCGGGTTGCCGGGGCCCTATCGCTTCCACAACTACCAGTGCACCGTGCGCGTTGCTTTGACCAACAAGGCGCCGGCGGCGGCCTACCGTGGTGCCGGCCAGCCCGAGGCGGTGTTCGCAACCGAGCGCATCGTCGATCGCGTGGCGTCCGAGCTGGGCCTCGATCCGGCCGAGGTGCGGCGCGCGAACTTCATTCGCCCGGACGAGTTTCCGTGGGAGGTCGGCCTGGAGTCAGCGCAAGTACCGGTGGTCTACGACAGCGGCGAGTACGTCGCCGGTCTGGACCGCGCCCTGGAGCTCGCGCAGTACGCGCGGTGGCGCGAGAAACAGGCTTTCGAGCGCGCCAAGGGAGAGCGCGGTCGCCTGCTCGGCATTGGCCTGGGCGCATACGTGATGCTGACCGGACTCGGTCCGCATGAGGGCAGCGTGCTGCGCGTCGATCCCAGCGGCCAGGTCACGCTGGTCACCGGCGCATCGCCACATGGGCAGGGCACGGTCACCGCGCTGGCGCAAATCGTGGCCGACGAGCTTGGGATTGCGCCGGGCGCGGTCAACGTGTCGCATGGCGATACCTCCGCGATTGGGTACGGAGTGGGCACGTACGCGAGTCGCAACGCCGTCGTGGCGGGCAATTCGGCGTACGCGGCGGCGGAGCGGGTGCGTGCCAAAGCAATTGCGCTGGCGGCGCATCTGCTCGAGGCCGGCGAGGCGGATCTCGAACTCGTTGACGGTGGGGTGCAGGTGCGCGGCGCGCCTGGCCGGCGCCTGTCGCTGGGCTCGCTGGCGCGCGCGGCGGCACCGGGCGGATCGCTGCCTGCTGGGATGGAGCCTGGGCTGGAGACGACGCACTACTTCCTGGCGCCGCGCGCTACATTCGCGAGCGGGCTGCACGTGGTGGTTGTTGAGATCGATCGGGACACGTGGTTGCCGAGGATCCTGGACTACGCGGTGGTCAGCGACGCCGGCCCGCTGATCAATCCGTTGATCGTCGACGGACAGATCGTCGGCGGCGTGGCCCAGGGCATCGGCGGCGCCTTGTGGGAAGAGCTGGTGTATGACGAGCATGGCCAGTTCCAGAGCCAGTCGCTGCTGGATTACTGTATGCCGACCGCGCACCAGATCCCGCCGATCAAGATCGCGCACCTGTATACCCGGTCGCCACTCAATCCACTGGGAGTCAAAGGCCTGGGCGAAGGCGGCGCCATGGCGCCGCCCGCCGCACTGGCCAACGCCGTCGAGGACGCGCTGCGGCCGTACCGCGTCCAGATCAACGCGACGCCGCTGACACCGTCGCGCCTGGCGGCGCTGCTCGCTGGCGCGGCGCGCTGACGGCTGCCCGAGGCACCACCCCTCACCCCAACCCTCTCCCCCTGAGGGGCGAGGGAGTTGACTTAGGCAGGGTCCCACCCGTAACCGCCTCGCCCCTTCGGGGGAGAGGCCGCCGAAGGCGGGTGAGGGGGCCGCCGTCAGGCGGGCGCGACCGACTCGGCGGGCTGATATGCTCGCTCCGCCTCAGGGGGTCGGGAGATGGCAGCCTCTTGTGTCCGGTGCGCGCGGGCTAGCGACGGGGTCCTGTGCGTGCGTTGCGGCGCCCGATTACGGGCGCTGTTGTGCGCGCGGGCAGGGGTGCGCCGGCGCGACGACCTGACGCCGAGCCGGCCGTACGCGGTGATGCTGGCGCTCGTGTTGGCGCTCGCCATGGGCGCCTGGCGGGTGATGGTCGGCGCACCTGAAGCAACACCACCGCCGGTCGCCGGCGTGTGGCAAGTCTTCGCCGAAAACCAGTTCGTCTCGCCGCTCGGCATGGCCGCCGACCGCGCCGGCAATCTGTACGTCGTCGATGCCGGCACACATCGCGTACACAAGCTCGCACCCGACGGCCATCAGCTCGGCGCCTGGGGTGGCCGCGGCACTGGCCCGGGCCAGTTCGAACGCCCATCGGCGGTGGCCATCGACGCGATCGGCAACATCTACGTCGCCGATACCGCCAATAGTCGCATCCAGAAGCTGTCGTCGACGGGGACGCCGCTGGCGGTCTGGGGCTCGCTGGGCAGCGGACCCGGCCAGTTCAACGGGCCGCGTGGCGTGGCGGTCGACCGCGAAGGCAACGTCTACGTCGGCGACACCGGCAACGATCGCGTCCAGAAGATCGCGCCGACCGGCCAGACGATGGCCGTCTGGGGCCGGCCTGGTCCCGCGCCGGGTGAGTTCCGCCAGCCGTATGGCGTGGCGCTCGACGCCGACGGCGCCCTGTACGTCGCCGATCACTGGAACAATCGCATCCAGAAAATCTCGGCGACTGGTGTGTCGCTCGCGCAATGGGGCAGCTACGGCTTCGGGCCAGGTCAGTTCAACAACCCGCGCGGCGTGGCGGTCGATGGTCGCGGCGACATCTACGTTGCCGACAGCTACAACCATCGCATCCAGAAGCTGTCGCAGACGGGCTTGCCACTCGGCGAGTGGGGCGCTCGGGGCGGGACGGCTGGACAGTTCCGGCGCCCCGAGGGCCTGGTCGTCGACGATCGTGGTGGGTTGATCGTCGTCGATTCGGACAACATTCGCTTACAGCGCTACGTGCCGACCCTGGCTCGATAGGCGCACGAACCCTGGCCGGCCGAGGCCGAAGCTCCAACGAAGGGTCGGCCAACGTCGGGCCGTGGCCGTGTGCGTCCGGGTCGCCTCGTCAGCCAGGTGTGCGGCGGCGGCTTCGCGGCGCAGGTCGTCGAGATGGGCACGGTTGAGCAGGTCGAGCGTGAGCGGATTGACCACGAGCTACGTCTCCCTTGTTAGGTGACTAATCGGTCACCTATTACTTTAGGTGTCTGTCTGGTCACATGTCAAGCGCGATGTGCGCTAGCGGCTTAGGCGAGCCGCGTATACGGTCGCATCAGGGTGTCCTGCAGTCGATGCGGACCGTCCAGGAGCGCGGTCACCGGTCGCAGCAGGCCCCGTAACCAATCAACGTCCAGCTCACCTACTTTTGCGGCGCTCAGCCCGAGCGCGGCCGCGCGTACGCGTTCGATCTCCGTTTCGGTGAGTGCGTTGCGGCTGGCCCAGCCTGCCAGCAGGTCGTCGAGCGTGGAGGTCATGTCGCTGTGTCTCCGGCTAGCTCGTCGGCCAGGCGGCGGCGCACCCGCGCGAGCTGATAGCGCACCGTGCCGGGCGGTCGGCCGAGGAGCTCGCCGATCTGGGCGCTGGTGCGTTCGCCGAGCACTTGCAGCACGAGGACGATGCGCAAGTCGTCCGGGAGTTTGTGAATCGCGCGGTCCAGTCGGTCGACCAGTTCGGACTGCAGCGCGGTCGTTTCGGGTGGATCGACGCTGTCCGGCGGGGTGAGACGCTGTAGTCGCGCGACGGCCGCGGCACCAGCGGCGCGCGTGCGGTACGTATCGACGACGAGATTGCGCGCGACCGAGTACAGCCAGTGGTGGCGTCGCTCAGCTGGCAGTGCGTCGACGACCTGGATGCTGCGCCAGACGCGCAGGAACAACTCCTGGAGCAGATCGAGCGCCAGCTCGCGGTCGCTGGTCCGGCCGAGAAAGAACGCATGCAATGGTCGTCGATGGTCAGCGTAGAGCTGGTCGAACAGGAGCTGCGCATCACTCGGCCTCATCTGTGGTCACGATGCGCCCGCTGCGCTGGGTAGCCAGCAGCTGCAGCATGGGCACCAGTTTGGGCGAGGCGATGAGCTTGCCGTCGAAGACGATCTCGGCTACGGCGCGCTTGAGCTGTTCGGGGCTGACATCGTCGGCAAAGGTGAACTTGCCGTCGAGCACGAGTGTGATCGGCTCGTCGAGCAAGTCGAAAAACGCACCAGAGAGCGTCTCCTTGCCGTCGAACACACGCGGTGGCGCGGAGTAGTACATCACGCCGCCCCCAACCGTGGTGACGCGACCGGCCAGCAGCGCTTCCGCGCCACGCGGGGCGACCACGCCACCGACCGACACAATGTGCTCATAGCCGAGTGTGTCGAACGGGTTGACGATGACGAGCTGACCGATAGCGACCAGGACATCCGACGGGTGGCCGCCCGGATTGGCCAGCTCGGCGCCGCTGAGCCTGGCGCTGCTGCTGATTGTTTTCACGTTTGCGCCAGGCGTATATGGGTAGTAGGTCACCTGGCCGCTCATGCGCGTAAGCGCCGCACCCAGACCCGTCTCGCTGCCGGTCGGCGCGACAACCTGGCCCACGGCCACGATCTGTTGGCGGACCGCCTGCTGCACCGGGCTGGTGATGACCAGTTGGCCCGCGACGACCAGCACCTCGTCGTCTTTTTGATCTGGCGCTGAGAGTGCCTCGCCGCTCAAGACAATCTGTCCGCTCATGACCTTCACGCGCTTGCCATCGGGGATCGGCACCGTGGCCGCGATGTTGTCCATCGGGATGGCCATCAGCTTGCCCATCAAGCTTTCGGGCACCAGGATGCAGGCCACGTTGCTGATGCGTTGGACCTTGTCCAGTAAGTCCGTGCCGGTGGCGCCGGTGAGATCGAGCAATGCCACGTTCGATATTTCCGTCATGGTTTTGCTCTATAGACGGACGACGTGGGCCAAGTGTTGGCGGCCAAAAAGAGCGAGGCTTATGCAGTGACGGGGACGATGCGCCAGGCGTCGACATCGACCAGGCCGCGATCGGTCAACTTCAACGAAGGAATGACCGACAGCGCCAGGAACGACAGCGACATGAACGGTCTGGGCGTCTGGCAGCCCAGGGACATGGCGGCGTGCTCGACCTGTTCCAGGCGCGCGGCGACTGTCTCGAACGGCAGGTCGGACATCAGGCCGCCGATGGGCAGGGGCAGGCAGGCCAGGACTTCGCCGTCGCGCACGACGGCCAGGCCGCCTTGCTGAGCGGCGACGGCATCGACGGCGCTCAGCATGTCGCGATCATTGGTGCCGACCACGCCGACGTTGTGCGCATCGTGTGCGACCGACGACGCCAGCGCGCCAACGCGCAAGCCGAAGCCGCGCACCAGGCCGACGCCCACGTTGCCGGTGGCCTTGTGGCGCTCGAAGACGGCCAGCTTCAGCAAGTCGCGCTCGACGTCGGCCACGATCTCACCATCACGGACCGTGGGCGTCTCGAAGAGGTGCGAAGTCACGATCTGGCCAGGCACCAGGCCAATCACTCGGCACTGTCCGCCTTCAGCCGGCAGACGCAGCGAACACGTATCGACGGGTCCCAGCCGGACGCTGTTCAGGGCAAGCGTGTAATCCGCCACGGGCGGTGTGAACAAGGGCTGGCCGTCGCGCGCAACGATCTCGCCGCCGACCAGCACCAGCCGCGCGTGCGGTTGGTGCAGATCGTCGACCACCATCAGGTCGGCCAGATAGCCCGGCGCAACAGCGCCCACGTGCTTCAGCCCGAAGCGCTCGGCGGCGTTCAAGCTGGCCATCGAGATCGCCCAGATCGGATCCAGCCCGCTGGCGATGGCCAGGCGGACGGCATGATCGACGTGGCCCTCGTCGCGCAGATCGGTCGGCGTGCGATCGTCGGTGACCAGCAGCGCTCGGCGGGCGCGATGGCGTTCGACCACGGGCAGCAGCTCAGCCAGGTTGTGCTCGGTCGAGCCCTCACGGACCATGAGCCACATGCCGAGGCGGAGTTTCTCCTCGGCCTCGTCGGGGCGGGTGGTCTCGTGGTCGCTGTCGATGCCCGCGGCGACGTAGGCGCACAAGTCCTTGCCCGCCATACCCGGGGCGTGGCCATCGATCGGCACTCGCCGCCGCTGACCGAGCTCGACCTTGGCGATGACCTCGGGCACGGCGTCGAGCAGGCCTGGGAAGTTCATGACCTCGGCGATGCCGACGACGCGCTCTTCGTCGAGCAGCGCGGCGATATCGTCCGCGTCGAGGACGAAGCCCGAGCTCTCCATCGGCGACGCGGGTACGCACGAGGGCACGTTGACGTACACCCGCAGCGGCAGTCCGCGCGTGGCGCGAATCAGCATGCGCACGCCCTCGGCACCGAGCACATTGCCGATCTCATGTGGATCGACCACGACGCCGGTCACCCCACGCGGTACGACGGCGCGCGCAAACTCGCCCGGCGCGAGCATCGTGCTCTCGATGTGCAGGTGGCCGTCGATCAGACCGGGCATGACGTAGGCGTTGTCGAGATCGATCTCCCGCGGGCCGGAATAGTCGCCGAAGCCGACCACGTGCTGATCGTGGATGGCGACGTCGGTCGACAGGACCTCGTTGGTGAACAGGTTGACCACGCGGGCGCGTTTGAGAACCAGGTCAGGCGCCACGCGCCCACGTCCCGCCAAGATGCGATCTCGGACTGCCATAGTCTGTTGGGAACGTGGTTCTACCATAGCTGCAAATGATGCCCGTCGCCGATTTCGCCCCGCCGAGCCGATTGCTGGCTAGTGGCGGGCCGAGCACACCGGATCAGCGCGTGCTGCGCGCCCTGACAACGCCGGTCATCGGGCAATTCGATCCGGCGTTCACGGTGGTGATGGATGAGGTGATGGACCTGGCCCGCGCCGTGTTGCACACGTCCAATGCGCGCTGCTTTGCGATCTCCGGGCTGGCTTCCGCGGGCGTGGAATCAGTGCTGAATACGATTCAGGACGACGGCGAGTGCGTGGTCTTTGCGCCCGACGATGGCCGCGCGCTGCAAGGACTGGCGGCGCACTTCCATAACCGGGATAGGGCGCTGATCGTCGATGCGACCCGGTTTCTGGGCGGCGCGGAGCTGCGCACTGACGAGTGGGGTATCGATGCCGTGTGCGCCGGCGTGGACCACTGCCTCGGCGCGCCGTCGGGCATGACTTTGGTGACGTATTCGCGCGCGCTCGAAGAGAAGATGCTGGCGCGGCCGGTGGCGCCGCGGACGAGCTACCTGGACCTGCTGCAGCTGCAGGCGTACTGGAGTCCCGAGCGGCTCAATCACCACACCGCGCCGACGAGCCTGGTCTATGGCCTGCGCGAGGCCTTGCGCCTCGTGGTCGACGAAGGCCTGGAAGAACGCTGGGCCCGCCACGCTGGCGTCGCCACGTTGTTGCGCGATGGCCTGGCGGCGCTGGGGCTGACACCCCAGGGCGGACCGCTGGTGTGGTCGGTGCGCCCGCCCGAGGCTCCGGCGCTTCGGCGGCGGCTCCTGGATGAGTTCGGCGTCTACATTGGCGAACGCCCCGACGGGGCATGGCTGATCGGCCTGCTGGGCGCCGACGCGCGACCGGCCTCGGCGCGGTCGGTGCTCGCCGCGCTGGCCACGGTGCTTCAGGCATGACGCCACACTGCGTACGCCGCCGTCAATACACGCGCCAACGCGGGACTGGTACCTCCTCGGGGGGAATGGAAGGGAACGGCACAGCCGCCGAGCGGGTGCGTCCCGTGGCTTCTGGCGCGTGAGCTCGCTGCTCGTGCGCGGGGCGACCGTCGTCGACGGGCGCGAGGCGCGGCAGGCGGACCTGTGGATCGTCGATGGGCGGGTCGCGGACCAGACGGCACAGCCCGCGGACGAGGAATTCGACGCCTCGGGGCTGCATGTGCTGCCGGGCGTGGTCGACGCGCATGTCCACTTCAACGAACCGGGCCGAACCGACTGGGAAGGCTTTCTGACGGGCACCGCGGCGGCCGCGGCGGGCGGGGTCACGACCGTTGCGGACATGCCGCTCAACTGCCATCCACCCACGCTAGATGGCCGCGCGTTAGCGCTCAAACGGGCCGCGGTTGCCGAGCATGCGCGAGTCGACTACGCATTGTGGGGCGGCGTGGTGCCGCAATCGCTCGACCATCTCGCGGAGCTGCGCGACGCAGGGGTCGTCGGCGTCAAGGCCTTCCTGTGCGACAGCGGCCTGGCCGAATACCCGCCGCTGGACGAGTTCTGCCTGCTCGACGTCATGCAGCGCTGTGCCGAGCTCGGCCTGCTGCTGGCGTTGCATGCCGAGTCGCCAGCGCATCTCGTGGCAGGCACGGGCCAGGGCTCGCCGATCGAGTGGGCCCGCTCACGGCCTGCGCGGGCTGAAGTCGAGGCGGTGCAGCTCGCTCTCGAGACCGCGCACGACACGGGCGCTCGCGTGCACTTCGTCCACATCAGCACCGCCGATGCCGCGCGGCTCATTGCCCAGGCGCGTGGCGACGGCCTCGACGTCAGCCTGGAGACGTGTCCGCACTACCTGGTGCTGGACGAGTCCGACCTGGAGTTACTCGGCGCGGTGGCCAAATGCGCGCCGCCGCTGCGCTCCAGCGCGGACGTTCGCGCACTGTGGCAAGCCGTGTTGGGTGGCGAGGTTGACCTGATTGCGTCCGATCATTCGCCCTGCCCGCCGGCCATGAAAGACGCCGACGATATCTGGTCGGCCTGGGGCGGCATCTCGGGCGTACAGACCATGCTGCCGCTGGTGCTCGATGCCCAACGGCTGCCGCTGCCGAGGGTGGTCCAGCTGCTGTGCGCCAATCCTGCCCGCCGGCTGGGCCTGTATCCACGGAAAGGCGCGCTGCTGCCTGGCTCCGATGCCGACCTGGCGCTCGTCGACCTCGACGCCAGGTGGACCGTGCAGGCAGAGGATTTGAAGACGCGCTGGCCATTGAGTCCATTCCTCGGTCGCACGTTGCGCGGCCGGGTCGTGGCGACCTTCGTGCGCGGGCGGATGGTGTATCGCGACGGACGGGTGCTGGGCGAAGCGGGCTATGGACAGCCGGCATGACGACACTGTCCACACACGTGCTGGACGTGGAGCGAGGGATGCCGGCGGCTGGAGTGCCGGTGCGGCTGTTCCACTCGGAGACACAGGTTTCCTGGGCGCAGACAAATGACGACGGGCGCATAGCGTTGCTGGCGACGATCGACGCGGGCGTGTACCGCATTGTCTTCGACGCGGATGTCTACTTCGCCGCGCAAGGACGTAGCGCGCCTTTTCTGAAGCGGGTCAGTATCGAGTTCGAAGTTAGCGTAGGAGCGGCGCACTACCACGTGCCGCTGCTGCTGTCAGCGTATGCCTGCACGTCGTACCGAGGCAGCTAACGTGCTCGCCATCCGCGGCGCGACCGTGGTCACGGTCGATCCGCTGCATACGGTCGGCGTGCGCGACATTCTGATCGACGCCCAGGGACGCATCAGCGCCGTCGAGGAACCGAGTCAGTCGGCCGCGGCGTCGTCGCTCAATGCGACTGGACTGGTCGTGGTGCCCGGCCTGGTCCAGGCGCACCTGCACCTGTGCCAGACCCTGTTTCGCGGTCTGGCGGAAGCGCAGCCCTTGCTGGCGTGGCTGCGCGAACGGATCTGGCCGCTCGAGGCGGCCCACGATCCGGCCTCATTGCGGGCATCGGCACGGTTGAGCATCGCCGAGCTATTGCTGGGTGGCACGACTTCTGTCCTGGACATGGGCACCGTCCATCACACCGATGTGTTGTTCGAAACGGCGGCGGAAACGGGCATTCGCTACACCGGCGGCAAGGCGCTCATGGATGCTGGCGAGGGCGTCCCGGCCGGTCTCCTGGAGACGACCGCGGTCGCGCTACGCGAGAGTGACCGGCTCGCCGACACGTGGCACGAACGCGAGAGCGGCCGATTGCGCTACGCCTACTCGCCGCGGTTCGTGCTCACCGCGACCTACGACTTGCTGCGCAGCGTCGGCGCTCGGGCGCGCGCGAACCACATGCTCGTGCACACGCATGCCAGTGAGCAGCGCGAGGAGATCGAGGTCGTCCGCCAGCGCTTCGGCACGACCAATATCCGACTGCTGGCCAACATGGGCCTGGCCGAGACGAATGCTTGCCTGGCGCACTGCGTGTGGCCCGAGAACGACGACGTCGATGTCCTGGCAACCGGTGGGGCGAGCGTGGTGCATTGTCCGTCGTGCAACCTGAAGCTCGCCTCGGGTGTGGCGCCGATCACTACGTACCTCGAGAACGGGGTCAACGTGGCTCTGGGTGCCGATGGGGCGGCGTCGAACAATCGGCTCGACGGCTGGGAGGAGCTGCGGCTGGCTGGGTTGCTGGCGCGCTTTCGCGACGGCGCTTTGGCTGTCTCGGCGGCTGACTTGTTCGAGGTGGCAACGCTGGGCGGTGCACGCGCGCTCGGCCTCGATGCCGATATCGGCTCGATTGAGCCAGGCAAGTACGCCGACCTGGCCATCCTCGACTTGCGCCGCGCACACGCGTTTGGCCCGGACGATGTGTTTACCCAGCTGGTCTATTCGGCCCGGGCGAGTGACGTGCGGACCGTGCTCGTGGGCGGCAAAGTTGTCGTCTCGGACGGTGTGCTGACCGCGTTCGACGAAGCCGACGCAATCGCCGACGCGGCGATTCAGCGTGGCGCGCTGTTGAAACGAGCCGGACTGTCATCCTGAGGGGAGCCTGCGACCCGAAGGATCCGCAACCTGTGACCTGCGATGCACGAGTGCGGATCCTTCGCAAGCTCAGGATGACAACAATGCGACGCCGTTGCGCTGGCCGCGCTTGTGTTCCATGAACAGGCGCTGGTAGCGCCGCTGCAGCTCGCGGTACTGCTGTTTCAGGGTGGTGTTGTTGGGATCAGCCACCCAGGCGGCCATCGCGGCCCGCATCTCCTGCGTCAGCTTCTCCATCTCGGGCGTTTCATCGTCCATAGCTTGTCACGAAGTGTAGGACCTGCGCCCCGAGCAGCGTCGCCGATGCGCCCGTCACCAGCACCAGCGAGCCCCAGCCCAGGACGTTGTTGACCGGCCCGTTGCGCATGTCGCCGACCAGCCGCTGGCTGTTGGTCAGCAGCAGAATGAACAGCATCATCACCGGCAGAAGCAGCCCATTGAGCGTCTGGATGCCGATCAGCAGCCCGAACAGGGGAATCCCAGGCACGAGCGACACCACCGCCCCAACGAGAATCAGCACGGAAAACGTCGCCAGGAAGAAGGGCGCCCGACGGAAGTCGAGATTGACGCCCTTGCGAAACCCGAACGCTTCGCTCACCGAGTACGCCGTTGCCAGAGGCAACACGCCGGCGGCCAGCAGTGAGGCGCCAAGCAGCCCAATGCCAAACAGCGCCTGGGCCGCCTTGCCTGCTGCCGGCTCGAGGGCAGTGGCTGCGTCTTGAGCGGTTTGCACGTCGGTGATGCCTGCCGAGTGCAGCGTTGCGGCGGCGGCGATGACGATGCACGCCGCGATCACGTTGCTGAACACGGCGCCCACGTAGGCGTCCATGCGCTCTGGGCCGTAGTGCCTCCTCGGGACGCCCTTTTCGACGACCGAGCTCTGTTGGAACAGCTGCATGTAGGGCGTGACGGTGGTGCCGATGAGCGCGACCAGCAGCGTCAGATACTCGGGGTCTTGCTTGAGCGTGGGCACGAATGCCCCATGTGCGACGGCGCCCCAGTCTGGCCGGCCAAGCGCCACCGACGCGGGATAGGCCAGGAATGCCAGGGCCATGAGCAGGAACGTCTTTTCGACCGCGGCGTAGGTGCCGCGAATGACCGCCCACCACACAACAAAGGCGCACAGCGGCACCGCCATATAACGGCTGATGCCGAACAGCTCGGCGGCCGTGGCGATGCCCACGAATTCAGTCACCACGACGCCGCCATTGCTCGCCAACACGACGACCACCGCGAACAGCGCCCAGCCAATCCCGAATCGCTCTCGAATCAAATCCAGCAGCCCGCGACCAGTCGCCGCGCCTAACCGCGCGGCCATCTCCTGGACGACGGCCAGGGTGACAGTGATGATCCCGAGCGCCCACAACAAGTCGTAGCCGTACTTGGCGCCAACCTGGCTGTACGTCGCGATGCCGCCGGCGTCATCGCCCGCCGTCGCCGCGATCAAGCCTGGTCCGAGGATGGTCAGCAGCGCCAGCACCCCCCTGCGCGGGGTATGAATGCGCCGCAGACGCACAGTTCGCCCGCGAATGTTGAGGCGGGTGCCTTCGTGCAGGCGATGCTGGATGCGCGGCAGCTCTGGCTGGTCGACCGGTGGCACCGGAGCGCTCACGCGCTCTTCGGTGCTCGAGCTCATGTGAACACCCTCGGCGCGATGCCGTCCGTCGAGGCAGGCGCGAGGTAAAGCAGCGCTGCATCCGCGGTGACGGCGCCAAGCACGCGCCCGTCGCGGCTGACCACGGGCAGCGCCGCCAGGTGCTGGTCGGCGACTCGGCGCGCCGCGTCATCCGCGGACATGAGTGGATCCAGCGCCGCGATGGACGGACGCATGACACGCTGGATTGGCTCGCCCTCGTCGGCGACGAGCAGGTCGCGTAGCGTCAGCACGCCGAGCAGATGGCGCGACTCCAGGTCGTCGACGACGTAGACGTAGTAGACGAAGTCCGGACGGGCGAGCTCGGTGCGAATCTGATTCCGCGCTTCGCGCACCGACAGCTGCACTTCGACGACGACGACGTCGTTGGTCATGATGCCACCGGCCGAGTCTTCGGGATAGCGCAGCAGGTCAATGAGTCGATCGCGATTGTCGCTGGGCAGCAGCTCGAGGCATTCGCGGGCTTCGTCGTACGCAAGACGACCGAGCAAGTCCGCGGCGTGGTTGGGCGCCATCAGCCGCAGCAGCGCGATGCGGCGGTCCGTGACGAGCTCCTCGAAGACCTGCACCTGCCGTTCGGGCCTCATGACTTCGAGGGTGTCGGCGGCGACGTCCTCGTCGAGCAGCTCGAGCAGCTCCGCGGCGTGCAGGTAGGGCACGGCATCGAGCAGGTTGGCAATCTCGGACGGCTGCAAGCTCCGCACGCGACGGTGGTAGTCGCCGCCAGCTCTGGCTGCTTCTGGATCGCCGCGCAGGAACTCGACGTCGTGCCAGTCGAGGAGGCGCCGATGGCTCTCAGTCCCCAGCACACCTCGGCCGAGCCGACGCAGCACCGCCCAGGCGCCGATGTCGGCGGCGCGCAGGGTCAGTCGATGGTCCTGGTACTCGAGCCATAAGTCGTTCGCGCGCACCGAGTGTCGTTCGGGTAGGTCGAGGATGAGCGCATCGATGACGTCGCGGCGTAATAGCACGCGACTGGCCGGTAGGTCATCCGTGGCCGACAGACTTTCGACGACGATTCGGCGGCGGGCAAAGTCGAGCCGGGTGACCGTGTCCCATGACAGCACGTGGCGCTGCGCTCGGACGTGGAAGACGAGGTTGGTCACGACGGGGTAGTCGCCGCTCGACAGGTCCACCGCGACGTCGCGCAGGTGTGCTTCCGTGCCGTCGCCGGCGCGCACGCGGAAGCGCTCCAGCGTGGACAGCATCACCATCAGGCGCGGACGGCGGGCGCGCCGTGGCCCTGGCCTTGGTGCACGGCACGCTCGACGGGATCGAGGTGTTCCTCCGCCTGCCGCGGGTCTTCAGAACGCAGCGCGTGCGCCAGGATGACCTGCAACGCACCAGCCAACGGGACGGCCAGGAAGGCACCAGGCAGACCTGCCAGGGCCGCACCGACCAGGATGCCGAGCAGCACCGTCAGCGGACTGACGCCGACCGTCCGACCCATCACGCGCGGGACGAGAACATTGCTCTCGATTTGCTGGATGACGAGCGCGTAGATCGCCACGGCCAGTGCTTGGGCAGGGTTGATCGCGAGCGCGACCAGGACCGCGGGCGCAAAGGCCAGGAACGGTCCGATCATCGGCACAATCTCGAACAGGCCCGACGCGACGCCGAGCAGGATCGGGTTCGGCAGGCCGATGAGGCTGTAGCCAATGGTGGCCGCGACGCCGATGGCCAGCATCAAGATCAGCTGGCCGCGGACCCAGCCGCCGAGCTTTTCTTCGACCTCCATCCAGACCGTATTCACGTTTCTGGCGTGCTGGACGGGCACGGTGCGCAGCACGACGCGCTTGATCGACGCGCGTTCGACGAGCCAGTAGAAGGACAGCACGAACACCGTCAGCAGGCTGACCAGGGTGTGTAGTGCGGTCGCGCCGGCCTCGACGAGCTGCTGCTGACCTTCGACACGCGGCGCCTGGATCGACTGCAGTGTGGCGTCGATAGCCGAGAGCGACACGGTCTGGAGCGGTCGCGGCAAGGTCAGTGCGATGGGTTTCAGTGCCGTCAGGCGATCGGGCAGCGCCTCCATGAACGAGCCGGCCTGCGCGGCCACGCTCGGCACGATCGCATATGCCGGGATGCCGATGAGCAGCACGATGGCCGTATAGACCAGTAGCGTGCCGCTGCCTCGGGTGAACGGTCCTTTGCGCAGGCGATCGACGATCGGCTCGATGGCCGTAGCCAGCAGGATCGCCAGAAACAACAGGAAGATGACTTCCTGGACGCGCCACAACAAGTACATGCCAATGGCCAGCGCCATCAGCACGAGCCCCGCGCGCGCGACCTCCAGCGGCGGGAACTTATTGGACACAACCACGTGCGGCTGGTCGTTCAAGCAGTCTTATGAAATGCAGGCGCTATGCCACTCGGTATCTCGAACTCATCAGGCTGCTTTGGATCGGCGCGCAGCGCCGAACCGACGTACGCGACTGAACTTAGTAGCCGTGGAGGAAGTAGTCCTGGGCGTCGTAGTGGCGAGGCTGGACCTCGACTAAGGGGTCACCCAGGGCTTTGCGGACGGCATTCAGCATCAGGTCGATGTCGAATGGTTTGCGTACCAGGCCGTCGACCAGGGGCGCCTCCTCGGAGGACAGCTCGACGTTGCCGCCGGCGACGAGCACGATCGGGGCGCGGCGGGTGGCTTCGTGCGCGCGCACCTGGTGCAGCACTTCCAGGCCATCGGGGTAGGCCAGATTCAGATCAAGCAAGACCAGGTCGGGTGCCCGGCCACGAGCCAGGCGCAGGGCCTCCTGAGCATCCCAGGCGCGAACCGCGCGATACCCCTCCTGGCGCAGCAGGGCGGCAATCAAGCCGCCCACTGAGGCATGGTCCTCCAGGACAAGCACGACCTTACGCCGCGGCGTCTGGCCGGCCTGGCCGGCGCGACCATTGAGCACGGGTCGTGCGAACGGCTGCGGCACGGCCGAAGTATACCCACGTATGCTGCGCATACTGGATACACCCACGTAGGCTGGCCATACTGGAAGCACGGCTGGGGTACCCTTCTGGCGGTGCCGCTAGTTGCCGTTTCGCCGCCGAGCGTGCAGCTGGCATGCCCAGATTGCCGCGGACCGGTCGACAACGCCGGGCTCCGCTGTGGCGGGTGCGGCCGGCAGTTCGAGTCGGCGGACGGCATACCGGTGCTGCTGCCGAGGGATGTCCTGGCTGAGCGGGACACGGAGCAGCGCCAGCACGCACTGTATGCAGCCGTCGCCCACGAGTACGACGACGTGTTTCCGCGCCACGTCGCCGAGCACTACATCGACAAGCGCACCGCGCTGATCAAGAGCTTGCTGCCACTGGGCGGCCTGATCCTCGACGTCGGCTGCGGCACTGGCCAGCTCGGCGCGGCCATTGCCTCCGAGGGCTACGACGTGTTCGGCGTCGACCTGTCGTCGTCCATGGTCAGCCAGGCGCGCCAGAAGGGCCTGGCTGGTACCTACGCCGCGGTCACCACTAGCCTGCCGTTTGCCGACAACACCTTCGACCTGGCGCTGACCGTTGCCACACTGCATCACCTGGAGACAAAGGAACGCGTGGCGCAGACGGTCGAAGAGATGGGCCGCGTGGTCAAACGCGGTGGTTTCGTCGTGTTGTGGGATCACAATCCGGCGAACCCGTACTGGCCAATTCTGATGAAGCGCGTGCCACAGGACTCGGGCGACGAGCGGCTGGTGCCACTGGCGGAGCTGCTGCGGGATGTCGACGCGGCCGGGCTCGTGCGGCACCTCGTGCTGAGGAGCGGGTTCACGCCGGATTTCCTGCCACGGCTGCTGGCCAAACCGTGGCGCTGGGTGGAGCGCGCGGTCGAGCTCACGCCAGGCGTGAACCTGCTCGCCGCGCACAACGTCGTCGTCGCGCGCAAGGGGTGACGCGCGCGCACGCTGGACTGCTGCTGGCAGTGGTGATCGCCTTGGTGGTTGGCCACCTGGTGCGCGACTCGCTGGGCTACGCGATTCGGGCCGCGGACGGCAGCTACGAAGGCGACATCGTCCACTACGTGTACTGGACACGCCTGGTCACGCTCGGCGGCATCCAGTCCGCTTATGGCGGGCAGTGGCCCGAGACCTACGCCGTCTACCCGCCGCTCACGCTGTACCCGTACCAGATCGTCGGGAATCTGTATCGATGGCTCGAGGATCCAACGTTTGACGTGCAGCGGGCCCAGGAAAGCTTGTGGCTGCGTGAAGCGATCAAGCTCGTCGCGCTGACCTGGCACCTGCTGACGGGCGCGGCGATCTACCTGCTGGGGCGGCGCGGCGCGGGGCGAAACATGGCCGCGGCGGCGAGCGCGCTATACGTGGCCAATCCGGCGGCGCTGTACGACACGGCGCACTGGGCGCAGCCCGACGGGGCGCACTCGCTGTTCACCGTCCTCGCGATTGGCATTCTGGGCACGGGCCGGGTGAGCTGGGCATGGGCGGCGATGGCACTGGCGGCGCTGTCCAAGCCGCAGGCGTGGTCGGTCTTGCCGCTGCTCAGCATCGCGACGGTGCGCCTACAGGGCCTCGGCGGCCTCGTGATCGGCGTGCTGGCTGGCGGAGCCGTCTCGGCGGTTGTGGTGGCGCCGTTTGTGCTGAGCGGCAGGCTGGGAGAGCTGCTGAGCCTGCCCGGCACGGTGACGTCGGTGTTGCCGGTGGTGTCGGCGGATGCGCACAACCTGTGGTGGATCGTCGGTGCGCTGCGCGGGTTCGATCCGCTGTTTACGCCGGATCAGGGGCGCTTCATCGGCCCGCTCTCTTTCAGAAGCGTGGCGCTGGTGCTGGTGGCGGCGCAGTTTGTGCTGGGCTACTGGCTGTATTGGACCAGGCGCATCGGGCTGGCCGAGGCGGCGGCGTTGGGTGCGCTGGGCTGGTTCGTGTGCACCACCCAGGCGCACGAGAACCACCTGTTCTTCGCCCTGCCGCTGCTGGCGCTGGCCTGGCCTACGCGCCGATCCCTGCTGGGTGTCTTCGGAGTCCTGAGCGTCACGGTGCTCAGCAATATGGCGCTGCACGATCAGTTATTCCTCGAAGCGCTGGGGTGGGATCTGAACGACCCGCTCGTCGTCGGCCTGCGGCTGGTCAATGCGACCACGAACGTGCTGTGCCTGGTGGGCTGGAGCCTTGCTAGGATCACCAGCCAGAATGACGCAGTCCGCGACATCCCACCTGGCCGACAAGAGCCCCAATCTCATCCCGTTGGGCGACGGGCTCAACTTCAGCGCACCTCTTGATCGGGTCAATGGCACGGTCGTCCCTACGGCCGAATTCTTCGTGCGCTCGAACAACCCGCCGCCGGCGCTCACAGCCGAGCAATGGTCGTTGCGGATTGACGGACTGGTCCGCACGCCGCTGACGGTCCGGCTTGCGGACCTCACGGCGCGGCCCAGCAGCACCCACGAGGTATGGATGGAGTGCGCGGGCAACGGCCGGTCGCACTTCAGCCCACCGACCGAGGGCAACCAGTGGAATGACTTCGCCGTGAGCGACGCTACGTTCACGGGTGTCTCGCTGGGCGCACTGCTCGACGAGGCGGGCGTGGCGCCCGGCGCCGTCGAGGTCGTGGCCAGCGGAGCTGACGTAGACGCGAAAGGCACCAGCTTCCAGCGCGGGCTGCCGCTCGACGCTGCGCTGCTGCCCGAGGTCCTGCTGGCCTGGGACATGAACGGCGCCCCGATCCCGAGCGTGAACGGCGGTCCGGTGCGTCTGATCGTGCCCCGCTGGGCGGGCATCGCCAGCGTCAAGTGGCTGACCCACCTCGAGCTGGTTGACCAGCCCTTCCTGGGCTACTTCAACGCCGAGCGGTATATCTTCGTCGACGCGGACGGCAAGACGCTGCGCACGGTGCGCGAGATGCCGGTGAAGTCGATTATCGCCTCACCGTCCACCGTCGGGGCGCGACTGGCGCGCGGGAAGCCAACGACCGTCTTTGGCTTCGCGTGGTCCGGGCATGGTCCGATCACGCGCGTCGACGTGAGCACGGATGGCGGCACGTCCTGGTCTGCGGCACGCTTGCGGCATGGCCAGGGGTCGTTGGCGTGGACGCGCTGGGAGTGGGTCTGGACGCCCGCGCAGGCCGGCCGGGCGACGATTTCCGCGCGAGCAACCGACGCGTCGGGCAACGTTCAGCCCGCCGAGGCGACCTGGAACAAGTTTGGCTACGAGATGAACGCCATCTTGAATATCGAGGTCGTCGTCGACGGCTGAGCTCGACCATGCCGCGATTCACGTTGGCGACCTGGCGCGCTCGATCGCCTTCTATCGCGACGTGCTCGGCCTGGGCGAGGACATGCGCTTGACCTTCGGCGCCGAAGAGATCGTGTTCTTACGGGCGGGCAGCGGCTGGGTGGAGCTCGTCGCCGATGGCGGCGCGGCGCGGTCCGCGGGGGTAGTCGATCACCTGGCGCTGCGCGTCGACGACGTCGATGCAGCCATGGCCCGCCTGCGCACGATGGGCGTCACCCTGCTGGACGAGGCGCCGTTCGACGTCGCCGAGCTGCCGGCGCGGATTCTCTTCTGCGCCGGGCCGGATGGCGAGCGCATCGAGCTGATCGAGCGCAGGTAGCCTGGTGCGGCAAACCGGCGGTCAGGCGCTCGCGGCGGCACTGGTCTACGAAGGGGTCGATAGCGTGTTTGCGCTGCCCGGCGTCCAGCTCGATTGGGCGTTCGACGGTCTGTACGAGCAGCGCGAGCACGTGCACGTCTATCACACGCGGCACGAGCAAACAACGGCCTATATGGCCGATGGCTACGCGCGCACGACGGGCCGGGTGGGCGTGTGCATGGTCGTGCCTGGGCCTGGCGTGCTCAACGCTGGTGCTGGGCTGGCGACGGCGTACGCGTGCTCGTCGCCGGTGCTGTGTGTGGCCGGGCAGATCGACTCGCGCGCGATTGGGCGCGAGTACGGGCTGCTGCATGAGGTGCGCAATCAGGCCGCCGTGCTGGCGTCGGTGACTCAGCGGACGCTCCGCGCACGGTCCGTGGCCGAAGTTCCCGCTCAGGTCCATGCGGCATTCGGGACTCTGCGCAGTGGCCGGCCGCGGCCGGTGGCGCTGGAGATTCCACCCGACGTGCTGAATGCGACTGGCGACTGCACATTGGTCCAGCCAGCGGTGCCAGCGCCGCGGGCCGCGGACCCCGAGTTGATCGGGCAGGCGGCGGAACGGCTGCGGCTTGCCGAGCGGCCGGTCATCTACTCGGGCGGCGGGACGCTGGCGGCGGGAGCGTGGCCCGAATTGCAGGCAGTGGCCGAAATGCTGGAGGCACCGGTGGTGATGTCCGTTGACGGGCGGGGCGCCGTGTCCGATCGGCATGATCTGGCGCACACCGGCCTGACGGGCGAAGCGCTGATGCAAGCGGCCGACCTGGTGCTCGCGGTTGGCACGCGCTTCTGGATTCCGACACGGGTCTGGAATGTGGCCGGCGATGTCATCCGGATTGATGCCGACCCAGCGGAAATATGGCGACATCGGCAGCCAGCCATTGGCATCGTGGCCGACGCGCGCTGTGCTCTGGCCAGTTTGCGTGATGCGCTAGATGGCTGTGCGCCGCGTACGTCACGCCGGGCGGAGCTGCGAGCGATGAAAGAGGCAGCGGCGCGGCAGCTTTTGGAGTTCCAGCCTCAGGCGGCATTCACCGCCGCGATCCGTACCGCATTGCCCGACGACGCCATCACGGTCAATGACCTGACGCAGGTCACCTTCTTCGGCACCGTCGGCCTGCCGGTGTATGAGCCGCGCACGTTCATTGGTCCTGGTTACCAGGGCACACTCGGCTCGGCCTTCGCCACCGCGCTCGGCGCCCAAGCCGGCAATCCCGACCGCACCGTGGTCGCCATCGCCGGCGACGGCGGGTTCATGTACACGCTGGCCGAGCTCGCCACCCAGCGCCAGCACAACTTGCCGGTGATCTCGATCGTGTTCAACGACAGCGCCTTTGGCAACGTCAAACGGACACAGCAGCTGCAGTTCGGCGGGCGGCTCATCGGCAGCGAGCTGATCAATCCTGACTTTGTCGCGGTGGCACGCGCGTTTGGCGTCGACGCCGAGCGCGTTGATACGCCGGCGGGGCTCGAAGCGGCACTGGGCTCGGCGGTGGTGGCTCGACGGCCGGCGCTGATCGAGGTCTCGATCGGAGCGATGTCGAACGTGTTTCCGCTGGCTGGCCGAGCTGGCGGGCTGTACCCAGTAGTGCTCGACTGATGGCGGTCAGGCGCGAGGCGCCATTGTGGACGTGTCCGAAATGTGGCGCCAAGCTGGTCACCCGCAACATGGCTCACTCCTGCGGCCCGGAGATGAGGGTCTACAAGTCGCGCTGAATCACGTGCCGCGGCACATCCGGCAAGTCGCGCAGGCCGCCACCCAGGAACGACGGCTCGACGTTCGGCAGGTCGTCCAGCGCAAACCACCGGAACACCAACTGCACACCGGCGTCGCGTGCGTAGAAGTCACTGTCGAATGGGACCGAGTCCGGCAGGTCGACCAGGAAGTACAGGCCGATCTCGTGATACGCCAGGCCGTCGAGCGGAAAGAAGTTCTCGTTCAGCCACAGCAAACGCTTGATGCGCGCCTCGACCGCGAGCTCCTCGCGCAGCTCGCGCGCGAGGGCAATCTCGGCTGACTCGAGCATTTCGACCCGCCCGCCGGGCAGCACCCAGAAGCCCATGTTCTCAGCGCTCTGCAGAAGCACCTTGCCCGCGCGCAACGCCACGCCGCCGACGCGGTAATTGAAGCGCGCGCCGGAGCGATCGAAGACGATCACGCTGCTTGAGCCGATGCCTCCTGGAAGGCGACGCCAACAGACGGGCTAGAGTCAGATTCGAGGATGCGCATCACCTTGCCACGGCGGTGCGTCGGTGCGCTACCAGGGCTGGCAACGAACGTGAGGTCGACCAGCGTGCCAACGGTGGCTTCGAGGCCATCGATGCGCGCGCCGGTTGCGCTCAAGTCGACGATGCGCGCACTGCGTTCGCCAGCCCACGCCGTCGAACGCGCCGCCACGGGAATGTTGACGGACTCGCGGCGCGCCTCGGTCAGTTGGAAATGCGCGATCACGGTCCGCAAGCGGTCGGCCGTGCCGGCCAGTGCCTCGATCCCCTCACGAGCGAGGTTCATCGACGCGACGGCGCTGCCGACCTGCAGGGTCATTTCGCGGGTTGCCTCGGCATTGCTCTCGGCTACTTCGCGCAGCGGCTGCATCAAATCGCCCAGGGCGCGCGTGCCCTCGGTCGCGGCGCGCGCCGAACCGGCGATGGCATCCACCCGACTGGCAGCGTCCTCGACGGCGGCGATGATCTCGGTGAGCGCTTCGGCGGCCTGGTCAGCGCGCCCGCGTTCGCGCTGAGCAGATTCGGCGTCGGCCAGGATGTGCCGGGTGGTCTCCGCACTGGAGCTCTGGATGCGCCGAACGAGCCCGGCGATTTGTTGGGTCTCGCGCTGGCTGCGCTCGGCCAGCTTGCGCACCTCGCCCGCGACAACGGCAAAGCCGCGGCCTTCGCGTCCGGCGCGGGCGGCTTCGATGGCCGCGTTCAGTGCCAGCAGGTTGGTCTGCCCGGCAATTGAGTCGATGGTGGCGACGACGGCGCCGATTTGCTGGGCCAGACCATCGAGGTCGCGCATGCGCTCGGCGGCCTGGGCGCTGGAATCGGCGATGTCGCGCATGCCGCGCACCGTGCTCTGCACGGCGTCGGCCCCGCGGTCGGCGGCGGTCCGCGCCCGCTGACTGGCCTCGGCAAGGTCGGTAGCCGCACCGGCAACCTGATCGACCTCGCCCGAGACGCGCGCGATAGCGTCGGCCGCGGCCTCGACGTGGGTCATCTGATCGGTCGCGCCCCGGGCAATGCCCTCAATGGCTCCGCTGAGCTCCGCGACAGACGTGTCTGCCAAGCGAATTTCACCCCCCGCGGCCTGTGCACCGGTATCGACCGCGAGCGCGGCGTCCTTGACCTGGCCGACGAGGCGGCGTAGGCCGGCCAGCATGTCGCGGAAGGCGACCGCCAGGGTGTCCTGCTCGGAACGGACGTCCATGTCGCGCGCCAGGTTGCCGCGCGCGATCGCCTGGGCGGCCTCGGCCAGGCGGCGCTGGTAGTCGCGGATGGCGTTGAGCTCGCGCTGCAGCGTGTCGTCCCGCGGCTCCTGAACTTCCACCACCTCGGGTGGGCCGGCAGGTTCCGCCGGTTCGCCGGCCAGGCACTGCCCGGCGCTTATGAGCAAGCGTCCTAGGAAGTGGCGCACAAGTCAGTATCGGCCGGCGGCTCAGCCGCGCTCATCCCCTGGTCAGGGCGGGTGCGCCGGCGCCGAGGTGCTGCAGCAGCACGTCGAAAACTTGCGGTGCCTGGAGCTGCTCGCCGGGCAGCACGTCTGGCACCTGAGTGGCGATGATGGGACTAGCGTCAGGTGAGGTGATCACGCGACCGTGCGAGCCGCGCACCAGCGTGGCGTCGAGTGGCGTGACTTCCATCAGACTGCGAAATCCCAGCTGGCGGCGCAGCAGCGTCAGCCCGACTTTGACCTTGGGCGCACGAATGGCCGGGTCGATGAACAGCTCGACCGGGTCGTAGCCCGGTTTGCGATGGATGTCGACGGTGCGCGCGTAATCAGGCGCGCGGGCGTCGTCGAGCCAGTAGTAGTAGGTAAACCAGGCATCTGGTTCAGCCACCGCCACGAGCTCACCCGCCCTCGGATGGTCGATGTGGTTTGCGCGCTTGCCCGGCTCGTCGAGCACCTCGGCCACGCCAGGCGTCTGCTCGACGATGCGCCTTACCTCGTCGACTCGGCGCAGGTCGTTGACGTAGACGTGCGCGACCTGATGGTCGGCGGCGGCGAACGCGACGCTGGCGCCGACGTCGACCATGTCGCGGCCCAACTCCTCGCGGGTGGCAATCAGCCCTGCTTCGCGGAAGCGGCGATTGAGATGGACGGGCCGGCTCACCGCGCGGATGCCATATTCGGAGACGAGCACCACGCGCACGCCCTGGCCGCTGAAGGAGTCGAGCAAATCGCCAAAGACCGCGTCGATTTCAGACAGGTCGTTGGCTACGCCGGGGTGGCCAGGGCCGAGGCGCTGCAGGACGTAGTCGAGGTGCGGCAGGTACACCAGCGACAGGGTCGGCTGATGGCGTCGCTCGATCCACTTGGCGGCCTCGGCGATCCAGCGCGTGGCGCTGATGTCGGTAGCGGGACCCCAGAATTTGAATAACGGGAACTGGCCAAGCTCGGCCTGCAGCGCGTCACGTAAGTCGCCTGGCTGCGTCCATACATCAGGCAGCTTGCGCCCGTCCGACGGGTACATCGGCCGCGGCGTGACCGCCCAATTGACCGACGAGTACATGTTGAACCACCAGCACACGTTGGCACAGGTGAAGCTCGGATCTTCCGCGCGGGCGCGCTCCCAGATCTTGGGCGCCTGGACCAGGCGATTGGATTGCCGCCAGAACTTGACTTCGAGCTCGTCGCGGAAGTACCAGCCGTTGCCGACGATGCCGTGCTCGGCTGGATAGGTGCCCGTGAGAAACGATGCCTGCACCGTGCACGTGACCGCGGGCAGGACGGGCGTGATCGACGCCACCTGCCCGCTGGCGACGAACTGCTGCAGGCGCGGTGTGTGCTCACCGAGCAGACCCGGCGTCAGGCCGACGACGTTCAGCACGACCGTGCGGTGCATTCAGGTGCCCTCCACGTAACGCTGCAGCAGCAGAGTGAGGCCGAAGCCGACGACGGCGAACGCGACCCACCACAGCGGAGCCTGCGCCCACAGCATGATCAGGCCATCGAGCAACGAGATGCCCGCGATCAAGAGCGCCACTGCCGTCGGACCTGCACCGCGTTTAGCAATCGCCGTCAGGCCGACCATGTACACCACCAGCGCGCCGCCGGCGATACCGAGCATGGGTGTGGGCGGCCAGGCAAAGGCGAGGAACGCGCCGACGTAGACCATCAGCCGGCAGCCCGCCATC
>DASXRR010000373.1:0-12460 GCA_036506475.1 Chloroflexota bacterium
ACCGGACGCGCTGATGCGACATCATGTGCATTGGGCCGACCTCACGCATGTGGCTCTACGCGGGATGAGCTTCGTCCGCCCGCGCAACCCACGGTACTGCGCGGGTCGGCCCTTCCATGTTGACTAGCGAGCTCCTACCAGACCTGCGGTCCCAAAGACGGAGTTACCAAGATACTCCTTCGGCTCCGGTGTCTTGAAGGCCGCGACCTTGCTCGTCGTCACCCCGTAGCGAAGTAGTGATTCCGCGAAAGTCACGGCCGCTCCGATGCCGTCGATGACCGGTACGCCAAGCGCAGCTTGCATGGATTTGTCCATGCGCCCCATGCCGGCGCAGCCCAACAGAATCGCCTCAGCGCCATCCTCCGCCAGCGCACGCCGCGCCTCAGCGGTCAGTTTGCGCTCGGCGGCGCCGGGGTCCTCCTCGATCTCGAGCACCGACAGCTCGGTGCAGCGGACCGAGGCCAAGCGCGCTTCAAGACCGTGGTGCCTGACAAGATCCTCGAGCATCGGCTTCACCCGCGGCAGCACGCTGACCACCGAGAACCGATGTGCCACCATACACGCCATCAGCATCGACGCCTCGGCGATGCCAATCACCGGCACGTCGAGCAGCTCGCGCGCCGCGAACAGGGCCGGGTCGCCGTAGCAGGCGATCACCACCGCGTCGTACTGGCCCTTGGTCTTCTGCAAATACTCGAGCGTCGCAGCGGCCGCAATGGACTCTTCGAGGTGGCCTTCGATCGACCGCGGTCCATAGTCTGGACTGACCGCGTCGATCTGCGTGCCCGGGCTGGCCGCGTGGCGGGCGACCTCGCCAATCGAGTCAGTCATCGACTGTGTCGTGTTCGGGTTGATCACCAGGATCTTCATAGAAGCTCCTCCCTATCCAAGCAGTGCCGCCAGCACATCCGAATCAATTGAACGCGGGATGAACCGCCCGACGCCAGCACGACCGTGGAATGTGCCGTCCACGACCACGGGCTCGCCATGTGAAATCACAGCCGAAGGTCGACCACGGAGCGGCATACCTTCATACGGAGTGTAATCAGTCGCCATGTGCAGATCAGAGGCGCGCACGACCCAATCGATCGCCGGATCGAAGATGACCACGTCCGCGTCGGCTCCGATCCCCAGGTGCCCTTTGCGCGGCCACAGTCCGACCAGCTGCGCGGGTGCCGTGGAGACCAGCTGGACGAACCGACTGGCCGATATGCGACCGCGCGCCACGCCTTCGGAATACAGCACGCTGGGGCGCGTCTCAACGCCAGGCAAGCCCGGTGGCGTGCGCGTGAAATCCTCCTTTCCGAGCTGCTTCTGCGCCAGTGTGAAACAGCAGTGGTCGCTCGAGACAATAGTTACCGTCCCATCGGCCACCATCGCCCAGAGTGCCGTTCCATCTTCAGACGACGGGACCGGCGGACTGCACACGTAGTTGTGTCCGTCTGGCAGCTGGTACGCGTCTTCGGTCAGCACCAGATAGTGCGGGCACACCTCAGCGCCGACCTGCACTCCATCGGCGCGCGCCCGCTCGAGCACACCACGCGCCTGGCGCGCGCTCATGTGCACGAAGTACAACGGCGTGCCTGTTTCGCGCGCCAGGCTGAGCACGCTCTCCATCGCCTCTACTTCGGCCACGTGCGGTCGACTGAGCGCGTGGTAGCGTGGTCCGATCTGACCGGCGGCGACGAAGTGCTCGGTCAACTGCTCGACGATCGAGGCGTTTTCGGCGTGCACCGCGGCGATTCCGCGTCCGGCCAACTCCCGCAGCACACCCAGGATATCGGCCGGGGTGGCCATGAACATGTCGCGGTACACGGTGAAGAGCTTGACCGACGGGACGCCCATCTGGATGAGCTCGGCGAGCTGCGCCAGCGAGCGCTGATTGGTCGTTTGCTGCGTGTAGCAGGCGTGCACTCCGTAGTCGATGACTGCCTCGGGCGCCGCCTCGGCGAGCCGCCGCTCGACGCACGCCAACGGCGTCTCCTCGGGCCTCGGCAAGGCGAAGTCGACCACGGTGGTCGTGCCTCCAAAGGCCGCCGCCCGAGTGCCCTCAAACCACGAGTCGTTGGTGCGAACGTCGCCAACGGGCTGATTGAAATGCACGTGCGCGTCTACGAAACCAGGCATCACCAGCTTGCCCGTTGCATCCAGCGTCCGCTGCGCTTCTGAAAATGCGCTGGCATCACCCACCGCCACAATGCGCCCATCTTTGATGGCCAGGTCAGCCTGTACCAGTCCGTCCGCGGACACCAGTGTCCCGCTGCGGACCACCAGATCCAGCATCCAGGGATTAGTGGGAATGCCGAGCCGGGCGGTCCACCGGCTTAGCCACGCTGGGCACGCATGTCGGCACGCAGGCGCTGGGTTGCGGCCTCGTCGACGCCGCTGGCATCGGATTTCAAAACGACGCCGTATTGAGCTCGAGCGTTCTCCGTAGAGACGTACTCGTCGAGAACGTCGTCGAATACCTGCTGCGGATCGCGCTCCAGCGGATCGCCGTAACCCCCTCCGCACGGGCTGACGGTGCTGATGGTATCGCCATCGCCGACCACCTTGTACGGAAACTTGGACGCCAGTTGTTGTTCGTTCGGCGTGCCCGGATTGAACACGACTGCGCCAGGCGTACCCGGCCCGCCACCGTACAGCGGCGGCGGAGCAAAAATGCTGCCGTCGCCTTCGAGACTCATGCCGCCGTCGCCCAGGAAAGCGATGTCGCGGATCGAGCCGAGTCCGCCCCGCCATTTGCCAGGGCCGGCGGTGTCCTCGCGAATTTCGTAGCGCTTGACCCGCAGCGGATAGTGCGACTCGATGTCCTCGATCGGGTTGTTGCGCGTGTTCGCGTACAGCGAGTCGACAGTATCCATGCCGTCCTTGCCGAACCGCCCACCGTAGCTGCCCTCGGTGATGTCCATGTAGACCCAGTATTGCTCGTTGTACAAGCCGCTGTAGGCCACCACCTTCATGTTGCCGACCCCCGCCGCGACGCGATCTGGGGCCACCTGCGCCAGGGCGCGCATGACCGTGTCGGCCACGATATTGCCGGCGCAGAAGCGCGCAATCGTCGGCGCCGGGAAGATCGGGTTCGCCAGGCAGCCGCGTGGCGCAACGATCTTGATCGGCCGAGTCAGGCCTGAATTCTGGGGCACGAATTCGTGCTGCACCGTATCCAGCAGGATCGAGCGGACGATCAGATAGATTGCCACATCGACGGTGCCGATCAATGGCATGTTGATCGGTCGATCGAGCTGGGGCGACGTGCCGGTCAGATCAACGGTCATATCACTACCGGCGATCGTTACCGTTGCCGCGATCTTCAGATTCTTGTAGCGCGGGTCGTCGTAGTCCTGGAAGCCGTCGATGAAGCCCTCGGCGTAATACGATCCATCCGGCAGCTTCTCGATCTCCTGGCGCAGCATCCGCTCCGAGTAGTCCATCATCTCTTCGGACGCCGCGATAACGGTATCGAGACCGAATTTCTCGATGAGCTGGATGAAGCGGTCCGCACCGATGCGGCAGGCGGCTACCTGGGCCTCCATGTCGCCGACGACCATGTCCGACGCACGGATGTTGTCGCGCAGCATCCGCCACAACCACTCATTGCGCTGCCCGGCGTCGTACATTTTCAGCGCCTTGAACTGCAGGCCCTCGGCGTAGGCGTCCTGGGCGTCCACGATGCCGCAGCTGCCGGGCGTGAGAGAGCCGATGTCCAGGTGATGAGCGGTGGTGAACGAGAAGCCGACCAGCTCGTCATGGTAGAAGACGGGCACGCAGAAGCCCACATCCGGACCGTGCGACGAGCCGTGGTACGCCGAGTTGTGAATGATCACGTCGCCTGGTGCGAACTTATCGCCGCGCTCTTCGAATAGTTGGAAGATGCCGCGCATGTAACCCGGGATCGGGCCCAGCTGGAGTGGTGTGCTCTGTTTCGACTCGCACAATCCGCGCCCGCGCGCATCGAGCAGCGCCGCGCCAAAGTCCTCCGACTCACGGATGATGCTCGAGTACGACATGCGCGTCAGCTTGTGGCCCATCTCGATCGCCACGCTCTCGAGCGCGCCAGCGACGACCTGGGCTGTGATCGGATCGATCCGTCGCTTGCGCTCTGCCTCAATGGCCATTGCGCATCATCCTTTCTCCATCCAACCGCGAACCAGTCGCGGCGTCCTTTCTGCTGAGAATGAGATTGCCGGCATTGTCGACGACCGCCCGCCAATCGGGTGGCACCACGGTCGTACTGTCCTTTTGAAAGATGACCGCCGGCCCATTGAACGGCATCTGGAGCGGTAGGCGCCCGCGGTCGTAATAGGCGGTGGTGTGCGTGGTCAGGTCTCCGTCTGCCGTCCGGAAATACGCATCTCCGTGGCGTATGACAGCCGACTCGAGACTCGCTCCGTGGCTCTGGTTGAGCGCTTCCACGCGCACCATCTCGCCCACGCCGACGATGCGGATGGTGACGACCTCAATGGGCGTCGACGGGAAGGCGTGCCCATATTCGGCGGCGTGTATGTCATGGAAGCGCTGCCAGACGCGCTCCATCGCCGCCGTGTCCAGCTCGCCATCCGGCACCTCGACGCGCAGCTCGTACCCCTGACCCACATAGCGGCAATCCGCCCAGCGACTCAGCCGGATCTTCTCATCCGGCATGCGGTCGCGGAGCAGCTGGTTCCGGGTGCGCTCTTCAATCCGCCGCATGTCGGCGTTCAAGCGCTCCAGATCGAGGTCAGTGCTGAGCATGAACTCCGTATGAATCGTGTCGTATTTGAGGTCAGTTGTCAGCAATCCCGTCGCGGACGTGATGCCTGGGAAGGCTGGCACGATGATCTCCGGAATTTCGAGCGCATCGGCGACGTCTGCGGCGTGCAGCGGGCCCGCACCGCCGAAGGCGACCAGCGAAAACGTCCGCGGATCAAAGCCCTTCTGTATCGTGCGCGAGCGGATGGCATTCGCCATGTTGCTGTTGAGGATCTCGACCACGCCATGCGCTGCCTCGAACAGGTCCATACCGAGCTGATTGGCCAGGCGACGGATGGCCTGCTCCGCCAGCTCGGGGAAAACCTGCATCTCGCCACCCAGGAAGTGTTCCGCGTCAAGCCGCTTCAGCACCATGTTTGCGTCGGTGACGGTCGGCTGATCGCCACCCTTGCCGTAGCAGGCCGGGCCTGGCTCGGAGCCAGCGCTGCGTGGACCGACCCGGAATGCCCCGCCCCGATCGACGTAGGCAATCGACCCACCGCCGGCTCCAATGCTGTGGACGTCGATCATCGGCACCATCACCGGATAGCCGGCGATGAACGTGTCCCTGGCGCTCGCCTCGACGATGCCGCGCGGCGTGACGATCCCGATGTCCGCGCTGGTGCCGCCAGCATCAAACGTGATCAGGTTGTCGCGCCCCGACAGGTTCCCTGCCCACAGGCCACCCAGAACACCCGCGGCCGGGCCCGAAAGGAGCAGGGTCACTGGCGCATCGGCTGCCGATTGGGCCGTGGCCACGCCACCGTTCGAGCGCATCAGGTGCAGCTCGCCGGCCACCTCCGACTGACCCAGCGAGCTGGCCAGCGTCTGCGTGTAGCGCCGGACCTTCGGCCCAACGAAGGCATTGATGCACGTGGTGGTGAAACGCTCGAACTCGCGAAACAATGGGAAGATCGCCGCGGAGGTCGAGACGAACGCCTCTGGGTACATCTCCTCAATGATCTCTCTGACCCGGTCCTCATGCCGCGGATTGAGGTATGAGAACAGGAAGCAGACGGCGATCGACTCGACGCCCGCCGCCTTGAGCTCGGCCACGGCGGCACGTACTTTGTCCTCGTCGAGTGGCACCAGCACATCGCCGACCGGCGGTACGAGTCGCTCGGACACAACCTTCCGATGCCGCCGCTGCACAAGTGGCCGGGCCTGCCACGGAATATCCTGCATGATCGAGTAGTGCTGCGGGCGCTGGTGGCGGCCGATATGAATGATGTCGCGGTAGCCCTCGGTGGTGATCATGCCGGTCTTGGCGCCGTCGTATTCCAGGATCGCGTTGGTCGCGATCGTCGTGCCATGGAATACGTGCTCGATGCTGTCCGGCGGAATGGACGCCGTTGAGCACACCTCACGGATGCCGCGGATCATGCCGTGCGACGGATCTTCCGCGGTCGTCGGCACTTTGTGAGTGAACGTTCGTCCGGCCGCGGTGTCGCTCAGGATGACATCTGTAAAAGTTCCGCCGATATCGACGCCAACTATCCGCATTCCGCACTCACCCTCATCTCGCTGGAGCTAGCGGCGCCCATGCTAGCACCAGGCGCTGGCGGCCTAGAAGAAGTTCGACCCGAGCAGACGCGCTGACCCCAGAGTCAGCACCAGGCCGGCGAGGAACCCTGCTACCGGTAGCCGCCGCAATCCGCTTCCCAGACCCGGCCCGACAAGGTGCCCGATCAGCAGCACCAGCAGACCAACAGCGCCGACCAACACCAGCACAGCCAGCACACTCGAAGTCTCGAAGCCAAGTCGAAGTGCCAGGGTGCGGCCTGCGAGCCCGAGCGGCCCACCGAGCAGCGCCGCCGCCACCAGCCAGCGGAACCCGCTGCTGCTCGCACCGCCCAGGGCAAGGCCGCGACAGATATGCGCGAGGACCACTCCACCGACCAGCTCCACACTCAGCGTGAGGGGCAGGCTACTCGAGCCGGTGGCCAGGCCATCGGCGAGCGCATACACCCCGAGCGCCAGCGCAAACACTCTGGCTGGCTGCACATACTCGGTATGGGGCGCATGCCGCGTGCGTTGAAACCACATGGACCCGAGATACACGCCGATCACCAGGGCTGCCGCGAGATTCTGGATGATGACCGGGCCGATCGTGCTTACCTGACTCCGCAGCTCGGGTTGCAAGCTAGGCAGGAGCCGCGCGAGCACAACCGTCGCGCTCCCCGTGAGCCGCGGCACCATACCCACCAGCAGGCCAACCAGCACGCCCGTCGCCAACGCATCGACCATCGGGCCACCTGCCCGCCCGCGCCATACGCGCGCCGCCACCAGTCCCACGACTCCCGCGAGGCTAGCGAGAGAGATGACGATCGGCCACTCAGCGCCGATCAGCACGCTGCCAGGCCATGGTCGCGGTTGTTACCTTACCCTCTGCAAGCCATCAGTAGCTGATGATGCACACGTTTCCGATGCAGTTCGATATCAACCGTGAGCTTGCGGTATTGCGGGGTAGTGCGTTCGCTCAGGCAGCCTGGCGGGCGCCGAGTACGGAGAACAGCTCCTCCGGTCGATAGGGCTTGGCGAGCACCGCGTCAACGCCGCGCTCGGTCGCCTCAGCCTGGTCAATACTCGCGCCCCAACCAGTGGCCAGGACGAATCGTGCCTCAGGCCAGCAGGTGCGCACGCGCTCGGCCAGCTCCCAGCCATTCATTCCTGCGCCGAGGCCGAGATCCGAGAGCACCACGTCAAACGATTCGCTCGTCAACTTGTCCAGAGCTTCTTCACCGGAGGTCGCGGTGGTGACGGCGTGGCCATACGGTCGCAGCAAACGAATGAGCGAGCGGGTAATGCCCGGCTCATCGTCGACGGCCAGGATACGGAGTCTTCCGCCACCCGAGGCTATACGCGCCGGTGAGTCGGTGGGAGCGCCTGTTGTTGACTGACCAATCGTCGAGGCCGGTAGACGCATACGAATCGTGGTGCCCTGACCCGGCGCAGACTCCACCTCGATCGTGCCGCCGAGGCCCTCGGCTACGCCAAACGCCATCGCCAGACCAAGACCGGTGCCATGCTGGCCTTTGGTAGTGAAGAACGGCTCGAAGATGCGCTTGCGCACCTCAGGTGTCATGCCCGTGCCGGTGTCGATGATCTCGAGCAGCGCCTGGTCCTGGTCCGCGTCACCCCTGACGATCATGCGAATCGTCCCTCCACTGGGCAGAGCATCGACCGCATTGAATACCAGGTTGATAAGTGCGTCCCGTAGCTGCGAGCGCGAGCCGCTGACGGCCGGATGGCCGATGACCTCGACGTACAGACTGACGGGACGTCCTTCGGCCTGCGTCGTGTCCCGCCAGCGCGGGGCCGTGAGATCGACAACTTCGCGCACCAGGGCCTCGAGATCGACTGTCTCCGCCTGCATGGCAATTGGCTTACGGCTGAAGAGCAGCAGCCGCTTGACCGTCTCGCCGCCGTCAAGAGCAGCCTGGGACACGACGGTAAACAGTTCGTGGAGCTCATCACGATCGAGGGAGGTTTTGCGAAGGGCCTGATGGCCCAATTCGCAATGGCTAACAATCAAGGTGAGCGCCTGATTGAGGTCATGGGCGACACCACTTGCCATCTGTCCTAACGCGCGTAGTTTTTCGCTCTGGGCGAGCGTTTCGCGTTGCTGTTCGGCACCAACGCGAGCTGTCGCGTCGTTGTGGATACTCACCCAGTGGGTGATCTGCCCAACCTCGTCACGCACCGGCGAGAGTGCCAGTTCGTTCCAGAACGGCGAGCCGTCCTTGCGATAGTTGAGCAGCCTTACCGTGTGCTCCTCGCCGGCCGACAAGGCGGCCAGCATGGTGTTCACGGCGTCCGGATCAGTGCCCGGTCCCTGCAGAAGCCCGGGACTGTTGCCGAGAACTTCTTCGGCCGTGTAGCCGCTGAGCTTGCAAAACGCCGGGTTGACGTACACGACGGCGAACGTCGGGTACGTGGCTTCGGTGATCATCACGCCGGTACTGGATGCAGCCAGAGCTCGGTCGCGTATTCGCAGCGCCCACTCGGCCCGCGTACGCGCGACAAACTCCTGCTCGGCTGCCAGCCGCGTTCCACGTTCTCCAGCATGCTCGGCGAGCGAAGTTTCGAAGCGCGTCCGCTCCGTTTCCTCGACCCGCCAGTCACGCAGTTTGCCCGCCCATTCGGTCAGGCCAGCCGCCGGCAGCGGCGGCGAGAAATGGTAGCCCTGGGCCACATCGCACCCGAGTGCAGCTAGCGCTTCCCAGGTCACTCGGTCCTCCACCCCCTCGGCCACAACCCGTAGGTCGAGGTCGTTGGCTAGATCGATGACAGCCCGGACGATAGCCCGCGCGCCGTCGTCAATCGCCATGTCGCGGACGAAAGAACGGTCGATTTTCAGTTCGTCTACTGGCAGGTTTTTGAGGTACGCGAGCGACGAGTAGCCAGTCCCGAAATCATCGATGGCCACCTGCACACCCTGCGCGCGTAAGTGGGCGAGCGTCTCGCGGGCGCGCGGCGGGTCGACCATCAGGCTGCTTTCGGTGATCTCGAGCCGCAGGCTGTTGCCCGTCAGGCCGTACGAAGCCACCAGTTCCGTCACGACCTCTGGTAGTGCGGGATCCTGCAGGTCATGAACCGATAGGTTCACCGACACCGGAACCTCGAGCCCCGCCGCGCGCCAGGCGGCGCATTGGCCCAGCGCAGCACCCAGCACCCAGCGGCTGAGCGGCCGGATGAGGCGGGTCTGTTCCGCGATCGGGACGAATTCGTTCGGGGGCACGAGCCCGCGTACGGGGTGCGGCCAGCGGACCAGCGCCTCGACCGCGGTCAACTCACCCGATCGAATGTCGACTTGGGGCTGATAGTGCAGGACGAGTTCGCCATGCTCGATCGCGCGACGCAACTCGGCCACCAGGGTCAGGCGTTCGGAGCTGTGGTGGTCCATGTCGGGCGTGTAGGTAGCGCAGCCATTGCCAGCACGCTTGGCCGCGTACATTGCCACGTCAGCCCGACGCAGCAGCGTGTCTGCATCACCTCCGTTGTCCGGGAAAAGCACAATGCCGATGCTGCCGCCGATTTCGACAGCGGAACCGTCCAGTTCGAAGGGCCGCTCCAGCGCCCTCAGCAGACGCGCAGCCATCTCACGCGCTCGCTCCACATCAGCACCTGGCAACAGCACCGCGAACTCGTCACCGCCAAGGCGGGCCAGGGTGTCCAGGCCGCTCAGCTCCGCTCGGAAACGTGGTCCGACCCGTTGCAAGACTTGATCGCCGTACAGGTGGCCGATGGAATCGTTGACTTCTTTGAACCGGTCGAGGTCCATAAGCAGTAGCGCGAACGGCTGTGCATCGCTCTCGGGCGACATCAGCTGTTCGAGCTCCATCCGCAGTCGCGCACGATTGGGAATGCCCGTCAGCGAATCATGCCAGGCCTGGTAGTGCAGCGAAGCCTCCGAGCGGCGGCGCTCGGTAATGTCACTGAACGTCACCACCGCTCCAACGATCGCGGCCCCATCTTGGACCGGTGTGCTCACGTATTCGACCGGAAAGCTGGTCCCATCCTTGCGCCAAAAGACCTCGTCATCGACCCGTCGGACAGTGTTGTCTTTCAGCGCCGCATAGATCGGGCATGCCTGCCGTGGATACTGGTTCCCGTCTGGCCGAGTGTGGTGCAACATTTCGTGCATTGGCCGACCGACAAGCTCCTCGATGGAGTAACCGGCCATGCGCGCTGCAGCTGGGTTGACGAAGCTGGTGTTGCCGTCCTGATCCACCCCAAAGATGCCTTCGCCAGCCGCTTCCAGAATCAGGTCATTCTGGCGGCTTTGCAGCTCGAGCTTGCGATGCGCGCGCTCGAGCTCGGCTATCTTGTCTTCGAGTTTGGCGGCCAGACGCTCGCTGTACGCTGTCAGGAAGGATTCGTTGTCACTGGCGGCGCCGGCCTGGTGGCCCGCACCCAGCGCCGCGCGGACCTCGGCAACCATCTGGGCGGGGTCACTGTGCTCGAATACGAATCGACTCGCCCCGAGCCCTCGCGCGAACTGTTCGTCTTGGGCGTCGAGGTGCGTCGTGGTGTGGACGATTAGCGGTACCTGAGCCAGCGTTGGGTCGCGGCGCAGCTCCTGGCAGAAGGCGAAGCCATCCATCACGGGCATAGACACGCGTGAAACGATGACGTCGGGGCGGCACCGACGAGCCTCCTGCAACGCCTCCCCGCCGTTGGCAGCCGGTCTCACCCGAAAACCGGCGGCTTCCAGCGCCAGCGTCGAGCGTTGCCCCTGAGTGGAACTAGCGTCGGCGACCAGCAGGATCATGGCGCGCGTGCGTGGAACCTTCATTACCTGCCTACTAAGCATCGGTACTGGTTGGGCCCCGCTTGAGTCGAACAAGCGTGCGTACGCTGGACCCGATTGACATCACACGGCCAGACGTCTCGCGGACAAGCTGACCGGGCGTCTCGCAGCCGCATCGAACTGGCCGAAAACATCGCCGACGGGACTTCGTGCATTGGGGCGCGCGACTATACCCCGGCGCGGCTAATGGCCGGGCTTACAAAGTAGTTGCAATTGGTTGACCCATCTCGAGGACCAGGATCCGTCCACACGGACACGGATCGGCGTTTTCGAAGATGGTGTCGAGGACGTCGTCGTTGATGTGCTGCACAATTGCCGATGTCCAGTACACGCGATTGCCCGGTGGATTCCTCTGTGTTGGGACAACGCGGCCGAGGTCCGTCTGCTCACGGTGCCGTGGACGCGCCTGGCGGGCGAAGCGCCTTGCGCACCACCGGCCGAGTCGGCTTTCGCCGGGCCACTTCCCGAAAGCCAGCACGGTCGTACATGGACTTCGCGCCGAAAAACATGTCATCCGGGTGGCTTCGGTCGCCCTTGTCTACCGGATAGGCCTCCACGAGGCGGGCCCCGCACGCCCGTGCGTAATCGATGGCCTCGTGGAGCATCCGTTCTGACAGGCCCCGGCCGCGGGCACTGTGGTCGACGAAGAAACACACGATGGACCACACCGGCTGTTCGTCCACGGGCTTCATGATGGGGGACCGGCGAAGCTTCGAGTAGTCGTCTCGAGGCCCAAGCGAGACCCACGCGATCGGGTTCCCGTTCTCGTATCCAATGAGCCCTGGTACGGTACCCCGATCCACTAGAGCTTTCATCGCCCGCTGGTTCTCCTGGCCGACGCCGGTGCCCATTCCAGTTTTTCGGTAGAACATGCAGAAGCACGTTCGAACGATGGGTCGATCGAACAGCGCGAGCAGGTCGGGCCACCGCTCCTGCGTGACGGGGTGTACCTCGAATGCCATTTGGCCCAGTCTATCCGCCGGACCCTCATGGATCTGCGTGGCTATGCCTGCTTCCCAGAGCGTTCCAGCCAGGCATGCACCGGTAGACTTCCGGGTGCCTTTGACGTGGACGCCGTTGTTGATTCCTTAGGCCAGTCGGTGGCTATGCGGCCGCTGCTCGAGACCAGGCTCTACATCCCCGGGCGGCATGCCGGGCGGTCTGCCCTCTGACGCGCTCCGTCACGCGCTGGCCGCCGAGGAATTCGGGCGCGCGGCGAGTCTGCTCGAGCGGGCAGGACGGGCCATGCTCACAACCATGCTCACAACCAGCCCCACTGAGTTCCTCAAATGGCTGAAGGCACTGCCGGACGGGGCGAGTGTCATGTTCACGTACCTGTACGTGGATGTCATTGGCTTCTTCAAGCCAGGGGGCATGCAGGACGTACCGGCCGGAGTGGTGTGGAGTTCGAGATTA
>DASXRR010000374.1:0-17241 GCA_036506475.1 Chloroflexota bacterium
GCCGACCACCCGGAACGTCCCGACGGCCAGGGACCTTGCAGGGGCCGGGCAATGGCAATAACGTGCCGGTCCCATGCGGACAGTGTTAGGCCTAGCGGAGCAGTAAAGCCATGCCGCTGATCGGTGCCCTCGTCATCAAAGAGTTCCAGACGTGGTTGCGCGGGCGGCTCACGTTCGCGGCCTTCACGCTGCTGGTGCTGCTGGTGTCGATCCTGGTGTTCCTGCTGGGCATGCTCATCCTGGCGCCTGACGCCAATGCGGCGCCGGCGCTGTTCTCCACAACCTCGACGACAAGTTCGAACATTCTGGTGGCGAACCGCGCCATCTTCTTGTTCGGCGCCGTGGGCCTGTGTGTCATCCTGGCCGCGGCCGTCGTGGCGCCAACCGTAGCTGCCTCGGCGTTCACCAACGAACGCCAACGCGGCACCCTCGACCTGCTGCTGCTCCAGGGCCCGGGCCCAGTCAGAATCGTGCTCGGCAAAGTCCTCGCCTCGCTGATCTTCAGCCTGCTGCTGCTGGCGGTGGCGGTGCCGTTCTTCGCCCCGAGCTGGTCGTTCGGCGGTGTCCAGGCTGACCAGGTCATTGCCCTGATTACGATCCTGTGCACCTCGACGCTGTTCTTCTGCGCGCTCGGCGTGTTCTTTGGCGCGGTCATGCCCGGCTCGCTGCAGGCAGCGTTGTTCGCTCAGGGCGTGGCGCTATTCATGCTGTTTGGCACGCTCGGACTCGTGCTGGCGCTGCTCATCCTGGGCGGCAACGACTTCCTGAAGCCGCTGCTCTGGCTCAACCCGTTCCTGGCGCTCCTGTCCGGTGGCGGCCCAGCCACGGACGCGTTTGCGCGTGGTGCCCCCGCTGCCTATCGCACGGTGCTCTCCCTGCCCGCGCAGAACTGGGCGCCAGGCGTGCTCCTGCCAGCGTGGGTCATCGGCAGTTTGAGTTGGACCATTCTGGCCGTGCTGCTCGTGCTTGCGTCGGCCATCGCCATTGAGCCCATGCATCCGCTGAAAATGCGACGTCGATGAGCCTGCTTTCCCCCTCCGCGACCTATCACGCCGAGCTGCGCGAACAGCTGGGCGGTGTGGGCCGCGCGCTGTCGTTGCAGCGCGGCACCGTCTGGCTCGCCCGAGGGCTCGCCGTGGGCAGCTTCGTCGTGCTCGGCCTGGTCGTGTGGGCGTGGATCCGCGATTCGATCGCGACCCTGTCCATTCCGCTATTGGTCGCCGTGCCGCTCGGCGTCGCGCTTGGCTTCGGCATCGCCAGCCTGTTCTTGCGCCATCGGGTACCGGACCTGGCAAGGCGCGTCGATCGCGCCGCCCGGCTGAACGAACGCTCCATGACGGCCCTCGAGCTAGGCAGAACAGGCGCCGAGTTTCCGCTCGCGGTGGCCCAGATGCGCGACGCCGTCGAGCACCTGCGCCGCATCGACCTGCTCGAAACATTCCCGCTGCGTTTCCCCAAGCACGAGCTTATGGCGACGTTCTTCGTGCTCGTTGTCGCCGCGCTGGTGGGCATCAGTCCCAATCCGTGGCTGTTGCGCCAGCGCGCCTCGAACCCGGCGATCACCATCGCCCGCGAGCAAGCCCAGCGCGTCGAGCGCCTGGCCGACAGTATCCGCCCGGAAGAAGCAGCCGAGCTCGACCCGCTCAAGGAGCTGTTGCGCAAAGGTGCGCGGACCATTGACGCGCGCAGCAACGATCCCGGCGAAGCGCTGAACGCGCTCGAAGATCTCGAAGAACAGGTGCACCAGATGAGCGCTGGCGACGATCAGCTCGCCGCCGCTTTGGCCGCCGTCGCGAGTGCCCTGGCGTCTGACCCGGCCACCCAGCAGCTCGCCAGCGCGATCAATACCGGCGATCTTCGTGAGATCTCGCGTGCCGCGAAGGACCTCGCGCAGCAGACCGAGCAGCTCTCAGGACAGGAGCGCCAGCGCGTGTCCAAGGTGCTGCGCGACGCCTCGAATCGGGCCGGACGGGCCTCACCCAGCGTGGCTGGCGAGCTCGCCGATGCGGCCTCGGCTATGCAGGCCGGCGACGGCGGTGACGAGGGTGCCGACGGCGAGGATCAGCCGTCACGGCAAGCCGGCAGTCGCAGCAGTCAGGCTGGTACCGCTCAGAATGGCCGCTCGGCGCGTGACGCGCTGAATCAGCTGAGCAGTGACGCGGCGGGCGCGGCCGAGCGCCAGCGGGCGGCCAGTCAGCTGGAAAGCAGCCGCAATGCGCTCGAACGAGCGCTCGGGCGGACGCAGAGTCGATCGAACTCCAGCACGGGCCGTTCGAGCTCGTCGTCGAGTCAGCGCGGCCAGAGTGCTGGAAGTCAGAGCGATCGCGGCCAGGGTGGCACGCAGGGTCAAGGCGATCAGCTTGGCGAAGGCGGTGACCAGGGCGCGGGAGGCGGCACGCCGGGCGAAGATGGCGGCACCGGCGATGCCGGTCAGGGCGGCGGTTTCTCGACCGGCGGACAGAACCAGAACCGCACCGGTGTGAGCGGTCTGGACACGATCACTCGCCCCGAACAGGTGCCCTACAACGGCCAGGTCGTGCCCGACGAAGCAAGTGCGAACCCGTATCTGGGCGACGCCGATGACGGCACCGCGCGCGCCGCCGACGAGTCCGTCGCACCGTCGTTTACGCGCAAGCCGACGCAAGGCAATGACTCCAGCAGCATCCCGCTGGGGCTGCGCGATCTCGTCAAAGACTATTTCAGCTCCCTGGATCAGAAGTAATGCTCGCTTCGCTCGCATTATTTGGGGGTCGGGGGTCGAGGGTCGGCAGGTTCGGCTCCGGCTCGCCCCGCCGCTTCCGACTACGCATGAGGCCGCCTCGATGACGACTGTCTCCCCCGACCCCCGACCCCCGATCCCCGACCCCTCGGCGCGGAGCGCCCTGTGACAGTGCTGCCAGCGAACGTCCCACCGGACCCCCGACCCCCGACCCTCGACCCCCAGGCGCGCAGCGTCGTCGGAACGACGCCGTTCAAATTCATTGAGACCGCCAAGGCGATCGAGTCCGAAGTCGGCCGCGTCATCATCGGCCAGCCGGAAGTCGTTCGCGGCGTGCTGACCTGCCTGCTGGCCGGCGGCCATGCGCTGCTCGAAGGCATCCCCGGTCTGGGCAAGACCCTGCTCGTGCGCACCATCGGCGAGACGCTCGACCTGAGCTTCAGCCGCGTGCAGTTCACGCCTGACCTGATGCCCGCCGACATCACCGGCACGAGCATCTTGCGCGACACTGTCGAAGGCACGCGCACGCTGGAGTTTCAGCCTGGGCCGCTGTTCGCCAACCTCGTCCTCGCCGACGAGGTCAACCGCGCCACGCCCAAAACGCAATCGGCTCTCCTGGAGGCCATGCAGGAGCGGCGAGTCACCGCGGGGCGGACCACCCACACCCTGCCTGAGCCGTTCTTCGTCCTCGCGACGCAGAACCCGATCGAGATGGAGGGCACCTATCCGCTACCCGAGGCGCAGCTCGATCGCTTCTTGTTCAAGCTGACGGTGCCGTACCCGAGCGAGGAAGACCTGCTGCGCATCGCTCAGGTCACTACTGGCGCGACCATGCCCCATCCTTCGCATGTTGCAGACGGCGCTGGGCTCCTGGAGCTGATGCATTTTGCCCGTGAGGTGCCGGTCGCGGAGCCGGTGCTGCGCTACGCGGTACGCATCGTGCGGCGCACCAACCCCGAGACACCCGACGCGCCAGCCGAGGTCAAGCGCTTCGCGCGCTACGGCTCCAGCCCACGCGGCTTGCAGTCGCTGGTGCTGGGCGCCAAGGTACGTGGCCTGCTCGAAGGCCGCTACAACGTCGCGTTCGAAGACATCCGCGCGGTAGCGCTGGGCGCGCTGCGGCATCGCGTCATCCTCGGCTTCGAAGCCGACGCCGAGGGCGTCACGACCGACAAGCTGATCCACGACGTCGTCACCACGACTCCCGAAGAGTGATGCTCGCTGCGCTCGCGGTGTTGGGTGTTGGGTGTTGGGTGTTGGACGGCCTCGCGGGCTGCGCGTGTAACACACCAACGGCACCTTGCACCGGCCAGCGGACACTTTTGGAAGCCCATCACCCATCACCCAACACCCAGCACCTGAAGGCGCGGAGCGCCGAATGAGCCAAACCTTGCTCGAGGGATCGTTCGCACGTCGCCTGGAGCGACTCAGCCTCGTCAGTCGGCGCCGGCTGGTCGGCCAGGGTCAGGGTGACCGGCGCTCGCTGCGCAAGGGCTCCAGCCTGGAGTTTGCCGACTATCGCCACTACGTTGAAGGCGACGATCCGGCGCGCGTCGACTGGAATATCTACGCCCGCGCCGACACCCTCTTCGTTCGTTTGTACGAAGAGGAAGAGGTGCTCAATGTGCACCTGCTCGTGGACGCGAGCCGAAGTATGGACTGGGGTGACCCGTCCAAGCTGCACTATGCGCGCCGCCTGGCCGCCGCCTTGGGCTATGTCGCGCTGAACGCGTCGAACCGGCTGTTCATCTGGCCGCTGAGCGCATCGACGTCGGCCTACGGCCCGGCGTGGGGCCGCGGGCGCGCCGGCGCCATGCTCACCTTCCTGGACGAGTTCCGCTCGAGCCAGTCCGCGACGCCGCTCGTGGCCGGCTACAACGCGCCACTCGATGTCGAGCAGTCACTGGCCAGCTTTACCAGCCGCAGCGCTGGCCTGGTCATCTTGCTGTCTGACCTGTTGTCGCCAAGCTGGGAGCGGGCGCTGGCCAAGCTGGCCGGACGTTCGGGCGAAGTCGCCGTGCTGCACACGCTGTCGCCGCAGGAGCTGCGACCGGCGTTGGGCGGCGACGTGCGCTTGATCGATCGTGAGACGGGCGCGGCCGTGTCGGTCACGCTCAACAACGATGCGATTCGGCTGTACGGCCAACGCCTCGACGAATGGCGGGGCAACGTGGAGTCGTTCTGCTCGCGTCACGGCATGTGCTACGTGCCGATCGACACCTCGCAGCCGATTGAAACCGTCGTCTTCGACTTGCTGCGCCGCCGCGGCCTCGTGCGATGACTCGCTTCACTCGTCATCTCAAGGTGTCGGGGGCTGGGTGTTGGGTGTTGGGCACTCAATCGACCCATCACCCATCACCTGGCACCTATCACCTCGGGGCGCGGAGCGCCACATGAACCTCTTAGCCCCGCTGGCCCTGACGCTCGGCATCACCCTGCCGATCATCGTCATCTTCTACCTGCTCAAGGTACGGCGCCACGACGAGGAAATCTCATCCACGTTCCTGTGGAACGACCTGATCCGCGACCTGGCCGCCCATGAGCCGCTGCAGCGCTTGAAGTGGAGCTTGCTGCTGATCATGCAGCTCTTGCTGCTCGGGTTCGTGTGCCTCGCCGTTGCGCGGCCGTTCTCCGAGCAAGAGGGCCAAAAACCCGTCCATGCGGTGCTGCTGCTCGACGGCTCGGCGAGCATGCACGCGACAGATGTGCAGCCGTCGCGCTTCGATCGTGCCGTCTCTGCTGCGCGCAGCACGCTGCTTGGTCTGCCCGAAAACTCGCTCGCGACCGCCATCCTGGTAGCTGCACATCCGCAAGTGCTGGTGGCCGCGACTACTGACCGACGTCAGGTCGAGAAAGTCCTGACCGAGGCGCAAGCATCCGGCGCGTCCGCGGACATGCGTGAGGCGCTGCTGCTGGCCCGCTCGCTCGGTGGTGACCCGAGCGCTCGACGCATCTACCTGTTCACGGACGGTGCATTCAGCCTGCCGCCTGATTTGCCCGACGACGTAGGGTCCGTCGAAGTGGTGTCTGTAGCGCAGCCCGACACGGGCAACCTGGCCATCACGGCGATCTCGACCCGGCCGGACCCACGCGACAATCGCCGCCAACAGCTGTTCACGCGCGTCGAGAACTTCTCGCCTGCGTCTGCCCAGGCGGTATTGACGATGGCGGTCGACGGCCAAACGCTGGAAGAGCGGCGCGTCGATCTGGCGCCGAATGGGAAGCTCGAGCAGGTTTTCGAGGACCTGTCGCCGGGCGCACGGGCGGCCAGCGTGAGCGTGGCCGACCAACGCGGTGACAACGGCCTCACGTTGGATGACACGGCGTATGCGATCCTGGTGCAACGCAAGCCTGCCCAGGTCTTGCTCGTCTCGCCGGGCAACGCCTTCCTGGAGAAGGTGCTCAGTTTGCTGCCTGGCGTCGATCTGTACCGCATCCCCGCGCAGCGGTATCTGGCTGTCGAGGCCGATCGCTTTGACGTGATCGTCTTTGACGACTACCTGCCACCGTTGTTGCCGCACGGCAATTTGCTGGTGGTGAACCCACCAGATCGCGGGCCGTTCCGCAGCAACGGCGAGGTGCGCCGGCCGCGCGTGGCGTCCTGGGAGCGCGAGGACCCACTGCTGGCGTTCGTCGACGTACGCGACCTGAACGTCAGTCGCGCCAGCAAGCTGGACTTGCCGCGCTGGGCCAAGCCGCTGATCATCACCGCCGACGGCGTCCCGTTGTTTGCCGCGGGCCAGGATGGGGACCGGCGCGTGGCGATTATGCCCTTTGACCTGCGCCAGTCGAATTTCCCGAACCTGCCTGCTTTTCCAATCATCATGTCGAACCTGCTGAACTATCTGGCGCCGCCGGGTGTAGTGCGCTCGCCTGAGATCCATACCGGCGCGCCGGAGTCGCTGGCACCGCTGCCGCAGGTGGAACGGGTGCGCGTGACCGCGCCCGACGATCATGCCGTGGAGTTCCGGTCTGGCTCCGCGCCGATTACCTATGCCGCCACCGACGTGCCCGGCCTGTATCGGGTCCAGCAGATCGTCCAGGGCGGTCAGCAGACCGTCGAAGATGACCTGTTCGCGGCCAACCTGGCCGATCGCGACGAGAGCGACATCCGCCCACGCCTGAGTGGCCTGGCCAGCACGGGCCAGTTCGAAATCGGCCTGACGATGCTCCAGAAAGAGTTCTGGGGCCTGCTCGCCGCCCTGGCCCTCCCACTCCTGCTCTTCGAGTGGTTCTGGTTCCACCGCCGTGTCTAGGTGATGGGTGTTGGGTGATGGGTGTTGGCTGTGACACAGCCGATTTCCAGCTTTCGAGAGCTGCGCGTTTGGCAGGCCGCGATGCACCTCGTTGAGCACGTCTACCGTACGACCGACGGCTTTCCACGTCATGAGCTGTGGGGGCTGGCGAGTCAGATGCAACGTGCCGGCGTGTCAATTCCATCGAACATCGCCGAGGGCCATACGCGCGAGCACCTCGCGGAATACTTGCACCACGTCTCTATCGCCCATGCTTCGCTCGCTGAGCTCCAGACACAGATCGAGATCGCCACGCGGCTGGGCTATGTTGGTCAAGAGGTCGGCCAGGACTTACAGGACCAGACGACATCGCTGAGTAAGCAGCTCTATGCGCTGCGGAACTCACTCAGCAAGCGACCGCCACCGCCCAACATCCAACACCCAAGACCCAACACCCCGCCATGACCGTAGATTTCGAGCGACCCTGGGTCCTGCTCCTCCTCCCGATATCCATCGGCCTGGTGTGGGTGCTGTGGCGCGCCAGCTTGACCTATATGCCGCCAGTCAGGCGGCGGGCGTCGTTGATCATCAGGGTCGCGGTGACCACGCTGCTGTGTCTGGTGCTCTCGAGTCCGACCTTGCAGCTCAGGGCGGATCAGCTCGCCATGGCAGTGCTCGTGGACAGGTCAGACAGCATCACGCCCGCGGCCAGAATCGAGCAGGAGCAATGGCTGGCCAAGGCGCTCGCCACCAAGGGCGCCAACGATCAGATGGCGGTGATCACCTTCGGCGAGGACGCGACGGTAGAGCGCGGCCTGACGGACGATAACCACCCGCCACGACTTGCGCCCGAAAGCGCGGGTACACGGACCAACATCGCAGCGGCCATCCGAGCCGGCGTCGCGGCCCTACCACCAAGTGCAGCGAGAAGGCTGGTCCTGCTGTCAGACGGCAGAGAGAACCTGGACCACGCCGATTCGGCCGCCGCGCTGGCCTCGGCGGCCCACGTGCAGCTCATGACCGTCCCCGTGGACGAGCGAAGAGGACCGGAAGTCCTCGTCCGAGCATTAGAAGCGCCAACCCAGCTAAGAGAAGGTGAGCGCTTCAGCGTGACTGCGCAGCTCGAATCGACCGAGCCCACGACGGCCAGCCTGCACCTGCTCATGGACGGCGGCCTGCGCACCACGCAGCTAGTCGAGCTCGAGCCCGGCATCAACCGCTTCGTCATACCGCTCGAGCCGCTCTCGCCCGGCCATCACCTGCTCAGACTCCAGGTCGAGGCCGACGCCGACACACTGAGCCAGAACAACTCCGCGGGCGCACTGGTCGTGGTCACCGGCCCACCGAGCATCCTGGTCGTCGAAGGCTCACCCGGTGAATCCCAGTTCCTGGTCGAAGCGCTGCGCACCTCTGGCCTCAACGTCGAGGTCGATAGTCCGCTCTCAGCGCCGCTCGAGGTGACCAACCTGCGCAACTACGCGAGTGTCGTCCTCGTCGACGTGGCCGCCAATCAGTTCGCGCCTGGCCAGCTCAGAGCGCTCAAGACATACGTCCAGAACTATGGCGGTGGTCTCGTCGTCGCTGGTGGCGACCACGCGTTCGGCCCAGGCAGCTATGCGCGCACCCCTCTGGAAGAGATGCTGCCGGTGCGCATGGATCTGCGCGGCAAGTCGGTCTCGGCGAGCACGGCGCTGATCCTGGTCATCGATACGTCCGGCTCGATGGGCGGCGGGCCTGGTGGGGCGAGCAAGATGGATTTGGCCAAGGAAGCCGCGATCTCGGCCGCCGAGCTGCTCGGCGAATACGACCAAATTGGCATCGTGGCGTTCGAAGACCAGCCACGCTGGGTCATTCCACCGACCCCAGCGACCGACCTGGGCGTCGTCCAGGCGGCCATTGCCGAGATGCAGCCGGGTGGCGGGACTGAGATATACCCGGCGCTGCGCATGGCCTACGACGGCCTCGCGCCGATCGACGCCAAGGTCAAGCACATCATCCTGCTTACCGACGGTGAAGCGCCACGGGGTGATTATCCAGGCCTGACCCAGCAAATGAAGGACGCCAACATCACCCTGAGCACGATCGGCATTGGCAGTGATGCCGACACGAACCTGCTCCAGGAGCTGGCCACGCTCGGCAACGGCCGCTACTACGACGGCAATGACCCGTTCGACCTGCCGCGGCTGGTCGTCAAGGAGACCCAGCAGGTCCAGCGCGCCGCCATTGTCGAAGAGGATTTCAAGCCGGTGCGCATCTCGTCGGGCGCGGCGCTGGACGGCATCGACATGAACACAATGCCCCAGCTGCGCGGGTACGTGGCCACAACGCCCAAGCCGCAGAGCAGCATCCTGCTCGTGTCGCGTCAGATCGATCCTGTACTCGCCGAGTGGCAGTTCGGCCTCGGCCGAGTGATCGCCTGGACGTCCGACGTACGCAATCGCTGGGCGTCCCGCTGGATCGAGTGGCCGGAGTTCGGCCGCTTCTGGGCGCAGGTCGTCAAACGCACCACCCGCCCGCCCGAGGACCCGAATCGGCAGGTGACCGTCAAGATCGACGGCAACCACGCCGTCATTACACTCGACGCCCAGACCGGCGTCGAGGCCGCCGACCGGCACTATTTGAACTTCCTGCCGACGACCGCGAGCGTCATCGATCCAGGTGGCGCGCAGCACGAGATCGCGCTGCCGCAGGTCGCACCAGGTCGCTATGAGGCCAGCTACGCTGTCGAGGACGACGGCATCTACGCACTCCAGGTCACCCAGAGCGAGGCCGACGGAACCGTCGCGAATCAGTCGAGCGGATTCGTAGTGCCCTACTCACCCGAGTATCGGGCGGGTGGCACTGACGACAACTTGCTCGAATCGCTGGCCAAACGCACCGGCGGTCGGCTCATACATGATCCCGAACAAGCGCTGATTCATGACCTGCCCGCGGTCGGCGCACCGCGTCAACTGTGGCCGTATTTGCTGGTGCTGACCGCGTTGTTGTTCGTCATCGACGTCGGCGTGCGCCGAGTCCGCATTACCGGCCCTGAGATGCGCGCCGCGTACTACAAGGTGCGCAAACGCCTGGGCTACGTGGACACCCCGCTGGTTCCATCGCGCCCGGTGCTCGTGGCGTCGCCGTCGACGTTCGGTCTGGTCAGCGCCGCCTCGAGCAGCCGTGGGTCGAACGAACCGCCCGTGGTCGTCGCGCCGACTCGGCAGGGCCGTCTGTTGGCGGCCAAACACCGCGCCGCACGCCGCTAAACAATCCAGCGCATCTCACCGCGCCGGTTTGGAATCGGTTGCATTGCGTTTACACAAAGCTTTTTGCGTTGACTAGAGAGTGGCCTTCCGCGCATATTTCCGCGACCCAAATGCGATACCTGTCGTGGCTGTTGCCTGCGCTTCTCATTGCCGTAACGGTTAGCCCGTCTCAAGTTCGACTCGCTGCAGCGCAAGCAACGCCGCCGCCCGCGGTCATCGCCTTCCGCGCTGCCAGCGGCATGGACGTCTACGGCACTGACCTCACGTTGAATGTTCCTGATGGCGTCCAAACCGACGACCTGCTGCTCGCGGCAATCTACTTCGACAACTCGCAACCCAACACGATCACCGTCCCCGCTGGCTGGACGCTGATCCGCGAGGAACGTGCCGCTGGGCACCAGGGCGTGGCGCTCTATCGACACGTCGCGACGGCTACTGAGCCGGCCTCGTACGCGTGGAGCGCTTCGCTGCGCAGCGGCTTTACCGGCATCATGGCCGCCTATCTCGGCGTCGACACTGTCAATCCGATCGACGTCCAAGCTGGCCAAACAGGCACTGGCGTAAACGCCGACGCCCCTTCGGTTACAACCACCACCGACGGCGGCTTGCTGGTCGGCGTCTGGTCGACGTGGAACAGCAATATCACGCTCCTCGGCCCAAGCGGCATGACCGTGCGTCAGCGCTTCAGCCACGACGATCCGGTCATGCTCGCCGACAAACCGCTGACGTCGGCTGGTGCCACAGGCGTCCAGACCGCCAACGCGCTGAACGACACCGGCCTGTGGACCGGCCAGGCGATTGCTCTGCGCGCTCGAGGCGCGGGCGGCACTACGCCCAGCGCCGACCTGTCGGTGATCAAGACCGCTGTTTCGAGCACGGTCGTGGCCGGCCAAAACGTGAGTTACAAAATCACCGTTGCCAACAGTGGCCCGTCGACCGCGTCGTCCGTGCTGATGCCCGACACAGTGCCCGCCAACACGACGTTCCAGTCCGCCTCCGCGCCGGCTGGGTGGACGTGCGGCACACCAGGGGTTGGCGGCACCGGCGCTGTGAACTGCACCATCGCAAGTCTCGCCGCTGGTGCAGCGGCGAGCATCGACTTTGTCGTCGCCGTGAACGCGGCGACGCCCGATGGCAGTGTCATCGCGAACACGGCGACGGTCGCCAGCACCACCTCCGACCCTAGCCTGGCCAACAACGCCAGCAGCGCTACGGTCACGGTGAGTAACCCGGTCGCTTCGCCGATCAGTTTCCGCTCGGTCTCCGGTACCGACGGCGGCGGTCGCACGCTGACCATCCCGCAACCCGCGGGCGCACGGCCGGGTGATGTGCTGATCGCGGTTGTCTACTGGGACGCAACGTCAAACGCCATCACGCCACCCAGCGGTTTCAATCTGCTCCGCTCGGACGGCCTCACATTGCAGGCGGTGTCGCTTTATTCCCACGTCGTTGCCAACACTGAGCCGCTCAATTACACGTGGACGGCGACGCGATCGAGTGGCTTCAGCGGAATCATCGCCGCCTACAGCGGCGTCGATCCGTCCAGTCCAGTCGACGTGCTCGGCGGCCAGATCGGCGCCTCGGGCAACGCCACGGCGCCATCGGTGACCACGACCAGCGCGAACGACCTGCTGGTCGGCGTCTGGTCGGCCTGGAACAGCAACATCTCGTTCATCCCGCCCAGCGGCATGACCGTTCGCCAGGCCTTCAACCGCACCAACCCGCTAATGCTGGCCGACAAGCAGCTCGGCGGCCCAGGCGCGACCGGCGTGCTGACCGCGACACCCTCGAATACAGGCGGCTGGACAGGTCAAGCAATCGCGCTGCGGGGGCCCGGCGGCCCCCCGCCGACACCTTCCGCCGACCTGGCGATCACGAACGCCGCGGCGACAAGCACCGTCCAGAGCGGTCGACCGATGAGCTTCACCAAGGTCGTCACCAACAATGGGCCGTCGCCGGCCGCCAACGTCGTGCTCAGTGACACGGTGCCAGAGCACACCACGTTTCAGACGATAACGTCGCCGGCGGGCTGGGCATGCACCACGCCCGGCACCGGCGGCACTGGCGCACTTTCCTGTTCGGTTCCGACGCTCGCCGCGGGCGCATCAGCCACCTTCACAACGACATTCCTCAACCTGCCCGCTTCGCCGGTGGGAACTGTGATCTCCAACACGGCCTCCGTGACGAGCGCAACGCCGGATTGGAATGCCGCGAACAACGCCGCTTCCGCGTCAGTGACGATTCAGCCAACAGCGCAGGCGGACCTCGGCGTGCTCAACATCACTTCGTCGACCGCCGTCAATCCCGGTCAGAACGTGCTGTATAGCCTGCAGGTTCAGAATTCGGGACCCGCCGCGGCGTCGGACGTGGTGCTCAATGCGGCGGTGCCCGCCAACACCACGTTTCTGTCGTTGCAAGTTGTGAGCCCAGTCACCTGGGCATGCACCACGCCGGCGGTCGGCGGCAGCGGCTCAATCACTTGCCAAACGCCCGACTTGCCGGCCAGCACGTTCCCGGGTTTCGCCCTGAACGTGGCAGTAAGCCCGGGCGCCCCCATCGGTAGCACGATCTCGAACACCGCCTCGGTGACGAGTACGACGGAAGATCCGAACACGGCCAACAACGCCTTCACCAACACCCAGGTGACGGTGACGGCACCGAGCGCAACGTCGATCGCGTTCCGTGCTGCCTCGTCGGCCAGTATGGGCGGCCGAACGCTAACCATCGCCCGGCCGACTAGTGTGCAGCCCAACGATGTGCTGATCGCGGCGGTCTACTGGGACCATTCGCGACCAAACACCATCACGCCGCCGGCCGGCTTCAGCTTGATCCGCGAAGATGTCGGCGCCTCAACGCAGGGCGTATCGCTCTACTACCACGTGGCCGGCGTAGGCGAACCAGCGAGCTATAGTTGGTCGGCCACGCTGTCGAGCGATATCGCCGGCCAGATCGCGGCGTACATCGGCGTGGACCCGAGCAATCCGATCGATGGGTCGTCTGGGCAAACGGGAACGTTGACGCTTGCCACCGCTCCGTCGGTCACCACGACGACGGATGGCGATTGGCTGGTCGGGGTGTGGTCGGCATGGACGAGCAATATCTCGATGGTGGCGCAGGCAGGCATGACCCAGCGCATTTCCAACTCGCAGTGCTGCCCGCTCACGCTCGCCGACGTGGACCTCGGCGCGGCCGGCCCGAGTGGCAATCATTCGGCGTTCGCATCGGCCAGTCCGGTGTTCACCACCGGCCAGTCTGTCGCGCTGCGCAAAGCACCATGAGGTGAGCCGCTAGCACGCGGCCCGGTACAACAGGAGGCGATGGACCCTCGCCTCTTTGGCTCGCTGGAATGGCGGTGTATCGGGCCGCATCGCGGCGGTCGATGCGTTGCAGTCGCTGGGCACCCGACGGAACTGGGGACGTTCTACTTCGGTGGCTGCGGTGGCGGCGTGTGGAAGACGACCAACGCCGGCTCGCACTGGTGGAACGTCTCCGACGGCTACTTCAAGACTGCCGCCGTTGGCGCCATCGCCGTCTCCGACTCGGACCCGAACGTCCTCTACGTTGGCACGGGCGAAGCGTGCATCCGCAGCAACGTTTCGCACGGCGATGGCGTGTATCGTTCGGACGATGGCGGACGCACGTGGCGCAATCTCGGCCTCGCCGACACGCGCCACATCAGCGGCCTGGCAATCCATCCACACGATCCGGACACGGTGTATGTCGCGGCCCTCGGCCATGCCTGGGGCACCAATCCGGAGCGGGGCGTCTACCGCACCACGAATGGCGGCCAGACCTGGGACCTCGTGCTGCACAAGAGCGAGCGCGCCGGCGCGGCGGCGCTGAGCCTCGATCCGACCAACCCGCGCATCCTGTACGCGGCAATCTGGCAGGGTCGGCGCTACCCGCACGCCGCCGAGAGCGGCGGCGAAGACTCCGGTATCTGGCGCAGCTTCGACGGCGGCAGCACATGGACTGAGCTCAGCCGCAACAAGGGTCTGCCCAAAGGCATCCTCGGCCGCATCGGCGTCGCGGCGTCGCCCGCACAAGCAGGGCGCGTGTGGGCGCTGGTCGAAGCCGAAGACGGCGCCATCTTCCGCTCCGACGACTTCGGCGAGACCTGGGAGCGTGGCGCCGACAAAGCCGACCTGCGCCGCAGACCGTGGTACTACATGCACGTCTTCGCCGATCCCGGCGACGCCAATACCGTCTGGATCGCCAACCTCAACCTGTGGCGCTCACTCGACGCTGGAGCCACATTCGCCTCGATCCCGACGCCGCATGGCGATAACCACGCGCTGTGGATCGACCCACGCAACTCGAAGCGCATGATCGAGGGCAACGATGGCGGCGCGTGCATCAGCCTGGACGGTGCCGCCTCGTGGTCGACGCTGCTCAACCAGCCGACGGCGCAGTTCTATCACGTGACCACCGACGATAACGTGCCCTACTACGTCTACGGCCCGCAGCAAGACAACTGGGCGATGCGCCTACCCAGCGCCGAAACTGAGGGCGCCATCTCGTGGAAGGACTACGTCGAGCCGGGCGGTGGTGAGAGTGGCTATATCGCTATCAGCAAGCGACCGCCGCATCTCGTGTTCGGCGGTGGCATTGGCACCGGCGCCGGTCACGGTCGGCTCATCGCGTGGAATCCGGAGACGCGCCAGAAGCGCAACATCACGGTGTGGCCTGAAGTGCACGGGATGGGCGCCGGCGCCGAGTCGCTCAAGTACCGCTTCCAGTGGACATTCCCGGTCGAGATCTCGCCGCATGACGGCAGCACGCTGTACATCTGCTCGAACGTGGTCCACCGGTCGGTCGACGACGGCGCATCATGGGCGACGATCAGTCCCGATCTGACACGCAACGATCCGACCAAGCTCGGGTCGTCGGGTGGGCCGATCACCGCCGACAACAGCGGCGCCGAGATCTACTGCACCATCTTCGCCTTCCGTGAATCGCCCCACGAGCCGGGTGTGTTCTGGGCTGGCTCCGACGACGGCCTGATCCACGTCTCACGCGATGCTGGTCAGAGCTGGAGCAACGTGACGCCGCCTGATTTGCCCGAGTGGGCCATGATCGGGATCGTCGAGCCCTCGCCGCACGACCCCGCTTCGGCCTACGTGTCGGCCACACGCTACAAGCTCGACGACACGCGGCCGTACCTGTATCGCACCAACAACTACGGGGCGACGTGGACCAGAATCACCAGCGGCATCCCCGACACCGAATTCACGCGCGTCATTCGCGAAGATCCCAGCCGGCGCGGCCTGCTGTACTGCGGCACCGAATCCGGCGTGTTCGTGTCGCTCGACGACGGTGTGAACTGGCAGCGACTCCAGACCAACCTGCCCATCACACCAATCTGGGACCTGGTCGTCAAGGGCACCGACCTGGTAGCGGCTACCCACGGTCGATCGTTCTGGATCCTCGACGACGTGAGTCCGCTGCATCAGCTCTACGACGGCGTTCCGACGTCCGGTGCACACCTGTTCAAACCGCGCGAAACCATGCGCGTCCGCGATTATGGCCGCTCGTTCGACCGCAACTCGCCGGCGTTCGTGAACTACAAGATGACCGGACCGCTGACCGTCGGCTACAAGCCGACCGAGTCGGCCAGCGGCGCCAAGACCGAGCAGTTCTATGACGCGGGGCAAAACCCGCCCGCGGGCGTGATCGTCCACTACTGGCTGCCGGACGACGTTGCCGAGGGCGTGACGCTGACGGTCCTTGACGAGCACGGTGGTGAGATTCACACCTATTCGCCGAAACGCGAAAAGGCCGAGCCACCGAGCGAAGGCGAGATTCAGCAGAAAACCGCGGAGGAAGAAGTCAGCAGCGAAGACGAACCCGAGGCCGACGCCGGCCCGTGGCCAACCGCCAAGGCAGGCATGAACCGTTTCGTGTGGGACGGCCGCTATCCGAAACCGACCAAGATCGAGAAGCCGCGCGCCAAGTCGTCACGCGAGGAATCGGCCGAAGAAGGGGTCCCGCCACGGGCCATCCCGGGTGCGTACCAGGTCCGCCTGACCGTCGGCTCGGAGACTTTGTCCGCGCCGTTTACGATCGTGGCCGATCCGCGCCTGCCCGCGACACTGGAGGACCTGCGGGCGCAGCTCGAGCTCCGCCTGGCAATTCGCGACCGGTTGTCCGAGCTGGCCGACGCGCTCAATCAGATCCAGCGCGTGCGCGACCAGATCGACCTGTGGGCTGGGCGCTCCGAGGACTCAGGGCTACGCGACGCGGCGAAGGCATTGAAAGAGCGGTTGGTTGCCGTCGAAGGCGAGCTCATCAACCTCACCTCGGACAAACCGCGGCCCGGCACGAATCGGTTGAAGGAGAAGCTCGAGGTCCTGAGCGGGATGGTCGGCGAGTCGGACGATGCGCCGACGCACGGCGCGACCGAGCTGTACGCCGAGCTGCGCCGCCAACTCGAAGAGCAGCGGCGCAAGCTCGCGGAGGTCTTGGGCGAGCCCGTTCGGTCGTTCAACGAGCTCGTCGGCACACTCGGGCTGTCGCCCGTCGGAGCGTAGACCCTCAGATGATCTAGGCCAGTGCGCGCGCGCGGCTCAGGCTCATGAAGCCAATCGCCGCGGTCACCAGCAAGCTGAGCAGGTGCAGTCCCGTATCGGGCGGGTTGATCGCCACGCCCTCGACGATCGGCGCAATCAAGCTGCCCACGACCAGAATCGCGAACACCGCCGCCAAACCCTTGTTGACCAGGCGCACGTTGTCGCCCGTCGTCGCGGCCCAGATCAACGCCGCGCCCAGCACCAGATGGGCAATGTTATGGATCGTATTGACCGCGAAGATACCCAACAGCAACCCCTGGCCGGCTGTGGCCCCGTTCGCGACCGTGATGCCCGGCACAAACCCGAGCACACCAATCAACACGTACACCACACCCAAGGCCAAGCTGACCTTCATCGCCACCGAACGAGACATCGGATCCTGAATCCTCTCTTTCTCGCGCTCAATTACGCCCGGTCTGACTGGGTGGATCAGTTAATTGCTCGGCTAATTCCTCGGCTAATTCCTCGGC
>DASXRR010000375.1:0-2738 GCA_036506475.1 Chloroflexota bacterium
TATGAGTCAGCGGTAGCGATGGCCCGGCTGCTGTTTTCGGGTCTGTTCGATCGCCATCCGGATCTGAAGATCATCGTCCACCATCTGGGCGGGATGGTGCCGCACTTCGAGGGACGGGTCGGTGGTGGACTCAATCAGCTAGGCAAACGCACCGATGACCCCGAGGATGCTGCCGCGCGCCAGCGCCTGAAGAAAGCGCCGATCGACTACTTCCGCATGTTCTATGGCGATACGGCGTTATTTGGTGCCTGGGCACCGATCGAATGTGGACTCGAGTTTTTCGGCGTCGACCACGTCCTCTTCGGTACGGACACGCCATTCGATCCGGAGGGCGGTCCAGGATTTGTGCGCGACACGATCGCGGCGGTCGACAGGATCCGCGTTTCGGACCAGGAGCGCGAACAGATTTACGAGGGCAACGCACGCCGGCTGCTGCGGCTCAACCTGCCCTGAGCTCTCGGGCGCGCATCGGAGCCGAGCCGAAGCCAGCGTGGCGCTCGGTGCCGAGCCACGTTCGCGGACTCGCCGAGGACGTCATTGGATCTCCGATCCGTCGCGCCATGCGGGTGTGGGGCGGGTACGCGCCCTCCGCCACGTTTCGACTGTTCCTCGGCGACGGGCGGCGAGCCGTCTTTAAAGGAATCAACGCGTCGTCCAATGAGTACATGCGCGAGGCGCTTGCTCAGGAGGAGCTGACCTATCGCGAGCTGGCCGGCGTGCTGAGCCGCTGGGCGCCGACGTTCTACGGAGCGCTCCGCTTCGGCGCCTGGCATGCGCTGCTGATCGAGGATCTTGGTCCGGCGCAGGTCCCGCCGTGGACCGAAAAGCACGCCCGCGACATGTTGCGCGACTACGCGGCGTTCCATGCCAGCACACTCGGACGCACCGACCTGCCTGCGTGGCTACCGCGCGATCGGCATCGCACGTTCGCCCAGACGTGGCGCACGCTGGTCGCCGATCGGGTTGGACTTGGCGGCGCGGCCGGGCTCGCCGGCGAGCGGACTGCGGACGCCCGGAGGTGGCTCGAGCAGCACGTGGATCACCTGGACGCAACTGCTCGAACGCTCGCCGATGTGCCGGCTCCGCATGCGCTGCTGCATTTCGACACCCGCTCTGACAATCTGCGCATCCTGCCTGGCGGCCGACTGCGCTTGTTCGACTGGCCACTGGCATGCCTTGGTCCACACGAGTTCGACGTTGTCGCGTGCGTCCAGACTATTGAGGCCGAGGGTGGCCCCGAACCTGAGCGCTGCCTCGCCTTGTATGCGGACGTCCTGCCGCTGCGGCCGGCCGTCGTGACCGCGTCGATCGCGGCCATCGCCGGCTTCTTCGCCGACCGCGCCTGGCGCCCGGCGATTCCTGGCCTACCGCGGGTGCGCAGCATCCAACGTCGGCAGCTGCGCGCCAGCCTGGCGTGGTGCGCGCGCCAGCTCGAGTTGGCCGAGCCGAGCTGGCTCGCGGCCGTACCCGATTGATGCCGATGACGCACCGCGTCGTGACGCTTCGCGTGACGCTTTTCGACCTTCGCGTGACGCTTCTTCGGTAAACCTTCACGCTCTGCTTTTTCGGTCTGGTCGGAGGCGCCGAGCGCGTGACCCGCGTGCCCAAGCCGTGACGGTTCGTGTGACGCTTTTCGACGTTCGCGTGACTGTTGTTCCGTAAAGTCAGCTGCGCTGGCGAGGCTGCGGTTGCCGACGGCGTGGGTGCGGCAGGCTCAGGAGGGCGAGGACGCGGAATCGGCCGGGCTGGGAAAGCCCGCTGGCCGGACGGTGCCGGGGAAATGGCTCAGGCCCCAGTTCGCGAGCGCGCTCACGGCCCGACCCAGCGCGCGGCCCTCGGGGGTGAGGCGGTACTCCATCCGCCGCGGATGGTCGCTGTACGGGACGCTGGTGATCAGGCCTTCCTGCTCGAGGCGCTTGAGCCGATCGGCCAGGATGTTGGTCGGGATGCGCTCGGGCGAGGCGAGAAAATCGGAGTAGCGAGCTTTACCGCGCAGCAGGTCGCGCACCAGCAGCAAGGTCCAGCGATCGCCGACGATGTCGAGCGAGCACGCTACGGGGCAGTTCGAACGACGCTCTTCGCCGCGTCGGCGGCGGCGGCGAATCGGGGCGGCGGGGTCAGCGGACGAGTTGTGGGACATGTGACGGTCGGCCTAGTGGCTTGCATTTTACAAGACGACGCGCGTATTCTGACATAACTTGCACAATGAAAGTTAGTCCTGAAGCGCTCGGCCGCGTCGCCACCGCCGCCGAGGCCCGCACCGACTCCGACCGCCGCGGCACCATCACGGCGCCAGCGGCTGAGCTGCTGCCAGTGCACGAGCCACCTGCCGTCAATGCGTCGGTCGCCGACGATGCTGCGCCATCGACGGTGAATCTTGTGGACCAAGCCGATCAGCCGGCGCAGCACTCAGGCGTCGCCGACCATAGCCCGCCGTCCGCTGACGTTGCGCCATCGACAGTCACCCGTGCGGGCCACGCCGAGCTGCTGGTGCAGCCCAGCGGCGCCTCCCACATGTCCAGCTCCGATGACGTTGCGCCATCGACGGTGAATCTTGTGGACCAGGCCGAGCAGCCGGCGCAGCACTCAGCCGTCGCCGACCATAGTCCGACGTCCGCTGACGTTGCGCCATCGACAGTCACTCGTGCGGACCATGATGAGCTGCCAGTGCAGCCCGACGGCGCCGCGCCCATGCTCGACTCCGATGAGGCTGCGCCAGGGCCAATCCGACTTGCCGT
>DASXRR010000376.1:0-10010 GCA_036506475.1 Chloroflexota bacterium
TTGTGGACGAACGTGCGCGGCGCGCCCGGAATCTGGGCCGAGTCCTGGGTGACCAACCCATCGCTCCGGTTGTACGCCAGCCCGAACTCGCGACTGATGCTGAACAGGCGATTCAGCGCGACCGCTGCGCCCTGGCCATAGGTACGGTAGTTGGTGCCGACCACGGTCAACAGGCGGTCGAGTGGAAAGTGCTCCGCGAACCGCTTGTATGACGCGTCATTGGTGCCATCTTCCTGGAACTTGGGTTCGAAGTGTTTGAGCTCATCTGCGGCGTCGCCGATCCACGTCCGAATCACCTGAAAGGCAATGCCCTGATGCGGAGTGCCGAGTGTGACCACCTTGTTGATGCAGTCATCGGCCGTGGGTGGCGCGGTACCCGGGCTACCGTTGGCTTGCCACCTGGCGATACGTTCGGGGTAGGTGCGCTGAATGGCCTCGCGTACGACCAGGCCGCCCATGGAATGAGCAATGATGTTGACCTTCGGTGGCACCGTCGGGTCATGCAGCGCGGCCAGCGCGCGGATGAAGTCGATCAGACGCATGAGCGCCGTCCCGTAGACCTCAAACGTTCGATCGTCGAGGTCGTAGTAGCGGTAGACCCAGAGCGTGCGCCGCGGGTCGGCCTGACTTTTGACCAGATGCGCCGCCATGGCCGGATCGATGACGACCCGATCGCCGGAGAAGAAGCCGGGATCGAGCAAGCGCAGCTCTTCGGGCAGATTGCCCGGGTCCTGGATCGGCCGCGAGTAGTAGCCGACTACGTTCGTCGCGTCCTGGTACTGCCAGAAGGACTTCAAGAAGCGCAGGATGAGGCCCTCGTAGATGTAGTTTTCACCTCGTTTGCCGGGGTAGACGGTGCCGTCGTTGAAGCCCTGATAGGCGATCCGCTTCTCCTCGTCGACGCCCAGTCCGCCAAACCCACGGACCAACACGACGGGCAACGCCTGACGCGTCGGCGGACTCCATTCTGTGTTGTGCATGCGCTCTCCCAGGCCCGCATGCTAATCCGCCCTGGCGGCGAGCTCGCGCCCGGCGTTGTGCGCGGGCCTGCCGAGTTTTCGCCCGCCAGCGACGTCCTCGCGCCGGGCGCGGTCCGGCGCGAGGCGCTATTGGGAAGGACTGCCAGGCTGCAATGTCAGGTCCTCGCGCTGCGCGCGCCTTGCGGCGCAGGGGCGTAAGTTGGGAAGAACTGGGACGGCGTCCGGCGCGGAGGGCGTTATCGGGAACGAGTGCCACGTTGGCGGTGTCACGTCCTCGCACTGCGCGCGCGCTCCGTGCAGGGGCGTAAGTTGGGGAGAACTGGGACGGCGTCCGGCGCGGAGGGCGTTATCGGGAACGAGTGCCACGTTGGCGGTGTCGCGTCCTCGCGCTGCGCGCGCCTTCCGGCGCGGGGGCTATCGGGTTACCATTCGCCAAGAGAGAGGCGGCCGAGGTTTCGCCCACGGGAGAACGGCAGCATGCTGAGCAAGGCGGACAACGAGTTTCTGTGTCACATCGGACCCGGAACGCCGATGGGCAAGGTGATGCGCGAGTACTGGCTTCCTGCGATTCGCTCGGATGAGCTGCCAGGCCCAGACTGCCCGCCGCTGCGCGTGCGCCTGCTGGGCGAGGATCTGATCGGGTTCCGCGTCTCGAATGGCCAGGTCGGCTTGATTCAGAACCATTGCCCGCATCGAGGCGCGTCGCTGTTCTTCGGACGCAACGAGGAAGAGGGCCTGCGGTGCGTCTACCACGGCTGGAAGTTCAACGTTGCTGGCCAATGCGTCGACATGCCCAACGAGCCCGCTGAGTCGGACTTCAAATCCAAGGTCGAAGCTATTGCGTATCCCACGCGGGAGCGGAACGGGATCATCTGGGCCTATATGGGCCCGCGCTCGGTGCCGCCGCCGTTGCCCGACTTCGAAGCGAACATGCTCGGGGTCGAGAACCAGGTCATCTCGATCATTCACCGGCCGTGCAACTGGATGCAGGGCTGGGAAGGCGAGATGGACACGGTGCATCAGGCCTTCTTGCACTCCGGCGCTACACGTGTCGAAGACACTACGCCTGGCACGTTCGACTACTTCATCGCTGCCACGCCTGCGCCGCGGTTCATCGTCATCGATACGGCCTATGGGACGTCGTATGGCGCGCGCAGGCCGGCTGGCGAGGATGCGTATTACTGGCGCATCGCGCATATGCTCTTTCCCTTCTACGCCATGATCCCGGCTGGCGTGATGGGCCAGCAGGCGCGCTTCGCCGCCTATGTGCCGATGGACGACGAGCACACGCTGCACTGGGAAATCGGCTACGGGCTCATGGACGTTTCCGACTTGCCCGTGGAGGCGCGCGGGTCGGAAGGGCGTCCGCCTGCACCACGGCCTTCGGATTGGTTCAAACCGAACACCACGGACTGGTATGGCCGTTTCAACATGGTCCAGAACAAGGCCAACGACTACTTGATCGATCGCGCGGCGCAGCGCGCTTGGAAGAGCTACACCGGTATTCCGGGCATTCGCCAGCAAGACATGGCGGTAACGGAAAGCATGGGGCCCATCTTTGATCGGACCTCCGAGCACCTGGGCTCTACTGACGCTTTGATTATCAGGACCCGACGGCGGATGATCGACGTCGCCCGCGCCCTGGATGAGCACGGCACCGTGCCGCCTGGCGTGGATGCCCCCGAGGTCTACCGCCAGCGCAGCGGAGGCGTGATCCTGCCGCGCGAGGCGAACTGGTGGGATGCCACCGAAGACCTGCGCACACGCTTCATTGCCGAGACGGAACGGCAGGGCACCACTGCATCGATCGCCGACTGAATGGCGGCCAACGTCCTGGGGCTGCGCGCGCCATCCGGCGCGGTCGCGGCGGCCTAGCGACTGGCGAACGGTGAGGGCGTGAGGCGGCGGATTCGGTTTGGGTTGCTGGCCAGTCGGGCGGAGACGGCGGCGGAGTGGCGGGAGCTGGCACAGCGGGCCGAGGCGGAGGGGTACTCGACGCTCTTCGTGGCCGATCACTTCGGCAAACAGTTGGCGCCGCTGCCGGCGCTGATGGCGGCAGCGGCGGTCACGACCACGCTGAATGTGGGCACGTTCGTGCTCGACAACGACTTTCGGCATCCGGCGGCGCTGGCCAAGGAGGCCGCGACGGTGCACATGCTGACCAACGGTCGATTCGAGTTCGGCATCGGCGCGGGCTGGAACGAAACTGACTACACGGCGACAGGTCTGCCGTTCGATCCGCCGGGCGTGCGCGTTAGCCGGCTCGAGGAAGCGCTTGCGATCTGCCGTGACTTCTTCGCGGGCCAGACCGTGTCATTCGCGGGCACGCACTACCGTGTCGCAGGACTGGAGGCAGTGCCGCAGGCGCAGCCGAAGATCCTCGTTGGCGCCAACGGCAAGCGCATGCTGCGTCTGGCCGCGCGCTTCGCCGACATCATCAACTTTCCGGACCGACCGCCGGTCGGCATCAGCATGGGCGGCAATCGCGGTCTCGGCATCTCCTTCGCCGAGCAGCTGCACACCGTGCGCGCGGCTGCTGGCGAGCGCTACGAGCAGATCGAGCTGAGCGTGCTGTGTATCCCGCGCGTCACTGATAACCCCAACGAGACATTCGAAACGCTGGCAACACAGATGCAGACGACGCCGCGGATCGTCGAGGACATGCCCAGCGCCCTCGTCGGCTCAGTGGAAGCCATTGTGGACAAGCTGCAGCGCAACCGCGACCAGTTCGACTTGAGCTACCCGGTCATAAACGTTGGAGCACTGGTGGCAATGCAGCCGGTGGTCAAGCGCCTGGCGGGGACCTAGCCGACCTCGGCCAGGCCCTCGCGGACTGCCCACACCGCGACCTGCGAACGCGAACGCATGCCCAGCTTGCTCAAAATGTTGGCGACGTGACGCTCGACGGTGCTGTTGGTGATGACCAGCTCACGCGCGATCTGGCGGTTACTGCAGCCCTCGGCGATGCGGGTGGCGACCTCGCGCTCGCGCTGGGTGAGCAGCAGCCGCGTGTCCGAGGCTGCGACAACGCGCATCAGGGCGCGTCGCTCACCGGCGTCGTCGAGCAGTCGCTGGGCACGCTCAATGAGCTGTTCGCCTAGCTCGCGCAAGATGTTCGCCAGCGCCCGCCGTTCCAGTGTTGGCGCGTGTGCGTTGACCAGAGTCTCGATGACGGAACCGAGCTCCGTACCATCGATGCGCTGTGCCGCGGACTGCATGCTCAGCACACTAGGTACGCTGCGTTGCGCGAGTGTGACGCGCACGTTGCACGCATGCGCTTGAGGATGCAACGGCGCAACGTAGCCGCAACTTAGCCACAGACGGTACGACGTACACAGATGGAGCTCCGTGGACGAACGCTGGCGTTGACGTTGATCGGGCTGTTCGTGTCGCTATTTCTGGCGATGCTGGACACCTCGATCGTCAATACAGCTTTGCCACGCATCGTCGCGGAGCTGCACGGGTTCGAGCTATACGCCTGGGTGACGGCGGGCTACTTGCTGAGTAGTACGGCAGTGGTGCCGGTCATCGGCAAGCTCGGCGATCGCTATGGCCGACGCACGATCTTGATCGGCGGCGTGATCTATTTCCTGGCGATCTCGCTACTGTGCGGACTGGCCCAGGACATGGTCCCCGGTGGCGCGGGCGCGCATCAGCGGGCTGATCACCGCTACCTACACCAGCGCGAGCGTCATCGGCCCGCTGGCCGGCGGCTACCTGACCGACACGTTGTCGTGGCGCTGGGTGTTCTACCTGAATGTGCCGTTTGGCCTGCTGGCACTGGTGCTGTTGTGGCGGACCTTTCCACGGGCAGCTCCGCCGAGCGCGACACGACCGCCGATGGACCTCGGAGGTGCGCTAACGGTCACGTTGGCCACGACGGCACTTCTGCTGGCGGTCGGGCGCGGGGGGAGTGGGCCTGCCGAGGTGGTTCTGCTTGCCAGTGCCGGCGCGCTCGGTGTGGGGTTTGTGGTGATTGAGAAGAGGGCAGTGGATCCGATCGTGCCGCTGCGACTTTTCAAGAGCAACACCATTGCGCTGAGCGCGTATGGCTCACTGGCTCTGTCCGTCGGCATCTTCGGCGCGTCGCTGTTCATTCCGCTGTACATGCAGGGCGTACTCGGCACGAGCGCGACGTTGAGTGGCAGCTTGATGGCACCCCTGGCCATCACGATTCTGCTGACCAATCTGGCCAACGGCTTTTTACTCGCGCACTTCGGCAAATACCGCGTCTTCGCGCTGGCTGGTTTCGCCAGCGGCACGGCCGGCTTTCTCGCGCTCAGCCTGCTGCAGACGGAATCGCCGTATCTGCAACTGGTGCTGAGCATGGTCCTGCTCGGCACGGGCTCGGGCCTGGTGATCTCGACGCTCGCGCTCGCGGCGCAGAATGCCGCCAGCTACGCCGATCTGGGCGTGGTGACGTCGCTGGTTCAGTTCAGCCGATCACTCGGCAGCACGCTGGGTAGTGCCGTGCTGGGCAGCATCCTGGTCTGGCAACTCATGCCCCAGCCCAACGTCGCCCCGCCGCCGGCGGCGCTAGCCGACGCGCTGCGTTGGGTTTTTGGGTGCGCTGCAGTGGTGATGGCCTCCGGCTTTGTAGCCGGGCTGCTCCTGCACGACGTGCCCTTCCGCCGCCGTCACCAGCCAGCGACGATCACGGATTCTCGCCCTGCCACCACGGACGACGCGGATGGCCACCACTCTCAGCCGGCTCACGCGCCGCATCAGGTGCGGGGGGCGGTGCCACCACGCCCTCCGGCGAATCCGGAAGGGACGTCGGCCGAGTAAGCACGATCGTTTCGCCGTCCGGCGGCTCGGGAGCAGCTTGCCGCGGCACCTCGATCAATTTCAGCTCATGCAGGTTCGCCAGACGCTTGAGCGTCGTCAGCAGACCACCTTCGCGGGCCAGCTCGAGGACCGACGTGCGACCATCGCAGCGTAACAGCAGTTTCAGCGTGCCGCGATCGAGCGCGATTGGCTGCTCGTCGGGTCCGTCCATAGCCGATGCGGGCACCGCGTCGAGCGAGGGAATGACGGACATGATGCGCTGCCGTTCGGTCGCCAGCTGCTCGAGGTGCCGCTGGAGGTCCGCGGCGTCCAGGTTCAGATTCGCTGGGCGCTCGGTGCCGTCGTCGGCAAAGTTGAATCGGCCCTGGCCAAGAGCGAGCCCGATCGCGTCCAGCGCGACCTGGCCCATATCGGCGCCGAACGTGGCACCAACCACGCGGCCCTCCGAGAAGTACAACGTCCCGCTGAGCTCGCGGTCCGTGATCGCCAATCGGCCGCGAGCCTTGAGCCCGCCCAGGAAGTTCAAAAGCGCGAACAGGCCAATGCCATCCAGGGTGCCGCTGAGCTCGGTCATAGCGAACCGGAGTGTACGGCTTGTGGCAACCTGCTTTCATGGCCACCCCGCGCGCGGAAACCGTCGGCAGTCTGCTGCGCCCCGATTACCTGAAGAAGGCGCGTGAGGAGCGCCTCGCCGAACGCCTCAGCACCACCGAGTTGGAAGCCGTCGAGGATCGCGCCGTGGGCGAGGCGATCGCGCTGCAAGAACAGGCTGGCCTGGACGTGATCACCGACGGCGAGATGCGCCGGCAGTCGTGGATCACGACGATCCCGATCATGGCCGACCGGCTGCACGAGCCGCCGCTCGCGGGCTACGAGTACCACGTCCCCGATCAGCCGGGCTGGTTCGCCTTCTGGCGCGACGAGAGCGGCCAGTTCGTGCGCTTCCGCGCGAATGTGCCGCGCGCGTTCGTGACCGAGAAGCTGCGTTTCGTTCACGACCTCATTGGCCGCGAGTACCCCTTCCTCAAAGCTCACGCGCAGGCGCGGACCAAATACTCGTTTCCAGCGCCGAGCTACCACCGCGTGTTCTGGCACCCACAGCATTCGCGCGCCGCGTATCCAACGGTGGATGAGTTCCTGGCCGATGTCGCGGCACTGCTCAAAGAGCACCTCGTGCGGCCGCTGCTCGAGCTGGGCTGCGACTACATCCAGCTCGATGCGCCAAACTACGGGCAATTCTATGTCGACGGCGACGTGCGGGCGGCGCTGGAGCAGGAGGGGCATGATCTGGACGCGGAATTGCTCGCCGACGCGGACTTAGATAGCGCCCTGTTCGAGGGTGTCAGCGGAGTGACCAGGGCGCTGCACGTATGCCGCGGCAATGGGCCTGGAGGAATCTGGTCGGCCAGTGGCGGCTACGAGCCGCTCGGGCCAGCCTTTCAGCGGCTGCGCAACATCGACACCTTGCTGCTGGAGTACGACACCGAGCGCTCGGGCGACTTTGCGCCACTGCACCATGTGCTGCCCGACTCGGTCGTCGTGCTCGGTCTGCTGACCACCAAACGCGGCGCATTGGAATCAGCGGAGGCCCTGGCAGCGCGGACGCACGAGGCCACAAGGTACGTGCCACTGGAGCGCCTGGCGATCAGTCCGCAATGCGGCTTTAACTCGGCCGGCATTGGCAATAGCCTGACCTACGACGAGCAGGCAGCCAAACTGCGCCGGGTGGCCGAGGTGGCGCGGCGGGTCTTCGTGTCATCCTGACAGGACCATAATTGTTCCGCGCATGTCGAGGTGGACCGAGCAGCGATAGGTGAAGCGGCCGGCGAAGCCGAAGGTGTGGCGGTACTGGCGTGCGAGTTCGATCGGACCTGAATACCAGTCATCGCCCGTGGCGTCGTGCAGCTCGCGGCCCTCGTTGACCCACGTGACGGTCTGGCCGATGCGAACGCGCAGATCCTGGGGCAGGTAGGCGAAGTCGACGATGCTCACGGTCGGCTGATCCGACGAGCTCGGCGTGCGCGTCGGGATCGCCTCGGGCGTGCCGCGGGTGATGCGCGAGATCACCACCTCGGGCGTCGCCGTGGGTCGCGGCGTGGAGGTCGGCGCTGTCGGTACTGGGGGCGGCGCAACGGTCACTGGCGCCTCGACGACCGGCGCGGCGGCGGGCCGGGTGGACAGCGCCAGCAGCGCCAGCGCAAGCAGCGCCGCGACGATCAGGCCACGCAGCAGCCAGCCCATCGGCGGCTCTAGGATAAGTCGCAACCATGGACGAGCTCGAACAGGTGCGCGACCTTGCCGAGCAGGCCGCCCGAGCGGGTGGCGCTGTGGCGCGCCTCAAACGCGAGGAGTCCGACCACTACTTCAGCTGGAAGCGCAGTCGCGACCCATTCGTCGAGACGTCGCTGTCCGTGCAGGATGCCATCGTGGCGACTATCCGCGCTTCGTACCCCGAGGCGGCGATCCTGTGTGAGGAAGGCCCGGACGACGAGGTCATGCCGGTCGACGCCGATCCGCTGTGGATCGTCGACCCAATCTGCGGCTCGCTCAACTACATGCACCGCGATCCGTCGTATGCCGTCGCAGTTGGCTATCGCGCCGACGGCGTGTGGCAGGTCGGCGCCGTGTACGAGGCGGAGCGTGACGACCTGTACAGCGCCATCGATGGCCGCGGCGCCTTTTTGAATGGCCACGCGATCGTCGTCGAGCAGTTCGCCGATGGCGTCGAGGCGTTTCAGCGCGCTGTCGTCGGCGTCGACTGGCCAGGCGAGCCGGACGCGCGCAAGGAGATGCTCACAATCGTCGGCACGCTGGCGCCGATCGTCTTGACCGTGCGCGTCATGGGCTCACCGGCGCTGGCGCTGTGCTACGTCGCGTGCGGACGATTGCATGGCTACTCGGCGCTCGACCTGCGGGCATGGGATATCGCACCCGCGGCCGTGGTGTTGCAGAACGCGGGCGGCACGCTGACCAATTGGAGCGGCAGCTCGTGGTACCACGCGTCTGACGGCGGCTACGTGGCCTCGAATTCCGTCATCCATGGACGGCTGCTGCAATCCACGGGTGCAGTGCATGCACTGCGGCGGCTGGCCGCGCAACGCGCCGCGACACAATCACAGCCGTCGTCATCCTGAGCTTGCGAAGGATCCGCAACTCTGGCGTTCTAGGCGCCGGGATCGCGGATCCTTCGCTGCGCTCAGGATGACAATTAACCGAGGGCTTGTAAGACCGTCCGTTCGATCAGGCCGATCGCCAGATCGATCTTGTACGCGTTCAGGCTCATCGGCCGCGCCACCGTCCGCAGCTGGGCGGCGGCCGCCTTGATCGAGGCTTTGACATCCTTGCCCTTCAAGGCGTCTTCGACCACCTGAGCACGGTATGGCACCGGCGCCACACCACCCAGCGTGATACGACCGTCCTTCCAGACACCGCCGTCGACCGTGAACACGGCCGCGGTAGCAACGAGGGCGAAGTCGTAGACCTGACGATCCTTGAGCTTGTTCCAGGCCATCTTGGTCCCAGCAGCAGGGACTGGCACGACGACCTCGGTCATCAGCTCGTTTGGCTTGAGGATCGTTTCGGTCAACACGTCCTCGCGTGGACCATGGAAGAACTGATCGAACGGCACGACCCGCTCACCACCCGGACCCGCGACTTTTGCCGAGGCATTCAGCGCCAGCAACGCGGTCGCGGTGTCCGAAGGATGGACGATGTAGCACAGCTCACCGCCGATGATCGCGTGGTAGCGATTGTCGCCGGTGACGGCATAGCAGAAGTCGCCGCCCTTCTTGTAGCAAGCGAAATTTTCTCCTCTGAAGAACCAGCACCGCGGCCGCTGGTTGATATTGCCGCCCAACGTGCCGAAGTTGCGGATCAACGGCGAGGCGACACTCGAGGCCGCGCCGACCAGGACCGGCAGTGTGCTCTGCAGGTCTTTGGACTCGATGAGGTCGGTCAGCGTCGCGTTGACGCCCAGATGAATGCCATCCGCGGCCGTGTTGATGGCGTTCAGATTGGGGATGGTGGTGATGTCGATGACTTGCTCGGGGTAGGGCATGCCCTTGCCCTGGACCCAGTCCTTCATGATTCCGCCGAGCAGATCGCTACCGCCGGCCACCACTCTGGCCTTGGCGCCGAATTGATTGAGCAGACCGGTTGCCTCGCCAACTGAGGTCGGCTCGTACAGGTCGAACTGCTTCATCGCGTCTGTCCTCCCTATGCCGACTTGAGCGCAGCAACGAG
>DASXRR010000377.1:0-13948 GCA_036506475.1 Chloroflexota bacterium
GCACGGCCGACACGACCAGGTAATTCGCCAGCCAGATGACCACGGACGCGACCAGCAGCAGGCGCCGGCCCCCGAGATGCGCAGCGTGACCCCGTTTGGTCGTGCCGTGTGCGGTGTACATAGACCAGGTACAACGCACCGGACCCCGCAAACGGCCCGGCCTCCACGACCTCCCTCGCCCGCGGCGGGGAGAGGGTTGGGGTGAGGGGCGGCCCCTCGCACTGGCGCGCGGGCTTGTATCGTGGTGCCTGCACACGTCGAGGAGGAAGTTATGCCTGGCATTTGCGATGGGCGGGTAGTCATCGTCACCGGAGCGGGGCGCGGCATAGGCCGCAGCCATGCACTGGCGTTCGCGCGCGAGGGTGCGACCGTCATCGTCAACGATGTTGGCGCTGAGCTCGACGGCACCGGCTCGTCGACCGGCCCCGCGGGCGAGGTGGTCGATCAGATCCGCGCGATGGGCGGCAAAGCGCTCGCCAATGGCGAAGACATCTCAGATTTCGACGGCGCCGAGCGCGTCATCAAATCCGCCATCGACAACTTCGGCGACGTCCACGTGGTGGTCAACAATGCTGGCATCCTGCGCGACCGCACCCTGGCCAATATGTCGATTGACGAGTGGGACGCGGTCATTCGCGTCCACTTGCGCGGCACGTTCAGCATGAGCCATCACGCCAGTGTGTACTGGCGCGACCAGGCCAAGGCCGGCACGCCGGTCAATGCGCGCATCATCAACACCACCTCGCCGACAGGTCTGTACGGCAACATCGGCCAGGCCAACTACGGCGCGGCCAAGGCGGGCATCGCCCAATTCACGATCATCGCGGCGATGGAGCTCGGCCGCTACGGTGTCACCGCTAACTGCATCTCGCCCGGCGCACGGACGCGCATGACCGAGACGATCGTGCGCCGGCCGCCAACCGGCCTCTCCACAGGCGACGGTGAATTCGATCAGGGCGATCCCGACAACATCTCGCCCATCGTGGTCTGGCTCGGCAGTGCCGAATCGTCCGATGTCAACGGCCAGATCTTTGCCGTGCGTGGCGGCCACCTGGCGGTGATCGAGACCGCCGCGGTCGGTCCGGAGGTCGACAAGCGCGAGCGCTGGGAGCCCAGTGAGCTTGGCCCGGTGGTGCGCGACCTGTTGTCGCGCGTGCGCCCGCGGCCGGGCGTCGACGGCCACGTGCCGACGCGGGCGTAGGAGGCCACTCAAGGAAATGACCACAACACAAACCGTTACCTCGCTGGACGAGCTGAAGGGCCTGGTCGGCCAGGAGCTCGGCGTCGGCCAGTGGTTCGAAGTGACCCAGGAACGCGTCAACCAGTTCGCCGACGTGACTGGCGACCATCAGTTCATTCACGTCGATCCCGAGCGGGCCAAGAACACGCCGTATGGCGGCACCATCGCGCATGGCTACTTGACGCTGTCGCTGTCGCTGATGCTGCAGCGCGAACGCGACGGCATCCAGATTCAGCTGCCCATGAAAATGGCCGTCAACTACGGCCTGAATCGCGTGCGCTTCCCGAACGCGGTCAAGGTTGGCAAGCGCATTCGCTCGCGCACGCGTTTAGTGAACGTCGAAGAGGTGAGCCCGGGCGTGGTCCAACTGACCCAGGAAGTGACGATCGAAGTCGAGGGTGAAAGCAAGCCGGCGATGGTCGCCGAAAGCCTGGGGCGGTTCTACCTGTAAACCCGCCCGCTTGTCATCCGGCCCGCTTGTCATCCTGAGCTTGCGAAGGATCCGCGACTCCAGACGTTCACAGGACGCGGATCCTTCGGTCGCAAGCTCCCCTCAGGATGACACAGGACTTGTGTCGGGGCCACAAAGGCGGGTCCAAAAGTTTGTGGACCTCCCCACATGCGGCGGGTTGATGTCGGTATGTATACCGATACCTATGACCAGGTTGTGGTCGTATGGCGGTGAGGCGCGGCTCAGTTTTCGGACCGAAATCACGCGCTCGCGGCCGGCTGACCTCGCCGAAAAGGTGCGCAGCCTCGAGGCGCGCCTACGGGCAACGCCGCCAGGCCAGCTCACGGCCGAGGAAGCGCACGCCCTGCACAGCTTGCTGCAGACGGTTGACCAGCTGACCGAGCCCAGCCTCAGCGGCCGCGGGTAGGCGCTGCTCAGCGCCGTCTCGAGGCGCGCTCGGCTTCTTCGATCGACGGGAAAATCAGGCCCAGCTTGCCCCGACCGGCGTGCGCGCGCGCTAACCGCAACAAAGTCTGCAGCAGCTCGGCGAGCGCTTTCTCGTCGGGTCGCGTGAGCTGGAATGGTCGCAAGTCGCGCAGTGAGCGCTCGAGCGACCGGATCTGCTGGGTGAGGTCGGTCGGCCGATCGCGCACCTGGCGCGCCGCCGCGGCATCGGGACAGGTCGCGACCGCGTTCGGCTTCGGCTCGTTTGGCCCTTCGACCACCGCCAAAGCGCCGCGCAGGGCTTCGCGCACTCGCCAGCCTTCCCAGCTGCCAGCAATCGCTCGCGCGACCCAGGCCGGGCGTTCGGCGGCGGGCATGCCCAGGAACTCTTCGGCAACGGACACGGGCAGCTGATTGGCTTCGACTGCCTTGCGCAGCACCGGGTCTTCGAACACGCGCACGCGCTTGGAGACGTAGGCTTCGGAGCGCCCGGCCTGCGCCGCGACCTCTTTCATCTCGCAGCCCATCTCGCGCACCAGGCGAATCAGCGCGTCCGCCTCTTCGCCGTCAGATAGCCACTTGCGCTGGGTGTTTTCGACCAGCTCGAGGAGCAAGTCGTTTTCGTTCGGCTCGCGGACCATGGCGTCGATACTGGTCCAGCCCAGCTTTTTGGCCGCCTCGAGTCGGCGCTCGCCGGCGATGAGCCGGAAGCGGCCATGGCTGGCGTAGACGTGCACTGGGTGCAGCAGCCCGAAGCTGCCCAGGGACAATGCCAGATCCTCGATTGGCCCCAGGTCGCGCCGGATGCGCGCGTGGGGCACGTCGATCTGTTCGATCGACAGATGGACCAGCGTCGGATGCGGAACGCTGGCCGGCGACGGCATCACCTCTGGCGGAGCCAACCGGCGGCGGGTAGGCATGCGGCCCAGGATATCAGGGGCAGATGGTCCAACAAGTCCCTCGCTGTGATAGGTTTGAGCGCGTTGGGGCGCAGGGCGTTTCGGTTTGGCGTAAGCGGCCAGCGGGCGACGCCTCGAGAGTGGCGCGACCTGGCGTGCACAGCCGAAGACCTGGGCTATTCGACGCTGTTGCTGCCGGACCACTTTGGGCGACAGTGGTCACCGCTGCTGGCCCTCGAGGCCGCGGCCCTGGCCACCCAGCGGCTAAGGATCGGGACGATCGTGCTGGACAACGATTTCCGGCATCCGGCGCTGCTGGCCAAGGACGCCGCAACCCTCGATGTCCTGACCGACGGACGGTTCGAGCTTGGACTCGGCGCGGGCTGGATGGAGGCCGACTACCGCTGGACGGGCATCCGGTTCGAGCCACCGGCGGCGCGTGTGGCGCGGCTCGAGGAGTCGGTCAAGATCATCAAGGGTCTATTCGACGAAGGCCCAGTGATGTTCCAGGGCCAGCATTACAGCATCGACAATCTCGAGGGCTATCCGAAGCCCGTTCAGCAGCCGCGACTGCCGATTATGATCGCCGGCAGCCGCAAACGCATGCTCAGCCTGGCGGCGCGGGAGGCCGACATCGTCGGCATCGAAGATCACCAGTTCGCCGAACGGGCCACGGGCAGCGCCACTCTGCACGCGGCGAATGCCGCCGAACAGGTGGCTATCGTGCGCGCAGCCGCGGGCGATCGGTTCGAGCAGCTCGAGCTGAATGTCTTTTCGGCTCGCGTCGAGGTCACCGACACCCGAGACAGCGCGGCCGACGCCCTGGCGGACCACTTCCGCACCACGCGCGACGACGTGCTGCGCTCGGCATCGTTCCTGATCGGCAGTGTCGACTCGATTGTCGAGACGCTCGAACAGCGGCGTGCGGAGCTCGGGATTTCCTACGTGATCGTGTTCGATCGGGTTATGGACGCGTTCGCACCCGTGGTGGCTAAGCTAGCGGGCTAGAGTGACTGCAGACGACCTCGCCTATGCGGAGATCGGCGACATCGGTCCACGGCTCGCCCGTGGCGAGGTGTCCCCGGTCGAATTGACGCGCGCCTGCCTCGAGCGCATCGCCGCGCTCGACGGCGACGTCAATGCGTTCATCACCGTCCTCGAGGCCTCGGCACTGAACGAGGCCGAGCAAGCCGAACGCGAGATCCGCGGTGGCCAGTACCGCGGGCCACTGCACGGCATCCCGATCGCCCACAAAGACCTGTACTACACACGCGGCGTTCGGACCACGGCGGGTTCGAAGATCATGGCCGACTTCGTACCCGACGCGGACGCGGCGGTCGTGGCGCGCTTGCGTCAAGCGGGCACGGTGCTGCTCGGCAAGCTGAACATGCACGAATTCGCCGCTGGTGGCACCAACGAAAATCCGCACTATGGCGCCGCCCACAACCCGTGGGACCTGAGCCGCATTCCCGGTGGCTCCAGCGGCGGGTCGGCGGCGGCGCTGGCCGCGGGCATGTGCCTGGCGGCTTCGGGCAGCGATACCGCCGGGTCGATCCGCATCCCCAGCCACTACTGCGGGACGACCGGCATCAAACCGACCTACGGCCGGGTCAGCGCCTTCGGCGTGGTGCCGCTATCGTGGTCGCTCGACCATTGCGGGCCGATGACGCGGTCAGCGCGTGACGCCGCGCTCATGTTGCAGGCGATGGCGGGGTACGATCCGCGCGATTCGGCGTCGATCGACGAATCTGTTCCGGATTTCAGCAACGGCATAGACCAGGGCCTCGAAGGACTCCGGTTCGGCGTGCCGATGAATCACTTCACGGAGGACTTGCAGCCTGAGGTCGCCCAGGCGTGGCGAGCCGCGGTGGACAAGTTGGTGCTGCTCGGAGCAGAGCCCGTCGAGGTCACATTCGAGGCCGTCAAGCGTGCCGAAGAAATCGGCATGGTCATCCTGCGCAATGAGATGTACGCCTTTCATGCCGAGTGGTTCGCCAGCCGACCTCAGGACTACGGCGACCCGGTGCGCGAGCGTCTCGAAGCGGTGTGCGCAACACCGGCCGTGGATTACATTCGCGCGCAGCGCAGTCGACATGACATTCGGGTCGAATTCGGCGCGCTGTTCGAGAAGGTGGATGTGCTGGTCACGCCGATGATGGCCACGACCGCGCCGCCGATCGGCTCGGCCATGACCGGACTCCACACCCGCTTTACATATCCCTTCAACATCACCGGCTTGCCGTCATTGGCTGTGCCGTGCGGTTTCGGCGACGACGGTCTACCGATCGGACTCCAGATCGCTGCACGGCGCTGGCAGGAAGCCACAGCGCTCCGCGTCGGCCATGCATTCCAGCAGGCGACGGACTGGCACCAGCGCCGGCCGCGACTGGCTAGCCTGGCCCAGCCGGCCTGACTGCCTGCGCAGCCGCGCGCCGCGCAGCGCACAGGCGTTCGTACTGCCAGCTGCCTAGCCAGGCCGCTGGACTGTGCTCGAGTCGCGGACGGAAACGTCGATGCAGCCGCTCCATCTCAGGCAGGTTCGCCGCCGAGATCGTCGGCCAGATATCGAAATAGATCGTGTCATAACGGTAGCGGGTGCGTCCGGGAGGATTCCAGGTCCGAATGTCATCATGGACGAGCTCGAGCCGGCCAGCGGCAATCTGGCCGGCAAACGCTGGCTGGATGACCTCGATGACGTCGGCTTCGAGCTCGACGACCGTGACATGGGTGACCAGCTGATTGGCCAGCAGCGGCGGCAGGATCATGCCCAGGCCGAGTCCGCCGATCAGCACGCGCCCATGGGCGAGGCACACCACCGGCCAGTTCGACTCGCGCTCCATCCAGGTGTCGCTCATGACCAGCTCGTCACGGACGAACAGTCGGGCGTAGGTGCCCGGCCGAATGGTCGGGTCGTGCGACTCGACGGCCATGAACGCCGCGGTCCGCTCGTCGAGGGTGAAGTGCTCGACGCGCGCCACGCCGCGCTCGAGCGATGGGATAAGTCGGTGCATCTCGGCGTACCCTATACGTGTCAACGCGTCACCCCAGACCGCGAGTTCGCCTTGTCATACACGGGGAGGCCCAATGCTAACTGCGAAGGACAATGAGCTGCTGACCAGGGTCGGTCCTGGTACCCCGATGGGCACGCTGCTGCGTCGCTTCTGGCTGCCGGCGCTGCTCAGCATTGAGCTGCCGGGACCAGACTGCGATCCGATCCGCACCAGGACCCTCGGCGAAGACCTGGTCGCCTTCCGCGACACGAACGGCCAGGTCGGCATTCTCGATGCGTTCTGCCCGCATCGGCGGGCGCCGTTGTACTTCGGACGCAACGAGGATTGCGGCCTGCGCTGCGTGTACCACGGCTGGAAGTTCGACACCTCGGGCGAGTGCATTGACATGCCCAATGAGCCGCCCGAAAGCACCTTCAAAGACAAGATCCAGATCAAAACGTATCCAACCGCGGAAGTGGGCGGCGTGGTGTGGATCTATATGGGCCCGCCCGAGCATCAGCCGGCCGGCCCGCCGCAACTGCCTTTCACATTTGTGCCCGAGCAAGAGCGGCGCCAGGTCAAGTTCCTCGTCGAAGCCAACTGGCTGCAATGTCTGGAGGGCGAGCTCGACACCGTCCACGTCTCGTTCTTGCACAACGTGTTCGCCGACGACGGCACCGGGATCATGAACCTGGTCCGCGAAGATGGCTACACCAATGACCGCCATCCACGCTTGTTCGTGGTCGATACGCCGTATGGCTTCTGCTACGGCGGTCGGCGCGCTCAAGCGGTGGGCGACTACTACTGGCGCGTCACGCAATTCCTCTTGCCGATCTTTGCGCTGATTCCATCGGCATCGGGCTACACGAGCGGCGCCACAATCTGGATGCCCATCGACGACAACCACTGCTGGCGCTTCCTGCTCGGCGGGTCGCGCGTGCCGGGCGTAGCGCCGGTGAGCACGAATGGGTCGGGCCCACCGCCACGGCCGATCCTGCCGACCGAACCGGGCATGTTCCGCTTCCCGGATGGCATCGAGATCGACACGCTACTGCCTACCTACCGGCGCAAGAATCTGTACGGGATGGATCGCTCAGTCCAGCGCAAGGTCAGCTTCACGGGCATGCCGTTCATACCGACTCAGGATCAGGCAATGACCGAAGGCATGGGTTACATCTGCGATCGAACCCAGGAGCACCTCGGCACAACCGACGTGGTGATCATTCACATGCGGCGGCTCATGACCAGGCTGGTCACCGATCTGCAGCGCGGCATCGAGCCTCAGGCAGCCACGCACCCCGAGCTGTATCGCGTGCGACCGCTCGACGTGGTCTCGAACAACGCCGAGCTGCCCGATGTGCTTTCCGAATTTCGCGAGGAAACGCTGCTACCCGTCTAACAGCGGCAGGACATCGTCAGGCGTCGGCTGACTCAGCCACTGGATGCGCTGGTCACGGCGGAACCAGGTCAGCTGGCGCCGGGCGTACTGATGCGTCGAGCGCTTCATCTGAGCTGCAGCCTCGTCTCGCGCGAGCTCCCCGCGCAGCAGACGCGCAACCTCGCGGTAGCCAATGCTGCTCATGCTGGGCAGGGTCTCCATGTAACCGCGCTGGAGCAGGCTGTGGACCTCGTCGACGAGCCCGTTGGCCAGCCACGAATCTATGCGCGCATCGATGCGGCGGTACAGCTCCTGGCGGTCAACGTCCAGTCCAATGAACACGGGCCGAAACGGCGGCTCGCTTCTTTGCTGAAAGTCTGAAAAGCGCACGCCGGTGGCGTGATGGACCTCCAGGGCGCGGATGACCCGGCGGACGTTGCGCGGCTCGATGCGCGCGGCGCTCTCGGGATCCACCCGAGCAAGCTCGGCCTGCAGGGCCGGCCATCCATCCGACTTCGCCCGGGCCTCTAAAGCCGCGCGAAACTGAAGGTCCGGGGCCACATCGGGCAAGCGCAAGCCATCGCACACCGCGCTGACATACAGCCCGGCGCCGCCAACCAGCACCGGCAGCCGCCCACGGTCGAAGATGCGCGCACTAGCCGCGAGCGCTGCCATCTGGTACTGCGCCAGCGAGTACAACTCGTCGGGATCGACCACATCCAACAGGTGATGTGGCACCCGCGCCCGTTCGGCCCGAGTCGGCTTGGCCGTACCGATGTCCATCCAGCGGTACACCGTGCGCGAATCGGCCGAGACGACCTCGATCGGGCAGCGTGCGGCAAGCGCGAGCGCCAGCGCCGTCTTGCCGCACGCCGTCGGCCCGACAATCACCAGGACTGTCGGCTTGGGGCTGCTCGTCGAGACCGTCAGGACCGAGCGAAGAACGCCGTCGCCAGGCGGCGCCATTCGTCCAGCGCCGGGACCCGTCGATCCTGATTCAGCACCTGCACGCACACGTGATCTGCGCCCGCGTCGATGTGCTCCTGCACACGCGCCAGGATGCGCGCCTCGTCGCCCCAGGCGACGATGTCATCCACGATGCGATCGCTGCCGCCGCCCCCGATGTCCTCGGCGGTATAGCCCAAGCGCAGCAGATTGTTCGTGTAGTTCGGCGCACCGAGATACATGGCCATGTGCTGCCGCGCAGTCGCGCGCGCCTTGGCCGGATCGGTCTCGAGCACCACCATAAGCTCAGGGGCCAGCAGCTTGCCTGGACCGATCGCTGCGCGCGCAACGCGCGTGTGTGCGACCGGCACGAAGTAAGGATGGGTGCCCCAGCTACGCTCGCGCGCCAGTTGCAAGCTCTTCGGCCCGAGCGAGGCCAATATCCGCCTCTCGATGGGCACGTTCTCCAACTCATCAAGGAACCAGCGCAGCCTGGCCATCGGCTTTTGGTAGGTCAGCCCGGCCCGCTCGACGACGTGCGGATGGGAGATGCCGATGCCCAGTAGAAACCGCCCGGGCGCCTGGGCTTCGAACTGCTGGTACTGTTTCGAGATCGTCTTCGGGTCGTGCGTCCAGACGCTGACAATGCCCGACGCGATGACCACGTTCTTGGTCGCGCCGAGCAAGCCGGAGACGTGGTCGGCAAAGCCCTCGGGACTGCCGCCGGGAAACCACAACGCGCCGTAGCCCAGCGTTTCCAGCTCCGCCGAGGCGTCCGCGGCGACCGACGTCTCGGCGTTGCGCAGCGCCGAGCTCCAGATGCCGATGCGACCCAGGTTCATGGCGTTCGTCCTAAAGAGAACTTCAGCCTTTAATGGCGCCGCTGAGAACACCACTGGTGAAGTAGCGCTGCAGGAACGGGTAGACGATCAGGATCGGCACTAGCGCGACCACAACCACAGCCATTTGCAAGGACTGTAAAGGTGGAACTGAGTCAAGCGCCTCGCCAGCTGTAGGTAATGGCGCACCTTGGACCACATACAAGCGCAACACGAGCTGCAAAGGCCACATCGCGCTGTCATTCAAGTACAGGAGCGCGTTGAAGAAGGCGTTCCAGTACGTATTGACCGCGTAGAACAGCGCGATCACGGCTAACACTGCTTTGGACAAAGGCAGCATGATTTTGAGCAAGATATCCCAGTCATTCGCGCCATCGATCTTGGCGCTATCAATCAATTCAGTAGGGATGCCCATGAAGAACTGGCGCATGACTACCAGGTTGAATGCGCTGATAACAACGGGCAGGATCAACGATGCGTACGTATTCAACAGTCCGTACTGCTTCACGGCGAGGTAGTTGGGAATGATGCCCGGCGTAAACAGCAGCGTGGTCAACGCGATGATCAAGATCCACTTGCCACCAACAATGCGGCGGCTCAAGCCATACGCCATGCCAACCGTCAACGCGAGGCTGGTCAACGTGCCAACGACCGTGATGCCCACGCTGACCAGGGCAGCGCGGGTCACCACGCCACCCGCAAAAATGGTCCGGTACGAATTCAAAGTCGGGTTCTCGGGCCAAATAACGAGGCCGCCGTTCTTGATCACGTCCTGGTCACTGGCCAAGCTGGTCGCGACCACGCTGAAGAACGGATAGACGATGACGAACATAATGACGGCGAACGTGCAGATCTTGACGACTCTTTCGAAGACCGTTTCTTGCTCGAGCCATGCTGGCCGAGCACTGGCCATCTCTCTGGTGTCGATCATGACGCGAACAGCCCATCCTGGCCTGCTCGACGGGCCAGCTTATTCGCCCCAAACACCAGGAGTGTGCCGAGAATGCCTTTGATCAAACCAGCGGCGGCAGTAATGCCCCACTGCCCGCCGACGATGCCCTTGAAGTACACGTAGGTGTCGAGTACTTCGCCGGCCGCCGGGCCGACCGCGTTGCGCTGGAGCAGGATTTGCTCGAAGGCCGCGGCACCCCCGCCGACGCCCACCGTCAGCACGGCGCCGATGCGCAAGATCAACAGCAGGAGCGTCACGCCCATGATGCCCGGCAGGGTGATGTGCCACAGGCGCTGCCAGCGCCCGGCGCCATCCATCACCGCCGCTTCGTACAGCGCGGCTTCGATGTTGAGCAGCGCCGCCAGGTAGATGATCGTCGCCCAGCCAGTCTCTTTCCAGATCAGCTGCAAGATGACCAGCGGCTTGAAGAAGGACGGCTCGGTCATCACGTTGATGGCCGGCAAGCCGAAGTCGCGCAGCGTGTGGACGAAGATGCCCGAGCCCCCGAGCACCTGCTGCCAGATCGAGACGACGATGACCCACGAGATGAAGTGCGGCAGATAGACAACGCTCTGAATGATGCGCCGAACTTTGGTGCTCATAATGCCCGTCAGCATCAGCGCCAACGCGATCGGCGCGGGGAAATAGAAGATGATCTGCAAGAGCGAAATGGTGATCGTATTGGCCACGGCCTGCCAGAACGCACCATCCGAGAACATCGCCTGGAAATTGGCGAAGCCAACAAACGGACTATCCGAGAAGCCAAGGAATGGCAGATAGTCTTGGAAGGCGATAATGTTGCCGAGCAAAGGTAGGTAATGGAAGAGGACGAAGTAGACCAGGCCAGGCGCGATCATCAGCAGCATGATTCGGTCACGCCACATCTGCCGCCAGACGCTGGCCTTTCGTGCAGTCGTCGCGGCCGCGCCGGCACGCAGTCTTCCGACCGCCGTTGGTGCCTGATTGACGTTCACCGCACTCATGTGAGAGTCTCCGATCGGAGGGCTCGATCTACGGACTGCCTCATAAGTCCATACGCGTCCCCTAGGACGTGAGCATATCCTCCTGCGAGGTTACCGCATAGTTGCTCGCGCGTTCGCCAAAAGATGAGCACCACCCTGTCGACAGCCGGCACGTGATTCCACGTTATGCCCAGCTGCCGATCAGCGCGGATGCGCCGCCAAACTCGGCGTGGGGCGTTTTTGGCCGCGACGACCAGCTCGGCACACTCAATTTTCTCACACCGGAGCGGCGCGTCAATGCCGCGCGACTGGCCAAACGCGGCGCGGTGTTCAATCTCGACTTGCCGCTGCATCTGCCTGCGCGCCCGTTTTTCGGCGCCCGCAAGCGGCCCCAGCACATCATCGAGCGCTGGGCGAATAGCACGGTTCAGGACGATCATCTCGATGGCTTCTTCCCGCAGTTCTCGAGCCAGTGGGATGGCCTGCGCCACATTCGACATCCCGACTACGGCTTCTATAACTGGACATCGATCGAGGCTGCACATGTGGTTGACGGTCGATTGGGCATGCAGAATTTCGCGCGCCACGGCATCGTCGGGCGCGGCGTGCTGCTCGACGTCGAGCGTTTTCTCGCAGCGCGCGGTTCGCCTCTGGCACCCGACCAATTCATGGCGCTACCGGTGGGGCTTCTCGACGAAGTAGCCGCGGCCCAACGAGTGGCGCTGCAGCCAGGCGACATCGTGCTGTTGCGCACGGGCATGGCGGCAATGCTGCGCGCCGAGGCCGACCGGGGCGAGTTCTCTGATGAGCCACGGACGGGCTTCGCCTGCCCGGGCATCGATCAGGGCGAGGACAGCCTGGCCTGGATCTGGGACCAGCAGATCGCCGCGCTCGTCGGCGATAACCTGGCCGTCGAAGCCTTCCCAATGAACCGTGCGAAAAAGGTCATCCACCATTGGGGCATTGCTCTGCTCGGGTTGGTACTGGGCGAGCTGTTCGATCTGGAAGACCTGGCTGCCGACTGCGCCGAGGATGGCGTCTACGAGTGCTTCTTCGTGGCCAAGCCGCTGATGCTGCGCGGTGGCGTCGGCTCGCCGGCCAACGCCCTGGCGATGAAGTAATGCAATTCGGACTGCAGCTCCATCCGGACCGCGGCGCCGACGCCGTGCTCGGCGAAGCGCGACTCGCCGATGAACTCGGCTTCGATAGCGTCTGGACGGGCGATCACCTGCTCGGCATTCGCGGTGAACCGTCGCCCGAGGCGCCGCTCGAGACGTGGACGCTGATGACTGCCATCGGCGCCGTCACGCAGCGCGTGCGGATCGCGTTCGCCATGCTCAACCCGTCGTTCCGCAATCCAGCCGTACTAGCCAAAATGATCGCCACGCTCGATCAGATCACCCATGGTCGAGTGATCTGCTCGCTCGGCGCGGGCTGGTTCGAGGACGAATACACGCAGTACGACGTGCCGTTCATCGCCAATCACGACGGGCGCATTGCCCACGAGCGCGAGGTCGCGCTACTGCTGCGCGAGCTGTGGACGCACCCTGCACCGTTGCGCACAACTTTCGCCGGCGAGTACGTGCGCGTAACCAATCTGGCGTTCAACCCGCGGCCCTACCAGCATCCCCATCCGCCGATCTGGATTGGCGGCAACTCGCCCGCCACGCAGTCCCTGGTCAAGGAGCTTGCTGACGGCTGGGTGCTGTTGTCGATGGGCGACGTGAAGCCGGTGATCGCCGAGGCCTGCGCGTCCACCGACTGGCCAACCCGGCCCATCACGATTGCCGCGGGCATCACGCTGGCCGCCGAGGACTCCGTGGGCACCGCGCGCGAGCGCATCGACGAGCTCGCAGCGTGCGGCGTCACCTACCTGCGTATGAACTTCGCCACGCTCGAGCAGCAGGCGGCCTTCGCCGAGCACGTGCTTACGCTGGAACCAGTAGCTCCATCTCTGTAAGCGCGACGACTTCTTCGGCGGTGAAGCCTGGCGCCACGTCCTCCAGGACAAACCCTGCATTGCCGCGCCGCAGCACCGCCAGGTCAGTGACCACGATGTCGACGCACGTCGGCCCGGTCAACGGATAGGTACACGTCCGGACCAGCTTGGCGCGGTCGCGCGAGTCGCGGTGCTCCATCAGCACGATCACTGTCGCGCCACCGGCGACCATGTCCATCGCCCCGCCGATCCCGCCGCCCACGACCTCCGGCGTATTCCAGTTGGCGACGTTGCCCGCTTGATCGACCTGGTAGGCACCCAGGCAGACCACGTCGATCTTGCCCGAACGCACCATCTCGAACGCTGTCACGCTGTCGAAGTAAGCCGTGCCAGGCGGTGATGAGACGAAGTTGCCGCCGGCGTCGATCACGTACGGGTCGATGTCTTCGCCCTGCAGGGTGCCGCCATAGCCCAGGATGCCGTTTTCACCGTGCAGTTTGATGTCGCGTCCGCCAAGGTAGTTTGCGACGAGCGTCGGGATGCCCAGGCCAAGATTGACGTAGCTGTGCTCTGGCAGCAGCGCCGCGGCGCGCTCGGCCATTTGCGCACGTGTCCAGGCTGGTTTGCCGTTGTATTCGCGTGCGTTGTCCGAGGGCCTGCGGTACCGCCCGACGGCATGTGTCGACATCGGTACCGTGCGCTTCACCACGCGACTCACAAACGCGCCGGCCAGGCCTACGCGATCGGGCGGAATCTCACCCACTTCGACGATCTCGTCGACCTCGACGACGGCGATCCTGGCGGCCTTGGCGAAGCTGGTATTGAAGTGCTGGCTGCTGCCGTGGAACTCCAGATTACCGAGCCGGTCGGCGCGGTACGCGGTGACAAACGCGTAGTCGACTTTGATGG
>DASXRR010000378.1:0-4781 GCA_036506475.1 Chloroflexota bacterium
GGCTGACCAGCCTGCGTGCCGATCACGACGACTGGCAGCAGGTGCTGGAAAGTGTTGGCGAGCTGTACGTCCGTGGGGTAACTCCGGACTGGGCGGCCCTGGAGCACGGCCAGCCGCCACGGCGGCGGGTCCGGCTGCCCACGTATCCCTTCCAACGCTCCCGGTACTGGGTTGCTGCGCCAGATCCCGAGCCTGGATTCGCATCGGTGGCCCAGCAAGTCGTCCACACGTTTGAGCTGAGCACCTCCACCACTCCGCTGCTCCTCGACCATCAGGTCCGCGGCACGCCGGTGGTTCCCGCCGCGTACCACCTTGTCCGTGTCCTCGAGGCCGGCGAGCGGCTGTTCGGCACCGGATCGACTGCGCTGGAGGACACGCTCCTGTCACGGGTGATGAGTGTCGGGCACACGCGCACTCGCCAACTGGAGCTCGTTCTGGAGCCAGACAATTCCGACAGCGCCGCATGGACCCTTGGCAGCTCGCAGCGCGATGAAGATGAAGCCGCGACGACCTATGCGCGGGGCTTCTTGAAACTCCGCAACTCGCCCGAAAGCGCGGCTGCAAGCGAATCCGTCGCGAACATCTTGAGCCGCTGCACCAGCGAGCTGTCAGGTGTCGAGTTCTACCGCGTCGCGGCCGACGCAGGACTCGAGCTGGGATCTGCATTCCAGCGTTTGAACCGGCTCTGGTATGGAGAAGGTGAAGTCCTGGCCGAGGTCCACCAGCCGGCCGAGCTCCGCGACGCGCGAGGGTTGGTCGACGCGGCCCTGGTGGATGCCTGCATACAGGCGCTCGCGGCGACGTTGCCCGGCGAACCGGCCCTGTATCTACCGGAGGCCGTGGCACATGTGCGTGTGACAGACAGCACGTCCGGAGCCGCCTGGTGCCACGCGCGACTCAAACCGGGTTCGCAGGTCCACAAGGATATAGCCGAGGGCGACGTGCGCCTGCTCGACGAGGGCGGACACGTCATCCTGGAGCTCACGGGCGTGCGCTTGCGTCAAGCAGGACCTTCGACCGCGGCTCTGTTTACCAGCCAGGATCCTGCCGAGCTGCTGCACCGGATGGAGTGGCGGCCGTCACGTCGGGCCTCGCGTGCGCAGTTCGGGCCACGGACTCCGGGGCACTGGTTGGTCTTCGCCGACCGGGCGGGTCTGGGCGCGGCGGCCGCAGATCGGCTGACTGCGGCTGGTGAACGCAGAACGCTGGTCTATCCCGGTGACGCGTATGGACGACATGCTGACGGGTCCTGGCGACTGAGTCCCTCCGATCCAACGCATTTCCGGCGACTGTTGGAGGACACCGGGGCGCCGCTGGCTGGCGTGGTGCACCTGTGGACTCTGGACACGCCCGAGCTGAAAACTAGCGAACGCCAGTCCACCGCTGGCGCGTGGGCGGTCGGTTGCGAGAGCGCTCTCCATCTGGTGCAAGCGCTGGCAATGCAGACCGCGCACACTATCCCGCCGCGATTGTGGCTGGTGACACGCGGTGCGCAAGCCGTCGACGAAGGTCAGGTGAATCCGGCCCAGGCAACCGTCTGGGGACTCGCCAGGGTGGTCGCCCTCGAGCACCCGCAGCTGCGCTGCGCGCGTCTGGATCTCGCCCCCGCGCAAGACTCCGACGAGCCGGAGGCGCTCGTCGAGGAGCTCCTGGCGGACGACACCGAGGACCAGATCGCATTCCGCGGTAGCACGCGCTATGTGCTCAGGCTTGTGCGTGACGAAGGGCCACGACTTGCCGCTCCTCCGCCGGACGGTCCGTTCCGGTTGGCAATTCATACGCCTGGCATACTCGACAAGCTCGTCTTTGAGCCTTGCAGCCGGCGGGCGCCTGGACCTGGTGAGGTCGAAATTCGTATCCGTGCGACGGGCTTGAATTTCCGCGACGTGCTCGCCACGCTCGATTTGTATCCGGGTAATGCAATTCCCCTGGGCAACGAGTGTGCCGGCGAAATCGCGACGCTCGGCTCAGAAGTGGAGGGTCTGGCCGTTGGCGATCAGGTCGTCGCGTTGGCACCTGGCAGCTTCGCCAACTACGTCACTACCCGTGCCGATTTCGTCGCACATCGACCTGATCACATTGGCGCGGAAGAGGCGGCCACGATCCCGGTCGCCTTCCTGACGGCCTCCATTGGCCTGCTCGAGCTCGCAGGGCTACGTGCGGGAGAGCGCGTGCTGATCCACTCGGCCGCGGGCGGAGTCGGCATGGCCGCGGTCCAGTTGGCGATGCGCGGCGGTGCTGAAGTCTTCGCCACCGCCAGCCCAGCCAAGTGGGACGCGCTGCGCGAGATGGGCGTTCGTCAGCTCATGAGCTCACGGACCCTGGAGTTCGCCGAACAGATTCAGGCAGCGACCGGTGGCCAGGGTGTGGACGTCGTGCTCAATTCGCTGTCGGATGCCTTCATTCCAGCCAGCTTGTCTGTGCTGCGCGAGGGCGGTCGATTCATCGAGCTGGGCAAGCGTGGTATCTGGAACGCTGAACAGGCGGCCCAGCTCTGTCCGGATGTGGTTTACCAGCCATTCGACCTGGGCGAGCTGCTCCGCGATGATCCACAGCGTGTTCGATCGGCCTGGAATGACCTGATCGGCACGTTCGCATCGCACGGCCTGGAGCCGCTTCGACACCGAGTCTTTCCAATCGAGCAGACCGTCGCGGCGTTTCGCTACATGGCTCAGGCCCGACACACGGGTAAAGTCGTGATCTCGCAATCAAGCAAGCAATCGGCGGGCACCGGTGACATCCGCCTGCGCGCCGATTCCGCATACCTTATTACGGGCGGTCTCGGTGCACTTGGTCTGGAGACGGCGCGGGCGCTCGTTCGGACCGGCGCGCGCCACCTGGCGCTCCTGTCTCGACGCCCACCCGATGACGAGACCAGCGCGACCCTCGCTGAGCTCCGCGCTAACGGCGTCAATATCGTGGTGCTGCAGGCCGACGTGGCGCAATTCGATCAACTCGCCGCGGCCCTGGAGCGGATCGACACGGAAATGCCACCCCTGCGCGGTGTTGTCCACGCCGCCGGCGTTCTCGACGACGCCACGCTCATCCGCCAGGATTGGCAGCGCTTTATGCGAGTCCTGTCACCCAAAGTCGAAGGCGCCTGGAATTTGCATTGCCTGACGCACGACCGCCCGCTGGACTTCTTCGTCCTGTTTTCGTCGGCAGCCGCGTTGCTCGGTTCGGCGGGCCAGGCCAATTACGCCGCGGCCAACGCGTTTCTGGACGCACTCGCACACCGTCGCCGATTCGACGGACTCGCGGCGCTGAGCATCAACTGGGGGCCATGGACGATCGGCATGGCCGCGGGTCTGGCAGAGCACGCGAGCTTGCACGAGCGCGGGCTCGCGGCGCTGTCGCCCGTCGAAGGTGCACGGATTCTCACCCAGCATCTGAACGCCACCGGCCAGATAGCTGTGATCCGCGCCGCGTGGCCGGTTTTCGCGCGACACTTGCCGGTGGGTAGTCGCCTGCCACTCCTGGCCGAGCTCGCGCCTGGTGACGGTGTGGACCGACTCCCCAAATTGGCTGGCGGGGATGAGACGTGGCGCGAGGTCCGCCGGCTAGCTCCACCTCGTCGACGCGCCGACCTCGGAAAACTCATTTCCCTCGAGTGCGCGCGGGTAATGGGTTTGCCGGCAGCCATTTCGATCGATCCGCGGCGGCCGTTGCATGAGCTCGGACTGGACTCGTTGATGGCGGTTGAGCTCCGCAATGTGCTCGGGCAGAAGATCGGGCGAACTCTGTCTGCAACGCTGCTGTTCGATTACCCGAGCGTTGACGCGCTCGCCGATTTCCTGGACGACTTGCTCGACCTCGATGCCTCCGCCAACGGCGACGTGCCGCGCGCCAGTCCAGCCGCGGCGCAGGCCAACCGCCTGGACCTTGGGAAGGCCATTGCGATCGTGGGCATTGGCTGTCGGTTCCCTGGTGGCGCGGACAGTCCCGACACGTTCTGGGATCTGCTGCGCGACGGTACGGACGCAGTCATCGACGTGCCGTCGGATCGGTGGGACGTGGATGCCTATTACGATCCGGACCCGGAGGCCGGTCGCATCTATACGCGACGTGGCGCATTCATCGATCACGTCGACCAGTTCGACGCCGCGTTCTTCGGCATTTCACCGCGCGAAGCCGTGATGATGGACCCCCAGCAGCGGCTCTTGCTGGAGGTGACATCGGAAGCTCTCGAGGATGCCGGCCAATCACCCGAGGCGCTGGTTGGCAGTCAGACCGGCGTGTTTGTCGGCATCAGCACCAGCGACTACGCGGATCTGTTTCGTGGTGACGGCGATCTCACTCGCGTCGATGCATATACCGGGACCGGGTCTCTCGCGAGTGTTGCCGCCGGCCGGTTGTCATACGCGCTGGGCTTACAAGGCCCCAGTATGTCGCTGGATACGGCGTGTTCGTCGTCGCTGGTGGCGCTGCATCTGGCCTGCCAGAGCCTTCGCCAGGGTGAGTCGGACCTCGCGTTGGCGGCCGGAGTCAATGTCATCCTGGCGCCTGAAGGCACGCTGTACTTCTGCAAGTTGCGCGCACTCGCCCCTGACGGCCGCTGTAAAGCCTTCGACGCCGCCGCCGACGGCTATGTGCGTGGCGAAGGCTGCGGCGTCATCGTCCTCAAGCGGCTGCCGGACGCCCTGCGCGATGGCGACCGCATCCTCGCCCTCGTCCGCGGCTCCGCCGTCAATCAGGACGGGCGCTCAAACGGGCTGACCGCGCCCAATGGGCCAGCTCAGGAAGCCGTGATCCGCAAAGCGCTGGCACAAGCCGACGTCGCC
>DASXRR010000379.1:0-16037 GCA_036506475.1 Chloroflexota bacterium
CGCGCTTGATGCGGTCCTGGCGGACATCGAACATCATGGTGGCGCCGACGCCTACCTGGTCCTGGGCGACATCGTCGCCATCGGCTACGACCCTGTCGGTGTGCTCGAGCGCCTCACGCACTGCCCCCGCGTGGGCCAAACCCTAGCTGGCGCGCGTGCGCGCACCGACGCGGGCGCCGCCGCGCCAGCGCTTTTCGACGTCGGCTAGCTTGGGCACGCCGGCAACGCCGCGCTTTTCGACGACGAACGAGGCGACGCAGTTGGCCCAATCGGCGGCGGCTCGCCAGTCACCGTGGCTCGAGTGCAGGTGCCACAGGAACGCCGCCGCGAACACGTCGCCCGCGCCGGTCGGGTCGACTTCCACAGCCGACTTGAACGCCGCCGAGTGATAGACGGGCTCACCCGTGCGATAGACGTCGCAGCCGCGATCGCCGAGGGTCACCACGAGCATCTTCGCCCGGCTTGCCCAATCCTCGATCACGGAGCGATCGGCGACATCATCCTCGGAGATGACGACGACATCGGCTTTGGCCAACACTTTGTCGGCGTCGGCCCATTGGACGGCGCGTACCAGACCGTTTTCATCCCATGCGCGCATCCATCCCTGCGGCGTCACACCGATCAGCGAACGAGGAAAACGGTTTATCAGCGAGCCGGCATCGAGCTCCTGGTTGAGCGGCCCGAGGTGCACGATGGGCGGATTTCGCCACTCGGGCAAGATCTGCTCGTAGGTCAGTTTCTCGGCGACTGACTCAATCGTCTGTCGACGTTTCCCATCCTGGTATTCGTTGACGAAGCAGGTCGTGAACTCGGCCGGCACGCGCGCGACGAGTACCCCGCGCAATGTATCGATCAGCCCCGGCTCGTAGGACGCCGATGTGTGCACACCCACGCGCGCGCCCAGATTGCGCGCGGTCAGCGCGCCGTAGGTCGCGGTACCACCGAGCACGACCCGTTTTTCGTCGACCCGATCGACGGTGACGTGCCCGAGCAGCAGGTATTCGATCGCGCCCTTGTCGTCAGCGGACGTGATCGCTACCTCCGGTCTCTGTACCCGCCGCCGCCGCCGCCGCCGCCGCCGAAGCCGCCTGGGCGGCCGCGACCACCTCGACCCCGACTGAAGCCGCCACCACGACCGGTGACCGCGCCTGGCGCCGGGCGCTCGGGTGGCCCACCGTGTTGAGCGACATACTCCGACGTCGGCTCGACAATGACGCGCCGACTGTCGCCTTCGCCTTCAGAGTGCGTCACCACGAACTCGTGCTCGGCCAGTGTCATGTGCACGATTCGTCGTTCGCTGGGAATCATCGGATCGAGCTCGATTGGCTCGCGATAGCGCATCGCCTTCTCGGCGGCGCGTAGCGCGGTGTCCTTGAGATAGCGCTCGCGCCGCGAGCGGTAGCCCTCGATATCGAGCAGCACCCGCGTCCAGTGGCCCACCCGACGATTCACAAGCAGTTGCGTGATGAACTGAAATGCCTGCAACGTCTCCCCGCGCCGGCCGATCAGGGCACCCATCGACTCACCGTCGACGACGGCCATGACCAGCGTCGGCGTGCCGTTTTCCTTGCCCGCGCGCAAGATGTCGACTTCACCCGGAAAGCCCATGTAGTCGAGCAGGTCCTCGACGATCTCACGACCGGCCGTTGCCAAGGGCTCGTCCCACTCGGCCTCTTCGTCGGGCTCGGACAGCGCGGCAATGCCCGGCGCCGCGATCTCACTGCGCGGCGTGGCGCGCACCCGGGCGGGCTGGCCATCGCCACCCTCGGACAAGATCTCGAGATCAACCTGGTCTTCGTCGAGGTCGAGCTGCTCCAGGGCAGCATCAATCGCGTCGTCTACCGTCGGACCCGTTGTTTCAACGCTTGCCACGTTTCCTCCCCTTGCTCCCGCCAGAGCGTGAACGTGCCGTCGCGCGCGAGCCAGGAGCAGGTGTAGTGCCATCTGATGGATAACGTCCGTTCGGTCCCCGAGGCCCACGTCCGTTGCCAGCAGGGCCCTGGTCATCCGAAGGGCGTATTGCGGTCGTCGGAACGTGCGCCCACGGGGGCTGCAGGTCGCGACCGGTAAAGCGCATCACGTCGCCGCCAAGCATGCCCAGGCCAATCGTGAAGTACTGCTGGAACATGCTGAACACGTTGCTGATCAGCCAGTACAGGACCAATCCCGCCGGCGTATTCAGGAAGAAGAACAGGTACATCAGCGGCATGAACGCCATCGAGCGCATCATCGCCTGCTGCTGCGGATCGTCCGACGGCAGCGTGGTCATGCGCTGGCTGACGAACGAGGTGATGGTCATGATGATGAGCAGCACGCCCGGGATGCCCAGACCGCCAAAGTGGATCAGGTCCGGTTCACCCAGGCTGGGCAGCCACAGGAAGCGACTCTTGAACGCCACGTCCTGCAGCTTCGGCGTCTCGACATGGGTCACGTCCAACAGAGCGGCGTCGTACGTTGCGGTGACGCTCGCCACGTCGGCATTGGTACCCGAGGCATCGACCCATACTTCGACGATGTATGGCTGTCCGACGACCGGCGCGGCGTTGCGATCGATCGAGCCATCGTCCTGCAGTTTGCCCGCGCGGAAGAAGATCGAGGCTGTCCCCGAGGGCGTGCTGGGCGGGTTGATGTTGCCGGGCGGGACACCTGGCGTCAGGGTCAACGACTGCGTCGTGTTCAGCAGCTGCTTGCCATGAAAAGACGACGACGAATCGGCCTGCACCGCGTCGATCTGGACCTTGTCCTTGGGGATGACCTCGAGCCGTACCAGCTCGAACTGGTTGAACGGTAAGGGGTCGGTGCGCCGCTCGGCGGCGTAGACGATGCGTCCCGGCTGCATGCTGTTGGCGGTAACCTGATCGAGGGTGAGGCCCATCGTCGCCAACTGCGACATCGCCGAGTACATGCCGAACAGGATCGGCAGTTGAATCAGCAGTGGAATGCAGCCCGCCGCGGGGTTGACTCCGCGATCTTTATAGAGCTGCATCTGCGCCCGGGCCATGCCTTCGCGGTCACCCTTGAACCTGCGCTGCAGCTCCTTGAGCTCAGGCTGAATCGCTAGCTGGTGGCGCTGCGAGCGGATCTGGACCAGCGACAGCGGCAGCAACACGACGCGCAGGACGATCGTGAAGAAGATGATCGCCAGGCCGCCCGCCAGGCCCGGGCTCATCACCGTCTCGAGCGGCGCGGCGAGCATGCGCAGCCCCTGCTCGAGGGGGTGAACGATCAACGGGTTCCAATAGGGCAGCAGAAAATCCAACGCTTACAGCTCCACGGTCTCAGTCAGGGCGCAATTGCACAGGAGTATGGCGTATCCGCTCACGGCACGGGGTCGTAACCGCTGCCGCCCCACGGGTGACATCTGATGAGACGTTGTGCGGCTAGCCAACTCCCGCGCACGAGGCCGTACCGCTCGATCGCCTCGTATGCATAGTGCGAGCACGTCGGCTGATAGCGACACGACGGTGGCAGCGCCGGACCGATCGTCGACTGATACACCCGAATCAGACCGAGTGCTGCTGCGCGCGGCAGTGTAAGTACGGACGTCACTGCCAATCAGACGCACGCCGAGGCCGTCTCAGTTGCAGGCCTGGTGGCTCCCGCTCGCTCGAGCAGCGCGTCCAACGCCTGATTGAGCTCCTGCCATGTGGCGCTTGCGCTCGCCGGCCGCGCAATCACGAGCACGTCCAGACCCGCGGTGATACGCGCAAGCCGCGCGCGGAGTGCCTCGCGGAGCCGCCGCCGCACCTTGTTGCGCACCACTGCCTTGCCGACGCGCCCGCTCACGGTGATGCCCACCCGGGCATACGGCAGATCATTAGGAGCCGCATACACCACCAGCAGTCGATGCGGCCAGCCGCGGCGCGCCGCGTCGCGCACACGCGCAAAGTCGGCTACGGTGCGCAGACGCTGCTCGCGCTTCACGGATCGACACGCTGGCGCAGCCCACCTGGCGGATGGCGGACGGCCTTAGACGACAGTCAGACGCTTGCGGCCACGCAGGCGTCGACGCTTGAGGACGGCGCGCCCGGCGGCGGTAAACATGCGTTTGAGGAAGCCGTGCTCTCGTCTGCGCGGGATGCGCTTGGGCTGGTACGTACGCTTGGGCACGGGGGAGCAGTCCTTACGAGCAGCGGTCGATGAGCGCGACCGCAACGGGGAGAGTTGGTGTCCGAGTATATCAGCGCTTCGGGCTGAGTGTCGATTCGCGCGCCGCGTCGCACTCGGCACACGCTGCGCTCAGCGGATGCAGAAACACGAGTGCGTCGGCCGCAATGCGGTCGCGTGCAACGCTGACAATATCGCGTGCCCGCATGAGCCGTGCTGGCGCGTAGCCAACGGTCCCTTCCGCCTGCAGTCCCCGCTCCCGCAGCCAGTCATCGGCAAGCGTGAAGCGTTGGCAGCAGTGATCGTTTTCGCCATAGTCGATCCGCGTTGGACGCCCGTCTTGCAGCACCGTGATGTGCTTCCGCAGCCGATAGGGCACGTCCGCGAGCAGCTCGGCCAGGTGCAGCGTCGTATCGGCATCGTGGCCAACGCCCAGCAGCAGCACCTGCCCATCGAGCTCGTACACACGTCCGACGGGACTCTCCAGCCGATGCGGCGGCGTCGGTAACGGATCGCGCACGATCTCCGCCGCTTTCGGCCCAGCCGCGGCGAAGGCAAACGGATGGTCGCTGCGCAGCACGCCCGGCACGTGCCAGAACAGATCGGCCACAACGCCGAGATCCGGCGACGCGGGCGTTCTGCGTGGGTCGAACGGCTCGTCATCAGAGCCCGTGTACGAACCCATGACCAGCGTGCCCGTGGAGCCAAGCGCGGCCCGCAGAGCATCGATCAGGCCAAGTGGCCCGCCTTCGATCGGCCGCACCGCACGAAACGAGGTGTGCACCAGCAGCACGCCCCCGCGCTCGACGCCAAGCCCCTCCAGCTGGCGAACGACCGTCGCGGTGCTGAGCTCTGCGCGCGCCTCCATCCCGTGTATTTTGCCTGCCATGGCCCACTCGTCCGCATGGTTCGACCAGTTCTACGACGCCTATCCACGCATCGAAGACGCGTTTTTAGCTGAGCTGGACGAGAGTCTGAACCCGCGTGGGCCGGACTCCCTGTACGACTACGTGGCTGAGCTCGGCTTGCCCACGGGCTCGAGCGTGTTGGATCTCGGCAGCGGCGAAGGCGCCTTCAGCATCGGGCTCGCCGAACGTTTCGGCTGCAACGTGGTCGGCGTCGACCGCGTGCCCCGCCACGTCGAGCTCGCTCAGGACGCCCTGAGCGGGTCGAGTGTGGGCGCATTGGTGCGCTTCGAGCTCGGCACCGCCGAAGCGCTGCCGCTCGAGGACGCCAGTATCGACCTGATCTGGTGCCGCGACATGCTGGTCCACATCGCGGACCTCGAGCAGGTCTACCGCGAATGCCAGCGCGTCCTGCGCCCAGGCGCCAGGATGCTCGTGTACAACATGTTCGCCACCGACCGGCTCGAGCCACGCGAAGCCGCCTGGCTGTGGCAGACGATGGGCGTCGTCCCGTCGAGCGTCGACCCCAACGCCTTTGGCGCCGCCATTGCCGCCGCCGGCCTGACCGTCGACCGTTGCGACGAGCTGGGCCCCAAGTGGGGCGAATACGCGCAGGAGCAGACCGGCCGCCCAGCGCGCATGCTGCTGCACGCCGCCCGCCTGCTGCGCCAACCCAGCCGATATATCGCCAAATACGGTCAAGCTGCCTACGACATCAAGCTCGGCGACTGCCTGTGGCATGTCTACCGCATGATCGGCAAACTCAGCGCCCGTATCTACATCCTGTCTCGCCCGCTCAGCGCCGAACGGACGTGACGAACGGTGTGATTCGCTTCGACCAGCGCCGGCTCCGGGTCGCGCACCAGCAGCGGGTGGCTGGATTGGCGCGCGATGAGCACCTGCGCGTGGGGGACGGCCTTACGCTGCGCGGCAATGATCGCGTGCGTCAAGACTGTCGGCCATCGATCCATGGACGCGTCGCCTGGACGATGAGCGTCGGGCAACGCACTTTGGCCAAGGGACGCGGATTCTGGTCGAGCCAGTCGCCTGATCGAAGACCTGGGTTAAAACGTTTTGCGCTAGCGTCCCTGGTGCACCAGCCCGAGCACCGCGGCCACAACCTCGGCGAGCGGCGCACGCGTGTCGATGTCGACGTCCGCCGCCGCCCTCAGCCGCGACTCAACCGTCTCCTTGAGCCTCAGCGCGCGCTCGACGTCCTCAGCAAGCTTGCCGTAGGGTTGTTCGTTCGCGTCGCAAGGCGCCAGGCCATCACGTCTGCTGGTGCGCTCAGCAGCACAATGTGCTCGAACTGCGAGTAGAAACGCACCTGGTTGCTCGCACAGCCAGCGATGAACAGCACCTCAGCATCCGCGGTCGACAACAGCGTCTGCAGCTTGTCATCGCGCCACACGAGGTCGAGATCCCCGGCGACGCCCGAACCATCACCGACCGGACGCAATTCCGACCACATGTTCAGCGTCGGCATCGACCGTTTTGTAGCCGCGCACCGCCAGCTCGCCCAGGAGCGCGGACTTGCCGACGCCAGACATCCCTGTCAGTAGAACGCGCTGCATGGCCTACCTACTACCTCTGGGCCTGGCCGGGCTGCCCGACTGGTTTCAGCCTACGCGCGTTGGCCGAGTTTGCGGCCTACCTATCGATCGTCGCCACAGCGGCAGCAGCAACAGCAGCAGGACAACCACCAGACCAGGGACGTCGGACCAGCCTCGTCCGGGCACCGTGTCGAGGAGCGCGTCGTAGACGTGGTTGAGCAGATGCATCGAGCTACCCAGCACGCCGATCAGCAGCACGCCCGGGCCAAGTGATGGCCAGCGCAGGCTCAGCAGCAGCCCGAGGCCAATCGGCAGCGTGAACGAGCCGATGTCGCCCAGGAAGTGGCGATTGAACGGCGGGAACGTGCCCACGTGGTCGAAGAACCACTGCGGCGCAAACAGCAGCGCCAGGCCGGTCAGCAAATAGCTCACGCCGACCAGGCCGAAAAGTCCACGCGTCATGCACCCTAGACGACTGACGTCGGTCGCGCGTGACCGGGTCAGCGTGAAACCGGCGCGTCGGCCGGTTTCACGTGAGACATTTCGGTGAGCTGGCGCTGCACGAAGGCCAGCTTGTCGGGATTGAGCACATTGCGAATACCGGCGATCTGTCCGTCGACCACGTCGATGGTGCTGACCTGGGCCAGCTCGGTGCCGAAGAACACCAGCAGGCCGGGCGTGCCATTCACATCGGCGATCGCAAAACTTGTGTTGGGCGGCGCCAGACGCACAATGCCATCCAGGAAACGCAGCACCGCCTCGCGCCCAGCGACCGGTCTCCGGCCGGCGGCGACTTTGCCTCCGCCGTCGCCCCAGACCGTCACGTCCTCAGCCAGCACCGCGCTCAGCGAGCGCATGTCGCCCCGCTCGGCGGCCGCGATGAACTGCTCGACCAGGCTCTGCTGTACTTGACGCGATGCGCTGAAGCGCGCTTTGCCCGCCGAGAGGCGCTCACGGGCCCGATGAAAGACCTGGCGGCACGCGGCTGCGCCCTTGCCCACCACCTCGCCGACGTCGGCAAACGGGTACTCGAAGGCCTCATGCAGCACGAACACCGCGCGCTCCTCGGGTGACAGGCGCTCCAGCAACACCAGCATCGCCAGCGACACCGATTCACGCTGCTCGACGCTCTCCAGCGGCCCGAGCTCGTTGCGCTCGGTCAGCACCGGCTCGGGCAGCCACGGCCCGACATACGCCTCGCGCTGCACACGCGCTGATTTCAGGTGGTCCAGGCTGAGCCGGGTGACGATTGTGCTCAAGAACGCGCGCTTGGAGCGCACGTCCTCGGGCTGCGCGGCCATGTAGCGCACGAACGCTTCTTGGACCAGGTCCTCGGCCTCGCTGGCGCTGCCAACCAGCCGATAGGCAATCGAGAACAGGTACGGCCGCAAACTGGCCAGATCGTCGGCCACACTCAATTATCGGGTAGCCTGGCCGCGTGACGTCGGGGTCAAACGCGGAGTGGGACGCGCAGACCTATCACCGCGTCGCGTCGCCGCACGCGAAATGGGGTGCACGCGTGCTGGACCGCCTGCGGCTCAACGGCGATGAGACCGTGCTGGATGCCGGCTGCGGCTCGGGCCGCGTCACGGCTAGCCTGTTCGAGCGCCTGCCGCGCGGGCGGGTCATGGCCGCCGATCTGTCGTCGAGCATGCTCGACGAGGCGCGCACGACGCTGGCCGAATTCGGCGATCGAGTCACGTTCGTCGAGACCGACCTGCTACGCATCGAGGCTGCCCTGGACGAACCAGTCGACGCCATCTTCTCGACCGCTACGTTCCACTGGATCGCCGATCACGACGCGCTGTTTCGCGCTCTATTCGCCGTCCTCCGCCCGATGGGCCAACTGGTCGCCCAATGTGGCGGCGGCGCGAACTTGATGCGTTTCATGCGCACCACCGACGTCGTCGCCGAGCGCGCTCCGTTCCGTGACAGCTTGCATGGCCAGCGCCTGTGGCGTCATCAGTACGGGGCGCACGAAACTGAGCGACGTCTCAGCGCCGCGGGCTTCGAGCACGTGCGCGTGTGGCTCGAAAATTCGCCCCAGACGTTCGCCGACGCGGACGCACTTGCCGACTTCGCCCGCACGGTGGTGCTGAGTCGCCATGTCGGCGTGCTGCCTGACGATCAGCGCGAGCCATTTGTCCGCGCCGTCGTCGAAGCCGTACGCAGGAACGAAAGCAAGTACGCGCTCGACTACGTCCGACTCAACATTGACGCGCGCAAACCCGCGCTGACTTGACCCTCGTGGCGTCCAGGTGAGCGGCTTCGGCGCCGCGGCTCGCTGGCTGTGGGGCTCCAGTTTCGCTGCGTCCATTGGCAGCGGCCTCGAACGAACGGCCACCGCCTGGTTGGCTCTCGATGCCGGCGGTGGCGCCGCGGCAGTCGGCGTCGTCGCGGCAGCGCGCATGTTGCCGTCGCTGCTGCTCGGTCTCGCGGCCGGCACCATCGCCGATCGCGTCAACCGCCGCACGCAGCTCGTCGCCGTCGGCGTCGCCAGTGTTCCGCTCATGATTCTGACCAGCTGGCTCGTCGCCAGCGGTGTGCAGATCTGGCAGGTGGTCGCAATCTCGTTCGCCGCGGGCACGCTGAACGTCTTCGACATTCCCGCGCGCCAGGCGCTAGTCATCGACGCGGTGCCCACTGAACGAGCGACCAATGCGATCGCGCTGAACGCACTCGCGGCGCGCTTGGGCGTGGCCATCGGCGGACTTGCCGCGGGCCTGCTGATCGCCACCCGCGGAAGCGCCGCGTGCTATTTGTTCGTGGCGGTGGTGACCACGGTCGGCGCGCTGCTGGCGAGCCGCGTCAACGCGCCGCGGGCTGCGCACGTTGTGGCTGCCGTGCCGTTCGGTCGAGCACTGCGTGATGCCGCGCGACTGGTCGTCGACGTGCCAGCGGTGCGCCTCCTGCTCGGCGCGGGGATCGCGTGCGAGGTCTTCGGCTTCTCGCACCCGACCGCCTTTCCGGTGCTCGCACGCGACGTTTTCCGAGCCGGACCAGAGGGCCTGGGCCTGCTCAACGCGGGCATTGGTGCTGGCGGCACGCTGTCGGTCATCGCCTTGGCCGTGCTGCCAGCCAGGGTGCGTCGCGAGCCGCTGCTGGGCGCGGTGTTCGTCGTCTACGGTCTGGGACTGCTCGGCCTGGCGTCCGCGCCTTCGTTGCTCGTCGCCGTCGGCGTCACGCTCGTCATCGGCGCGTGCGCAGGCGCCTTCGACCTGTTGCAGCAGACGCTGCTGCAGCTTGCGGTGCCGCACGAGCAGCGCGGGCGAGCGATGGGCCTCTGGGTGCTCGGCCTTGGCTCGGCACCGCTTGGCCACCTGGAGATGGGCGCGCTGGTCTCGGCCGTGGGTGCACCGAGCGCGCTGCTGGTCAATGGCGCCCTGGTCGTCACGGCCGCGGCCGGCCTGCTGGTGCGTGCGCCGAGGTACGCGCCGGGCCGACGGAGTCGCACGTGAAACGGGCGTCGGCGAGTAGAAACGCACGTTCGAAAATCGGCCGGTCAAGTACAATTACGGTCGTGCAGCACCCCTTGGCGGCCCGCCGACAGGCGCAGCCGACCGGGGTGATCGAGACGCTCTCGGCGGGCTACGCGGCGGTCAACCGCCACCTGTGGGTCCTGCTGTTGCCCATCCTCGTGGACGTGTTCCTATGGGTTGGGCCGCACGTGTCGTACTCGCCGTTGGTCGACCCAACGGTTACGCGCGCGGCCGAATGGGCGCGTCAGGTCACCCTCGGCCCGCGTCGCGCGCAGCGTGCCAACCCGGAGCTGGTGAACGTCGACGACGTTCGCCTGTGGCTCATCGCGCAAACCGGTGAGCTCAATGTGCTGACTGTTGTCGCACGCGGACCACTCGCGCCGCCGAGTCTGGCGACCATCCCGAGCATCCGCGGCGACTTGTCCTTCGTCAGTGACTGGCGCGCCGCCGTGGGGCTGGTGGTGGCGTGTCTGAGTGCGGGGATGCTGCTGGGTGGCGCGTTCTATCGTGGCCTCGCCATAGCCAGCTCTGGTCGCGGAACGGGGCTGGTTGCTGAAGGACGCCGCACGGGACGCGACGTCGTACGAGTACTGGGCCTGCTGGCCACTCTCCTGGGCGTGGGGGTACTGCTCGGTCTGCCGGTGCTCGTACTGGTTACGGCTACGGTTTTCGTGGCGCCCGTGGTCGCGGCGCTGGGGGTGTTGCTGGTGTTCGGCGGCCTGCTGTTCGTGCTGCTGCACCTGTTCTTCGCCGTGGATGCCATATTCGTCTCGAACGTTGGACCACTGAATGCGATCCAGCGCAGCGTCGCCGTCGTTCGACGGCATCCGTGGTCCAGCGTCGCCTTGATGCTACTGACGTGGCTGATCCTGGCGGGCATGGCCCAGGTGTGGGCGGTGCTGGCCAGTAATCTGCAGTCTCCCTACGGCACCGCCCTGAGCATCCTGGGCAATGCCTACATCGCCAGCGGGCTGGTTGCCGCGGGCATGATCTTTTATCTCGAGCGCGCCGACGCGGTGCCGAGCCCCGGGCCGGTCGTCGCGCTGAGTTCGAACTGATAACGCCGCGGTCCAGGTCACCGCGCACGGAGCACAACACGTGGATCAAGACGACGAGCATGTCAACGGGGTAAGCCCCACCGGCGAGTACACGGGCGCCAACATCGAGGTCCTCGAGGGCCTCAAGGCAGTCCGCAAACGGCCGGGCATGTACATCGGCAACACCGATGTCTACGGGCTACACCACATGGTCTACGAGCTCGTCGATAACTCCGTCGACGAGGCGCTGGCCGGACACAACGACACCATCTCTGTCGTCCTCCACGCCGATGGCTCAGTGACCGTCTCGGACAACGGCCGCGGCATCCCTGTCGACATGCAGCCGCAGCTGAAGAAGTCGGCGCTCGAGGTCGTCATGACCGTGCTGCACGCTGGTGGCAAGTTCGGCGGCGGTGGCTACAAGGTCAGCTCGGGCTTGCACGGCGTCGGCGCGAGCGTCGTCAACGCGCTGAGCCAATGGATGCGCGTCGAGGTGCGCAAGGACGGTGGGCTGTACCGCCAGGAGTACCGGGCGGGCATCCCCCTCGAACCGGTGCAGCGCGTGGGCGACACCGACCAGCAGAACGGCACCACGATCAGCTTCATGGCCGATCAGACCATCTTCACCACGATCGACTACAGCTTCGATACGCTCGCCCAGCGCTTCCGCGAGATGGCGTACTTGACCAAGGGCCTGCGGATCACGCTGATCGACGAGCGACCCGGCCTGGGCGAGGAGCGCGAGTACACCTTCTACTTCGAGGGCGGCATCGTCTCGTTCGTGCGGCATCTCAACTTGAGCCGCGTACCGCTGCACCCGCGCCCGTTCTACGTGGAACGGCGCAGTGGCGATACCGCCATCGAAGTTGCGCTGCAATACAACGACTCGTTCGCTGAGAGCGTCTACACCTTCGCCAACAACATCAACACCGTTGACGGCGGTACCCACTTGAGCGGCTTCCGCGCAGCGCTCACGCGCAGCTTGAATGACTACGCGCGCAAGAGCGGCATTCTCAAGGATTCGGATGCCAATCTGTCGGGCGAGGACGTTCGCGAAGGTCTGACGGCCGTCGTCAGCGTCAAAGTGATCGACCCGCAGTTCGAGAGCCAAACCAAGAACAAGCTCAACAATGCTGAGGTCGGCCCGGCGGTGCAGACCATCGTCAACGCGGGCCTCGACCAGTTCCTGTCGGAGAACCCACTCGATGGGCGACGGATCCTCGAGAAGTGCTTGACGGCCGCTCGGGCGCGCGAAGCGGCGCGCAAGGCGCGCGAGCTAGTCATTCGCAAGAGCGCGCTCGAAGGCTTGACGCTACCTGGCAAGCTGGCCGACTGCACCGAGAAGGATCCCAGCCGCTGCGAGCTGTTCCTGGTCGAGGGTGACTCGGCCGGAGGCTCAGCCAAACAGGGCCGCGACCGTACGTTCCAAGCGATCCTGCCGCTCAAAGGCAAGATCCTCAATGTCGAGCGCGCACGCGAGGACAAGATCATCGCCTTCGAAGAAATCCGCGCACTAATTACAGCACTAGGGGCCGGAAATAGCGAGACGTTTAATCCAAGCAAACTGCGCTATCACCGAGTGATAATAATGACTGATGCTGACGTAGATGGGGCGCACATCCGTACGCTGCTATTGACGTTCTTCTTCCGCCAGATGCGTCAGGTGATCACGGACGGGTATCTGTACATCGCCCAGCCGCCGCTGTATCGCGTCCAGTACGGCAAGGAGATCTACTACGCCTACAACGAGATGGAACGCGACGCGGCGCTGGGCGAGATCAAGGAAAAGCACAAGACCGCGCGCGATCCCGAGGTCACGCGCTACAAGGGCCTGGGTGAGATGAACCCGGAGCAGTTGTGGGACACCACGATGGACCCGTCCACGCGCACGCTGCTACGGGTCAACCTCGAGGACGCCGCCAGCGCCGACGAGGTCTTCGACACGCTGATGGGCGACCAGGTCCCGCCACGCAAGAAGTTCATCCAGACTCACGCCAAGTACGTGCGCAACCTCGACGTCTAATCTCCTACCAAGACGCGCGAAGCGCACCATTCGAGGACGCGGGCGAAGGGCTGGCCCTCGAGCGAGCCGAACAGGGGATGGCGAGACAGGCGCGTCCGGGTCAAGGCGGGACTCGACAGGCCGCATAGGAAGCGGGCTTGCTGGCGTGGGTCGGCCAGTGCTTCGGGATGGGCGTGGCATACGCTGGCAACGGCGTCGGGGTCGACGAGATCGTCGAACGATGCAATGACGGGCGGCGGTGGGAGCGCGGAAGCCGAGTGCGTTTCGCAGAAGCCGCAGTGGCCGCACGGCGCGGGCAGCTGCTCGCCGAAGTAGCCCACCAGGAACTGCGTCTGGCAGCCTGGGTGCTCGGCGAGGCTGAGCACCTGCTGTAAGCGGGCGATCTCTTGCTGCTCGTGCCGCTGAAAGCGCTCGGCCAGGCTGGCGATCAGCGCGGCAGCATCAGGCGCTGCCTGATCGGTGCGCGTGAAACACAAACGCGGTTCGCTCGCGCGCAGCTCGACGAGTTGTTTATCTTCGAGGTGGCGCAACGCGCGCAAGACGCGTTCGCGATCAGCGTGCAGTATGGTGGCAATCTCGGCTGGATCCAGATGGAACCAGATGCGGCCCTTGCGGGCTGCGTTGAACAGTGCTGTCAGGAACTGCCTGGGCTCGCCTGAGAAGCTGCTCAGGATCGTGTCAAGGGGAACGAGTGGTCGGGCTTCATACTCGGCGTAGAGGGGCGTGGTCTGGCGCAGCACACCCAGCAGCTCGAGATACGTCAGCACCGTGCGCACCACGAGCGGGCGCATGTCATGGCGGGTCGACAGATCGGTCACACTGACGTCGAAGGCGACGCCCGCACCGAGCACCTCCGTCACCAGGCCGCTCAATGCACCAGGCGTGGGCGTATCGCCATACGCAAAGTTCTCGAGCGCTGGTACGTCCGCCGGGCAGGCCAGTACCTCGACCGTTGAGGGCAGACCATCGCGACCAGCGCGGCCGATCTCCTGGCTGTAGCTCTCGAGACTCTTCGGCAGGTTGTATTGGTAGACGTAGCGCACGTCTGACTTGTCGATGCCCATGCCGAAGGCGATGGTGGCGACCACGATGGACCGATTCGACGCCATCCACCACTCCTGCACGTCCACACGCATATCGGCGCCCAGTCCAGCGTGATAGGCGCGCGCTGGAAAGCCAGCGGCCACCAGCCGATCGGCGACCTGTTCGGCCGTCTTTTGCAACGTCACGTAGACAATCGTCGGGCCAGGCGGGCGCGTTCGGAGTCGATCGAGTAGGACGGCGTCGCGCTCGCGGACGGTCACCGGCGTGAGGTACAGCCGCAAGTTTGGCCGGTGGAAGCCGGTAACGGTGGCGCAGGCTGGCGGGATACCGAATCCGGCGCAGATGTCGTCGACGACCGCGGGCGTGGCAGTCGCGGTGAGCGCCAGGACGCGTTCGGCGCCGATGTCGCGCGCCGTCTCGGCTAGCTTCAGGTAGTCAGGCCGGAAGTTGTGGCCCCATTCTGAGATGCAATGCGCCTCGTCGACGGCGAACAGTGCGACTCGCGCCGCATGCAGATCGTTCAGAAAGCGCTCGTTGTTGAACCGCTCGGGCGCGACATACAGCAGGCGCAGCCCACCCGTTCGAAGCAGCTGTGCGACGCGCCGCGCGTCTTGGACAGACTGCGACGAGTCCATGCGTTCGGCGGCGATGCCCAAGCGTTGGAGATAATCGATCTGGTCCTTCATCAGCGCGATAAGCGGTGACACGACCACGGTCACGCCCTCGAACATCAGTGCTGGCAACTGGTAGCACAGCGACTTGCCAGCGCCAGTTGGGAACACCGCCAGCGCCGCGCCGACGTTGATCAGCGCGTCGATGACCTCGCGCTGACCGGGGCGAAAGCTGGCCAACCCGAAGGGCACGCTAAGCAGCTGGTCAGGGCCAGGTGGCGTGTGCAGCATGGAACAAGTGTTCTAGAGAGATCCTAAAGCAGGCCGGCCACCCGAGCCGCGGATTAATCCGATTGGCGGTGGGGCCCGTCGGCCACTATAAAGGTCGTGCGCGTGCGCGAGGCCGGGTGTTACTTGCTCCATTTCGCCGTTCCGGTCAAGGGCGCGCAGCACTACCTGGGCTGGTCGGTCGATATCCAGCGGCGCATGCGAGTGCACCTGGCGGGGCGCGGCGCGCGACTGGTCAAACAGGCGCTCAGGGCGGGCGTGAGCGTGGAGCTGGTACGGGTGTGGGCACTGGCCGATCGACACCAGGAGCGGGTGTTGAAACGCCAGACGCCGAAGCGCTACTGCCCAGTGTGTGCGAAGCGGTCTAAACGTTGACCGCTCGGTGGAGCGAGGGCTAACACTGCACGCGGGATGGCTAGCTGGCTCGAGCGTTTCGATCGCATCGCCGCGATCGCGCCGCTGGCAGTCGCGTGCGGGCCGAACGCACAGTTTGCGACGAGCACTCGAGTGCCCAGCGAGACGCCGTCGATTGCCGTCTCGCTGTTCATGTGAAGCGGTACCACGCCGCCGGCGGCGACGGCGACGCCTCGGCAGCCACAACCGACGTTGGCACCGGCGCCGATGCCCACCCCGGTGGGACTCAGGCCCACGCTACTCATCATTTCCGCGACCAGCCCGTCGGGCGTCCTGGCCGCCCGCCACCGCCCGGCGGAGGCAGTGGGATCTCGAAGCCGCCGCCGAATTTCAGTCGCTGGCTGCCTGACCTGACCATCAGCTCCTTCAGCTGCACGCCCAATCCGGCGGCAGTTAGTGGATTCGTGTCCTGCACCCTCGGCGTGACCAACCAGGGCGTGTTCGACGCCACGGGGCGCGTGTGCACTGGGCAGGCGGCTGGGACGATCGGCGGAGGGAGTACGGCGACGATCACAATCACGGTGCGCGGCTCCGAACAGCGCTGGCGGGCGCAGCGCGTCGGCGGTGGCAGATCCG
>DASXRR010000380.1:0-12035 GCA_036506475.1 Chloroflexota bacterium
TGCCGCTGGCTGGCCACGCACCTCGCCTTCACGCTCACCGAGATTGAGGTCAACGCCGAAGGCCTGATCGACCTGGACCAGCTCGAACGATCGGTCACCAACCAGACGGCAATCGTGTCTGTGGGCTATGCCAACAACGAGGTCGGCACCATCCAGCCGATCGAAGAAGTGGCCAGAATTGGCCACCAGAGAGGGGCCCTGGTGCACACCGACGCCGTCCAGGCCGCCGGTGCGCTCGACCTCGACACCGATCGTCTGCAAGTCGATTTCCTGTCCATGGCCGCGCACAAGTTCTATGGCCCCAAGGGGGTCGGTGCCCTGTATATCCGACGCGGCAGCAAACTGGTGCCCCAGACCCAGGGCGGCGGACAGGAACGTGGCCGCCGCTCCGGTACCGAAAACGTCGCCGGCGCGGTCGGCCTGGCCGAAGCCCTGGACCGTGCGCAAGCAGAGCGCAGCGCGACCAACGAGCGACTATGGCAGATGACCGATCGGCTGCTTTCTGGACTGCCGTCAACGCTGCCTGGTACCCACGTCACGGGTCACCGCACGCGGCGCTTGCCGAGCCATGCCAGTTTCGCGTTCGACGACGTCGAGATTGCGTCGATCCTGCTCGGCCTCGACAAACGCGACATCTGGGCCTCGAGTGGCTCGGCGTGCACGTCGCGTTCGTCGGAGCCCTCGCATGTGCTGGTGGCGATGGGTGTGCCCCGTCGTGCGCTGTTCGGCGCGCTGCGCGTGACCTTCGGTCAAAGCAACACGGCCGCTGATGTCGACACCCTGCTCGAAGCCATTCCGCCGCTGGTCGCAGCGGCACGGCGGCGTTCCGCGGTTGAGGTCCTGTCCGTTTGAGTGGTCCCGGCGAGTTCTACGCGTCTCTTCAGCGTTCGCTGCAAGTAGAGTCCCAGGTCGCTGTGGCGACCATCGTGCGCACCCGCGGCAGCTCGCCGCGCGAGGTCGGCGCGCGCATGCTCATCAGGCCGGACGGCGCGACCGACGGCACCGTCGGCGGAGGCTGTGGTGAGGCCGAGGTGTGGCGTACCGCGCTCGAGGTCATGGCCGACGAGCAAGCACGCATGGTCGTGGTGGATCTGACCAACGACATTGGCTTGAACACCGACGGCGTGTGCGGCGGGATCATGGACATCTTCGTCGAGCCCTGGCGGCGCGCGGAGAACGGTCACGATGTCGCCGCGGCCGTTCTCGAGGCCGTCAGGCAACATCGGCCCGCCGTGACCGCCACCATCGTCGGTCGTGCGCGCGGGCTGCCGTGCGCGCTCGGCGAAAAGGCGCTCGTCGTCGACGACCGTTATCGGGCAGGCGGATTTGAGTGGCCGGCGCTGGAAGAGCGTGTCCTCGGCGAGGCCGCCGCCGTCATCGCCAACGGTCGTTCCCAGGTCCGAAGCTTCGCGCTGGAGCCAGACTCCCCAGGCCAGGTGTCAGTCTTCTTCGATCTGGCTTTGCCCCCGCCGACGCTCATCGTCGTCGGCGCTGGTCACGTGGCCATGCCCATGGCGCAAGTGGGCAAGCTGCTCGACTTCGACGTCATCGTCGTCGACGATCGGGCGTCGTTCGCCAACGCCGAGCGCTTTCCGAGCGCTGACCGGATCGTCGTCGAGGACTTCGAAACCGCCGTCGACGACTTGCCGATCACACCTTCGACGTACGTGGTGCTGGTCACCCGAGGGCATGCGCACGACGTGCGCGCGCTGCGCAAGATCATCCAGAAGCGCGCCGCTTATATCGGCATGATCGGCAGCCGCCGACGCGTGTATGCCGTGTTCAAGCTGCTGCGCGACGAGGGCATTCCCGTCGACGACCTGCTGCGCGTCCACGCCCCAATTGGCCTGGACATCAAGACCGAGACGCCGGGCGAAATCGCCATCAGCGTCGGCGCCGAGCTGCTCAAAGTGCGGCGTGGTGGTGATGCCGCTTCAATGTCCGATCTGCTGCGTCCGCAATATCGCTATTCGCTCACCCGCGGCGATCAGGACGTCTAGCGCGGCGTGAGGCGGTTGTGCGCCGCCGCGCTGGCCGCGCTGTTGCTCGCGCTGGCCGGGTGCGCGGCACCGCCGCCGGCACCGAACCCAAGCACGCCACCTACGGCCGCCGCGTCCGCGCCGAGTGCCCCGTCACCTCAGCCCACGGCCGCGCCCAAGGACGTCCCGCGGGGACAGGCGTCGCCCTCGGCCACGCCGGACATGGGCCTGGGCGCCGATGCTGAGGAGGCTATCGTGGTTTTCCTGGACAACCTGGCCGGCGTGATCGACGAAGCCTCCGTGATGGCCGAAGCCCCGTGTGATGAGCTCAAGCAGGCCCAGGCCCAGGATCCGAATGTCTTTCGCTCGGTGCGCGGCTATGCCGCTACCCTGAAGCGCGTGGCCGCCCAATCGCCTGAGCTGAGCGACGATGACGAGGTTGCGGCCACCCTGGCCGAGCTGGACACGACCATGGGCCAGCTCGACGGCGCGCTGCGCCTGTGCGGCATCCCGCTCACCTAGAAGCTCGATACACCAATGCGGTTTCTCCCTTTTCGGCCGCAGTCCTAGTGCCGAGCACAGCGTTCCGCCTGGACACGCCGATCAATTTGCGCGAGACGTTGTTCAGCGCCCGCATCGGCCCGCGCGATCCGTGCTTGCGCATCTTCGGCGACGAGGTCTGGCGCGCCACGCGCACGCCCCTCGGCCCGACGACCGAACGCATCACCCTTGCCACCGACGGCACCGTCAACGTCGAGGCCTGGGGCGACGGTGCCGAATGGCTCCTCGAGCGTGCCCCAGCGCTGTGCGGCGCCCACGACGACGCCACCAGCTTCACGCCCGCTGATGCCCTGCTGCAACGGTTGGCGCACGAACACGCCGGGCTGCGCCTCGGCCGTACGGGAGCCGTTTTCGAAGCCGCGCTGGGCATCGTCGTGGAGCAGCGCGTTGCCTCACCCGATGCATGGGAAAGCTGGCGCTGGCTCGTCTACAGCCTGGGCGAGCGCGCACCCGGCCCCAAGCCAGGCCTGTGGGTTCCCCCGTCGCCAGAGCGCATCGCCCATACCCCGTACGAGGTCTTCCATCGTTTCGGCGTCGAGCGTCGTCGGGCCGACGTGCTGAAGCGCCTCGGGGTCGTTGCGCGCCGCCTCGAAGAGTCAGTCGACCTGTCGCTCGAGGATGCCTACAAACGCTTCGCGGCCATTCCAGGCGTGGGTCCGTGGACCCGCGGTCGCCTGGGCCTGACAGCGCTCGGAGATCCCGACGCCCTCCTGCTCGGCGACCTGCACGTCCCACACCTGGTCACCCAAGCCCTCGCCGGGGAGCGCCGCGGTTCAGACGAGCGCATGCTCGAGCTGCTCGAACCCTACCGTGGCCACCGCGCTCGGGTCGTGCGCCTGCTGATGACTCACACGCTGGCGGCGACTCGCTCGCGCGCCGACTCGCGCTTGCCGCTGGCCGGCACCAGGCGCCCGAGCTGATCGGCGCCAGCGTACAGGCGCAGCGCGTCCGCCGCGACCTGTACGCTCATGCGGTGACGGAGCCACCCGCCGCCGAATGGAACGCGCAAGCCTACGATCGACTCGCCAATCCGATGCAGAGCTGGGGCGAGGCCATCCTTGCCCGCATGGACCTACGCGGTGACGAAACCGCGCTCGATCTGGGCTGCGGCAGTGGCCGTCTGACCGAGCATCTGCTGCGACGCCTGCCCGAGGGTCGGGTAATCGCAATCGATCGATCGGCCAACATGCTGGCCGCGGCACGCGAGCACCTCGAGCCCGAGTTCGCGGGTCACGTCGAGTATCGCCAGCTCTCGCTGGAGCTGATCGACCTCGACAGCGTGGCCGACCTGGCCTTCAGCAATGCCGCACTGCACTGGGTGCGCGATCATCCCGCGCTGTTCGCAGCCATCTTTCGCGCGCTCAAGCCCGGCGGCTGGCTCGTCGGCCAGTGTGGCGGCGGCCCGAACATTTTGCGCGTGCGTCAGCGTGCCCAGGTGCAAATGGACGCTGAGCCGCTGCGCCCGTATTTCGAAGGCTGGCCCGGTCCGTGGGAGTTCGCCTCACCTGAAGTCACCCGCGACCGGCTGGCGCACGCGGGCTTCGTGAACATCGAGACCAGCATGTTCGAGGTGCCCGTCGTGCAAACGACGTACGAGCGCTGCCGCGACTATCTCGAGAACGTCATCCTGGGCAGCCACCTGGACCGCATCCCCAAGCCCGAGCTGCGCGCGCAATTCCTCGATCGCCTCGCCGAACAGTTCGTACACGACGATCCGCCGTGTGTCTTCGACTACTGGCGCATCAACATCCGCGCCCAGCGCCCGCGCTAGCGGCGAAAGATCAGCCTCTTTGGCCGCGCATGGTCGCGCGCCAGGGATTGTGGTGGGACCGCCTCGCACTGCAAGCGCAGTCCCAATGAGCGCTTGACGTCCTCGGCCACCTCGGCCGCCACGCGCGCCCGATCGCCCTCGGTCGCGACCGCCTCGTCCGGCTCGATGTCGATGGCCAGCTCGCACTGGCCATGCACCTGATACGCCTCTAACTGGTACTCCATGACCGCCGGATGCCGCCGCACGATGTTTTCGAGCGTCGACGGTAGCAGCTCGATACCCCGCACCAGCAGTCGCTCGCCGACGCGTCCCAGCACCCGCGCGCGCATCGTCGACCGTCCACAGTCGCACCGTCCCGCCACGCCTTCGACGACGTCGCCAGTCCGGTATCGCAACAGCAGGTCCGTTGTGAGCACCAGCTCGCCGTCGTCGATTTCAATGTTGAACTCGTCTTCGTTGAGATGCAGTGCCTCGTCCTGCGCGGGGCAATCGAAGCCCACGACGCCGCACTCCGTCAGCGCATAGACGTCCACGCACCGCGCCCCGAAGCGCTCCTCGATGCGCCGCCGCGTGCTCGGCACATGCCCGCCGATCTCACCCGTCACCACCACCAGCCGCACGTACGACTCGACCAGATCGGTGTCGATCGCGGCCGCCGCTTCGGCCAGACGCAGCACATCGCTCGGTGTGCCGATGACCACTGTCACCCCGTGCGCGACGATCGCCCGCACCCGCGCCGCGTACCCCGCCGGTGTGGGAATTCCCAGTGCCCCCAGCGCTTCGAGCGCGGCCCAGCACGCCCACGTCCCCGCATCCACTAACACCCGGTCGCCTGCGCCCACGCCGTTCAGCTCGAGCGGCACGCGCCACAACCGCCCCTGCCGTGCGACATCCGCGCGTGTAAAGAGCCAGCGCAGCGGCGTACCCGTGGTGCCGCCGGTGCTGGACACCCGGACGTACGACTCGATCGGCTCGGTCCAACGACTGCCGTACGGCGGATGCGCTGCCTGATCCTCGACGAGCTGCTGCCGCGAGGTGAACGGCAGCGAGCTCACCGACGACGTCAATCCTTGAATCCGAAGATGTGCGCGGCGGTACCCCAGAAGATGTCGTCCTGTTCCTCTGCCGACAATCCGATCGAGTCGAAAGCCGCCATCCACGCGCTCAGCTCGCGGCTCATGTGCGCCATATCGCAGTCCGAGCCCCAGACGAGCTTGCGCGTCGAGACTTCCGAGCGCAGCATGTTGCGCTCGAGCAAGTGCCGCCGTACCACCGTGCCGCCGGAGATGTCGAAGTACACGTTGCGTCGCCAGCGCGCGACGGCCGCGGCCGAGTCGTATAGGCCATAGCCGAGGTGCGCGCCGATGATCTTGAGCTCCGGAAAGGCGACGCTGATGCCGTCGAGGAAGATTGGCTGCATGCGCCCCGCGCCGTACCAGGACGGGTTGTTCTCCATACCTGGTTGGTAGCGTCGATGCTGTTCGCCGCCCCATGCCAGCTCCGCCGCCATGTTGAGGTCCGATGGCGGGAACTGCAAGTAGTCGATGAAGCCACCTGCGATGCCCGTATGAAACAAGCACACGAGGTTGTTCTTTTCGGCCTCATAGTACAGCGGAAAGTAGGTCGGATCGTCGTAGTTGCGTCGCGGATTGATGATTTTCAGCCCTTTGAAGCCGCGCTTGGCGAACTCGGCGATTGTCTCCGGCGTTGTCTGATCGATCTCGATCATGGCAAACGGCACAATCAGGTTCGGGTAGCGCTCGACGGCTTGCTCGACCAGATCGTTTCCGTCGCTTGGTCGACCGAGTAGGCATACTTTATAGATGTTCAGTCGCTGGCAGTTGTAGGCCAGCATGTCGCTCATCCCGCGCGCCGAATAGCCAGGCAGGGTCGAGCCGCCTTCGCGCCACGGATAGTGCACGTGGGTGTCGAACACGCGCGTTGGCGCATCTTTGATATAGCGCGGTCGTTCGATGTCATGGTAGTCGCGGTCGCGATCGGGGTCGTGCATGATCGCCTCAGGCCGTCGCCAGGCTCGGCGCGCCGAGGCGCGGCACGACCTCGTCGACAAATAGGCGCATCGAGCGCTCCCACAGCTCGCGCGGCTGCCACTCGTGGCCCATCAGCAAGAGCGACCCGAAACCGCCGGTCGCCTCGACAACGTCGCGCAACTTGGCCGCGACCTCGTCCGGGTCGCCGACGATCCAGATGTTGTCGCACAGGTAGTCCGGCGTCACGTCGTCGTCCGCCATCGACGGATCGACCTTGGTCAGCCCGAGCCGATCGCCACTGCGCAGGAGCGGGATGAAATACTCGCGCCAGTCGCGTCCCAGCACGCCATCAATTGCCAGTCGGCGCGCGTCCTTGCTCGAATCGGCAACGAAAATGTCCCGCGCCACCCGCCACGCACCGCGATCCGGCGTATTACCTGCCTGCGTCGCCGCCTCCGCATACGTCGCCCAGTTCTTCTGGAGCGAGCTGACCGGCACCAGGTTGAGGCTCATCGGCATCCAGGCGCGCTGCCCGGCCAACTTGTACATCTCCGAGTTCGGCGTCACGCCCGCCACGCCAATCGGCGGGTGCGGCAACTGATAGGGCCGCATGAACATGCGCATGCTGATCGTCGGATTGGGCTCGGGCACACGAAAGCGCCAGCGCGCGTGCTCGTAGACGCCCGGCTCGGGGTCGCTCCACAGTTTGAGGACCGTGTCGAGCACGTCCAGCGAGACGAGTCGGTTCTGTCCGGACTGGGCGTCGACTTCAAAGAGCGCCAGGTCGCCCACGAAGCCGCCCGAGCCGATGCCCCAGTAGAAGCGCCCGCGCGCCATGTGGTCGAGCTGCGCGACGCGATGCGCCAGCATCACCGGGTTGTGGTTGGGCAGGCAATTGACGCCCGTTCCGAAGATGATCTGCTTGGTTCGCCCGAGCGCCTGCGCGATCAGCAGGTCCGGCGCCGGGATGTTTTCCCAGGCCGAAGTGATGTGCTCGCCGATCCACGCCTCGCTGAAGCCCAGTTGATCCAGAAACTCCAGTTGATACAGATCTTCCGCCAAAGTCTCCGCCAGCGGCACGTCCGGCGCGTGCAACGGCATCGTGAAATAGCCAAAGCGCATGCTGCCCTAGATGATAAGTGCCCCCCCTGTCATCCTGAGGCGAGGGACGAGCCGAAGGATCCGCTTGCCGAAACCGTCCCAGCACGCGGATCCTTCGCAGGCTCAGGATGACAATCAGCCTTTGGATGACAAAATAGAGGCATGAGCGGTCCGCGCGTCGTGCGGGCGCCCCGCGGGACGCAGCTGTCCTGTCGCGGCTGGGAGCAGGAAGCCGCCCTGCGCATGCTCATGAACAACCTCGACCCCGAGGTGGCCGAACGACCGGACGACCTGGTCGTGTACGGTGGCCGCGGCAAAGCGGCTCGTTCGTGGCAGGCCTTCGACGCCATCGTCACCACCCTGCGCGACCTGCAAGACGACGAAACCCTGCTCGTCCAATCCGGCAAACCCGTCGCCGTCTTCCGCACGACGGAGCACGCCCCGCGGGTCCTGATCGCCAACAGCTTGCTCGTGCCCGCCTGGGCCACCGATCAGGAGTTCCGTCGACTGGAAGATCTTGGTCTCACGATGTACGGCCAGATGACTGCCGGCTCGTGGATCTATATCGGTACCCAGGGCATCCTCCAGGGCACCTTCGAAACCCTGGCCGAGCTGGCCCGCCAGCACTTCCAGGGCAGTCTGCGCGGACGTCTGGTGCTGACCGCCGGCTTGGGCGGTATGGGCGGCGCCCAGCCACTGGCGATCACCATGAACGAAGGCATCGGCCTGATCGCCGAGGTTGACCGCGAGCGCATCCAGCGCCGCCTGGCCAGCGGCTACCTGGACTGCATGGCAACGTCTCTCGATGAAGCGCTGGTCCAGGTTGACCGTGCCCGTGCCGATCGGCGTCCTGTGTCGGTAGGCGTTTTGGCCAATGCCGTCGACGTCCACGAAGCCCTGCTCGCCCGCAACCTCGTGCCCGACGTCGTCACCGATCAGACCTCCGCCCACGACCTGGTCTGGGGCTACGTCCCCGCGGGCCTGTCGCTGCCCGAGGCCGAAGCGCTGCGCAAAGAAGACCCCGCCGACTACGAGCGCCAGGCGCGCGATTCCACCGTCCGCCAGGTGGGCGCCATGCTCGAGTTCCAGCGTCGTGGCGCCGTCGTCTTCGACTACGGCAACAACCTGCGCCAACAGGCTCGGCTGGGTGGTCTCGAAGACGCCTTCGACTTCCCCGGCTTCGTGCCTGCCTTCATCCGCCCAATGTTCGCCCGCGGCAAGGGTCCCTTCCGCTGGGTCGCGCTCAGCGGCGACCCCGAAGACATCTATCGCACTGATGCGCTGGCCGCCGAGTTGTTTCCAAACGATGCGGCGCTGTTGCGTTGGCTCAGCCTCGCCCGCGAGCGCGTCCACTTCCAGGGCCTGCCTGCGCGCATCTGCTGGCTCGGCTACGGCGAGCGTGCGCGCATGGGCCTGGCCATCAACGACCTGGTGCGCTCAGGCGAGTTGCGCGCGCCAATTGTGATCGGCCGCGATCACCTCGACGCGGGGTCGGTCGCCTCGCCGAATCGCGAGACCGAGCGCATGCGCGACGGTTCGGACGCCATTGCCGACTGGCCGATCCTGAACGCTCTGGTCAACACCGCCGCCGGTGCCTCGTGGATCTCCGTCCATCATGGCGGAGGCGTCGGCATCGGCTACTCGATCCACGCCGGCATGGTCGTCGTCGCCGACGGCTCCGAGCGCGCCCAGCGCAAACTCGAACGCGTCCTGACCACCGACCCCGGCACCGGCGTCGTCCGCCACGCCGACGCCGGCTACGAAGACGCCATCACCTTCGCCCACGAACATGCCATCCGCCTGCCCGCCCAGGACGCAACATGACTGTCAACCTGACAACGGGCCCGCTGTCGTTCCACGAAGTCGTCGACGTTGCCCGTCACGACGCGCCCGTCGCCCTTACGCCTGAGGCCTGCGCGGCGATGCTTGACAGTCGCGCATTTGTCGAACAGGCCGCATCAATAGAGGCCGCCGTGGTCTATGGAGTCACGACGGGCTTGGGCGCGCTGGCCAACACCCACATCTCGCCCGAGGAGCGCGTTGAGCTGCAGCGTGCGCTGATCCGCTCGCACGCCGCGGGCAGCGGCCCAGCGCTGGAGCGCGAGGTCGTGCGGGCGATGATGCTGCTGCGCGGCGCCACCCTGGCGCGCGGCCATTCAGGTGTCCGACCGAGCGTCGTGGAGCAGATCGTGGCGGTGCTCAACGCGGGCATCACGCCGCTGGTGCCGTGCTACGGCTCGCTTGGCGCAAGCGGTGACCTGGCGCCACTGGCCCATGCCGCCTTGACCCTGATCGGCGAAGGGCGCGCCACTATCGCCGGCCGCGAGCTCGACAGCGCCACAGCTCTGAGAAGCGCCGCGCTAGCACCTCTGGAGTTGCAGGCCAAAGAAGGCCTGGCGCTGCTGAACGGCACCGATGGCATGCTCGGCATGCTTGTCCTGGCCTGCGCCGACCTGCGCCTGCTGCTCCAGGCTGCCGACGTCGCGTGCGCCATGTCAATCGAAGCGCTGCTGGGCACCGACCGAGCCTTCGCCGCCGACCTGCAAGCCCTGCGTCCACATCCGGGCCAGGTTGCGTCCGCGGCGAATCTGCGCATGCTCCTCGCCGGCTCCGAGATCACCGCCTCACACAGAGCGTCCGTTCACCTGGTCCAGGACGCATACTCGCTGCGCTGCCATCCGCAAGTCGTCGGCGCGGTGCGCGATACGCTCGACTTCGCCGCGCACGTTGCCCGCCGCGAGCTGGGCGCGAGCATCGACAACCCCGCTGTCATGAGCGACGGTCGCATCGAGTCGAACGGCAACTTTCACGGTGAGCCGTTGGCGTTTGCGTGCGACTTCCTGGCGATTGCCGCGAGCGAGATCGGGGCCATCGCCGAGCGACGTATCGACCGCCTGCTCGACCCCGATCGGTCACAGGGTCTGCCGGCGTTCCTCGCGCCGAACCCGGGCGTGAATTCAGGCCTCATGCTCGCGCAATACACTGCCGCCGCGCTGGTCGCCGAGAACCGCCGTCTGGCGGTTCCAGCGTCGACAGACTCGCTGCCCACGTCGGGCATGCAGGAGGACCACGTGTCGATGGGCTTCGGCGCCGCGCGCAAGCTGCGCCAGGTGCTCGACAACGTCGCGCGCATCGTCGCCGTCGAGGTGGTCTGCGCGGCGCACGGGCTCGACCTGCGTGCGCCACTCGCGCCCGCCCCGGGCACCGCCTCGGTCCTCGAGGTCGTGCGCTCCGAGGTGCCTGGCCCAGGCCCTGACCGCGAGCTCGCGCCACTCCTCGCCGCCGCCGAGTCCATGGTCCGCACCGGCCGCGTCGTCGCCGCCGCCGAGCAAGCCGTCGGCACCCTCGAGTAAGCGCCTCCCCCGAACCGTGGCTGCCATAAGCGCCGAAGGACTTCGCATTCGCATGCCCGGAAGTACGTCGCGAACGCGTGCGGGGAACGACTTCGCGAACGAATTGGAAAGTTCCCCGTAACAGCCCGTGACAAACGACGCGCCGATGACGTTGAACACTCTGCTGGCGACGGCGGGCGCTGGCGCGATACGGCCGATGAGGCGGGTGCAGCCGTCTCGGTGGCCAGGCCGCCTGTGCCACGGCGGTCGACGCTCGCGCCTACCGTCGCTGGTCCTGCTCAAACCTTCCGCGTCCGAGCACCCGCGCGGCGAGACCAGCGCGCTGCACCAACGCCACGGCCTGGAGCTGAATCGCTAAGGCCGCTCGGGCGAAACCAACGTGCCGCACCAACGCCATGGCCTGGAGCTGAATCGTGAGGCCGACCCCGCGGCCAGGGTCGAGTTGCATGGCGAGGTCCCGCACCAGCAGCCACGCGTCAATGGGCGGAAGTTCGTAGTTCAGTCTCAAGCCCGGCGCAGTCCCGGCCGATACCCAAATCGATGCGTCGTTTCCTGACTGCCTGTGCCCAGTTGCTGTCCGTCGTCCTGTGCTTGTTCGTCCTGTCAGGCTGCGGAGGCGGCGCCAAACCAACCTCGGCCGCGCCCGCCGAAGTGAACGCGACCGCCTACCCGACTCATCCGCCCGCTCTGGGCGGCTTGCGCCCGAGCGCGACGCCAACACCCCCGCCACCCCCGGGCCACTGAGCAGGCGTCCAGGCGCGCGGTCGCGCCGATCCGCTACAGTCCCGCAAGATCACCCAGTCGGGCCCTGAACTGAAATGAAGCTCGCTCTCCTGCTTTCGACCCGCCGATAAGTCGCCCGGAGAGACCGCGTGTGTCTCCGGATGTCGAGCTCCAGGAGACCGCGTGCTGCAAGTTCAGAATCTGCGCAAAAGTTATGGCGTAACGTCCATCCTCGAGGACGTCACCTTCGTTCTCAACGACGGGGAGCACGTCGGTCTGATTGGACCGAACGGCAGCGGCAAGTCAACTCTCATTCGCTGCCTGGTCGGCGACGAGGAGCCAGATTCCGGCTCGATTGTCGTTGCGCCACCCAGCGCCAGAATCGGCTATCTGCCGCAATCCTTCGCCGAGCATAACGAGCGCACCGTTGCCGACATCCAGGCCGAGTTCTTCGAGTCCGAGCGAGCGCTCCAGCGCGCCGCCGAGGCTCTCGCCGACCCCGCCCATCCGGCCGATCCAGCTGCCGCGCTTGCGCACTATGAGGAATGTGTGGTCC
>DASXRR010000381.1:0-12841 GCA_036506475.1 Chloroflexota bacterium
CGCGGTCGCCCAGGCAACTGTTCGGGTTCGACACAAGCTGAGCGAGGCGACCCAGCTGCGGCGCGGTTTGTTCAACCAAGGCTCCCTCGGCCTGCCTAGCTCTATGGCGCTCCACCACACTGGCGGATCGCCCCTCTGTCATACAAGGCTCCCCCGACCCAAATGCGTTCAAGTGCTGAGAGCGAAGGGCCCGGCTCAACCAGGACTCAACCGGGCGCCCACGGCGACCTGCCCTCATGCTGACCACACTCGTGAGCAAGTTCCGAGAGGAGAACGAAGTCCACGATGTCGTACGTGCTGGGCATCAACAGCTACCTGCACGATGCTTCGGCCGCGCTCATCAAAGACGGCCGAGTCATCTTCGCTACTGAAGAGGAGCGCCTGTCGCGCCTCAAGAAGGACGCCCGCTTCCCACAGCTGTCCATCAGAGCAGCGCTGAACCATGCCCAGATCGGCTTCGAGGATCTCGACGCCATCGCTTTTGGCTGGAACCCTGGCGGACAGACGCCAGCCCACACGCTCAAGCAGGTGCTCACAGGCAAGCTGCCGTTCAGCACCAAGCACGTGGCGGCCGGCATTCTGACCATCGGCCGCGAGCTCTACCAGCAGAACGGCAAGCGCTCCCTCGAGCGTGCCTTCGGCCCACTCCAAAACAAGCCCGTCGTCTTCGTGGATCACCACGAATCCCACGCCTGGAGCGCCTACGCCCTCTCCGGCTTCGAGGAAAGCCTGGTGCTGGTCATGGACGGTCGTGGCGCCAGTCAGGCGACCACGCTGTACCACGCCCGTGGCGACCAGATGATCCCGGTCAAGGTCTTCAAGTACCCGAACTCGCTGGGTGCTTTCTACGAGGCCTACACCGACCTGCTCGGCTTCGAGCGCGGCGCCGACGAGTGGAAGGTCATGGGCCTGGCCGCCTACGGCACGCCGACCTACAACCTGGACGATGCGCTGAAGATCACGCCCGGCGGCTACCAGCTCAACGCGGAGCTGGTCTGTGGCACCTGGTTCAACGACCTGTCGCGCATGATCGCCAAGTACGGCCCGAAGCGCAATCCCGAGGTCGAAATCACCGATGAGATGCGCAACCTGGCCGCATCGGTCCAGCACCAGCTGGAACAGGCCGTGTTCGCGATCGTCCGCGAAGGCGTGCGACTGACCGGCTGCCGCAACCTGAGCCTGGCCGGCGGCGTGGCGATGAACTCGAAGGCCAATGGCCGCCTGCTGGCGACCGGCATCGTCGACGACATCTTCGTCCAACCTGCTGCCACCGACGATGGCGCCGCCATAGGCGCGGCCATCAGCGCGCACAAGGTCATCGGCGCGCCAATTCCGCGCTACCGCATGACCGACGCGTACCTCGGTCCGCAGTTCAGCAACGACGAGATCGCCAGTGTGGTCAAGACGTACAAGCTGCCCGCCCACCACGTCGACAACGTCGAAGAGATTTCGGCAGGCCTGCTGGCCGAAGGCAAGATCCTGGGCTGGTTCCAGGGGCGTATGGAATTCGGTCCGCGCGCGCTGGGCAATCGCTCGATCCTGGCCGACCCGCGCACGATCGAGATGCGCGACCGCGTCAACGAATGCGTCAAATTCCGCGAGGGCTGGCGTCCGTTTGCGCCGTCCACGCTGGCCGAGGCAGCGCCCGAGTACTTCGAAGGCTGCACCGACGCGCCGTTCATGATCCTGACCTTCGATGTCGTGCCCGAGAAGCGCAGCGTCATCGCCGCGGTCACCCACGCCGACAACACGGCGCGCGTCCAGACCGTCACCGAGGACGCCAATCCGCGCTACCACAAGCTGATCAGCGAGTTCGGCAAGCGCACCGGCGTACCGGTAGTTATGAACACGTCATTCAATCTCAAGGGCGAGCCGATCGTGTGCGCCCCGAAAGACGCCGTGCGCACCTTCTACTCGTCGGGTCTGGACTTCCTGGTGCTCGGCAACTACATCCTGGCCAAGGATCCCACCTGGAAGCCGGGTGGGACCGTCGAGCACGTGCCCGCCAAGGCCGGCACCAACGGCACCGTTACCGCCGCCGCGGTGCGATAACCAGTGCTCGCCGTCTCGCGCCCCCGCGGCACTGCCCGCCCGTTTCGGGTGGGCAGCCCGCTACCCTTGCCGCGCATGAGCGACGTGCCGGCCGCGCCGTTTCGACACATCGTCGATGCCCGCCAGTTCACCCGCGAGTGGCTGGACACGGTGCTCTTCCCATACAGCGCCGAGCTGCAGCAGATGCCCAGCGGGCGTCTGCCGATGCCGCTGCGCGGCAAGCGCCTGTTCTATCTGTTCTACGAGCCGAGCACGCGCACGCGCGTTTCATTCGAGATGGCTGCATCACTGCTCGGCGCGACTGTCACGGGCATGGACAGCTACGAGCACCGGCCCGAGGACGAGCGGCTCGAGGATCGCATTCGCGTCCTGAACGAGTATCCATACGACTTCTTGCTGCTGCGCTACCACGAGGAGGGCGGCGCGCAACGCGCCGCTTCCGTGTCGCACGTGCCCGTCATCAACGCCGGTGACGGCCCTGGCCAGCACCCCACCCAGGCATTGCTGGACATGTACACCCTGTGGCGGGAGTTCGGCCGTCTCGACGGCTTGCGTATTGCCCTGGTTGGTGACCTCTCCTACCAGCGGTCCACCAACTCGCTGGCCTACCTGCTCACGCAATACAACGATGTGAAGGTGACCCTGGTCAGCCCACAACTGCTGCGCATGCGCCCGGAGGTGCGTCAGCATCTGACTGAGCACGGCGTCGAAGTTTCGGAAGTTCGCGACCTGCGCAGCGTTGCCAGCGAAGTTGACGTCGTCTACGTGACGCGCGCCCAGACCCCGCGCATGGAGCACGCGCAGCGCTTCGAGGGCGATCAGCCAGGCTGGTACACCGTCGACCGCTCGGTGCTGGACCTGCTGCCAGCCTCGAGCCGAGTGCTGCATCCGCTGCCGCGCGGCTCGGAGCTGCCCGTCGAGGTTGACGCGGACCCACGCGTGGTGTGTTTCAGCCAGGCCGGCAACGGTCTGTATATCCGCATGGCGCTCCTGTCACTGCTGGCCGGTCGGTGACAACCTGAGGCTGCTGCGGAAAGTTCAGCGGCGTATTGAAAGTGACGGCATCGTCAGTCACCTGCTTGGCGTTCTGGTTGGCCTGCGTTTCCAAAAAGCTGGCCGGCTCATCGTCCATGGCGGGCTGCCGCTCCCGTCGGTGGACAACAAAGGTGGCCGCATCGAGATCGGCAACTGCGGCTTGTTCAGTGGCGTGCGCTTCGAATGCTGGCAAGGCGCCCAGATCACCGTCGGCGACGGCACCTATCTGAACCGCGGCGCCGAGATCGTCGCGGCCGACAGCGTGACCATCGGCCGCGACTGCAAAATCGCGCGCGATGTGATCATCATGGACACCGACCAGCATGAGCTGCCCGGCCAGGGCCTGCTCGTCGCCCCGGTGGTCATCGAAGACCGAGTCTGGATTGGCACGCGCGCGATCGTCCTCAAAGGCGTGACCGTCGGCCACGACGCCATCATCGCCGCCGGCGCCGTCGTCACCAGGGACGTGCCACCGCGCAGCGTTGTAGCGGGCGTTCCCGCCAAGCCCGTCAGCCGCACCGCGATGCCACCTGCGTGAGCGTCTTGCTACGAACTCGCCCGGCCACCGCCACTCGCCGGAACGCTGCCGGTCGCACTGGCCGGGACGGCAACCGTCAACGCCTCAACCTGGTCTCAACCGCCCCCGAACGGGCAGTTCTCGGACTGGCAGCCACACTACAGCCACACACATGTTCGACTATCTGATCGTCGGCGCCGGCTTCGCTGGCAGCGTTCTCGCTGAGCGCCTGGCCTCACAGGCCAACAAGAAGGTGCTCCTGGTCGAGAAACGCAACCACATCGGCGGCAATGCCTACGACTGCTACGACGAGTCGGGCGTGCTCATCCACAAGTACGGGCCGCACATCTTCCACACCAACTCGACCGAGGTCTTCGCCTACCTCTCGCAGTTCACCGCGTGGCGTGCCTATCAGCACCGCGTCCTGGCGTCGGTGGACGGTCAGCTAGTGCCGATCCCGATCAACCTCGACACGATCAACACCCTGTACGGAACCAGCTACACCAGCTTGGATCTGGAGAACTTCTTCCAGTCCGTCGCGGAGCCACGCGAGGTCATCAGAACGTCGGAAGACGTCGTCGTCAGCAGAGTCGGCCGCGAGCTGTACGAGAAGTTCTTCAAGAACTACACGCGCAAGCAGTGGGGCCTCGACCCATCAGAGCTCGACGCCACCGTCACCGCCCGCGTGCCCGTCCGAACGAACCGCGACGACCGCTACTTCACCGACCGCTACCAGTCGATGCCGCTGCACGGCTACACCAGGATGTTCGAGCGCATGCTCGATCACCCGAACATCAAAGTCATGCTCAACACCGACTATCGCGAAGTACGCGACTTCGTCCCGCATCGCGCGATGGTCTACACCGGCCCGATCGACGAGTTCTTCGACCTGCGCTATGGCAAGCTGCCGTACCGCTCGCTCGACTTCCAGTTCGAGACGCGGCCACTCACCCAGGCGCAGCCGGCGGCAGTGATCAACTATCCGAACGATTACGCCTACACCCGCGTGACCGAGTTCAAATACCTGACCGGTCAGGAGCACGCCAAGACCACGCTGGTCTACGAGTTCCCGAAGGGCGAGGGCGACCCCTACTACCCCGTTCTGAACCCGGAGACCGCCGAGGTCTACAAGGCGTACAAGTCGCTCGCCGATGCGACGCCCGACGTGCACTTCGTCGGTCGCCTGGCCACGTACAAGTACTACAACATGGACCAGGTCGTGGCGCAGGCGCTCGCCGAGTTCGAGCGCATCATGGGTCGCAAGGCACCCAACGGCTCAGCCGTATGCAAGAACGGCCAGAGTGCCGTCAACGGCGCAACCGCGCTGCTCGGTCTCAGCACCCGCTAAGCCCGCCATCAGCGTCCGCACCAAGGGCGGGGTCGAGCCTCATCGGAGGCGCAGCAGCGATCGGCAGTGGCGGCTGTGACCATGGGCGTCCATGAGAACGCGAAGGGACCCGTTGAGCCTCCGTTACGTTCTACGTACGTAACGGTACGCCGAGCGACTCAGGCGGGCGCAGCGACTTCGGCGTCAGAGGGCGCTGGTGCGAGGTCGAATTCCTCGGCCAGCAGCCGCGCCGCCATGCGGCGCATGAACAGCAGGCCATCCACCGCGCGCTGATCGCGCGCCAGCATGGTGTGTCCTGCGCAGGGCGCGACGGTGCGCCCCTGGTCGACGTGGCAGTCGCAGTGTTCACGCAGCGCATGCAAGAGCGCGAGCGCCTCGTCCGGTGTTCCTTTCCACGCGATTCGTCGAGCCATGGCGGCCGATCTCCGTTGACCGGTGATGTGACCCTACGGTACGAGTCACTAGTTGAGAGAACGTTGACTCGCCGGTAATTGGCACGTTGCGCTCCTCAACCATCAGGAACCGTCGGGGCGGCTACGTGGCCGAGATGAGCTCGCCTTCGAGGAAGTCCGTGCGCGGATTGAGCACCAGGTCGACCCCTTCGGCCAGACCCTGCACGATCTCGACGTTCCTGCCATCTGAGACACCGAGGCTGACCACATGCCGATGCACGCGGCTCTCCGTCACGGTGTAGACGATGTTGACGGGCGGCGCAGAAGGATCAATCGCGCCAACCTTCAACACGGCGTCCTTGGGTACCAGTAGAGCGGCCTGGCGCTGGCCAGTCTGCACGCCGAGCTGAGCGAACATCCCTGGCCGCAGCTTGCCTTGCGGATCGGCCACCTCGATGGCTACTGCCACACTCCGCGTCCGCGGATCGAGCACCGGCGCGATTCCCTTGACCGTGCCAGTGAAGGCGTCTTTGGGGAAACTCTCCACGCTCAAGTTGGCCGATTGGCCAACCTGCAGCTGCGGGAGCAAGTTCTCGTCAGCCTGGACCACGACCTGCATTTCGGGCGGGATCAGCGTCAGCACCGCCGCGTTCGGACTCCCCACCGTTCCAACAGAAGCTTTCACTTCGGTGACCACGCCCGTAATCGGCGCGGTCAACGTCGCATCGCGCACTCGGGCCCGAGCAATCTCCGCCTGCGCGTAGGTCTGCTCGACGCTCGTTTCAGCCGCGCGAATCTCCTCCGGTGTCGCCGCCGCCCCAGCCAGCTTGACCTGTGCGTTTGCCACCTCGAGTAGCGCCCGCGCCTGGTCCAGATCGAACGCCGTCGTCGACAGCCGGACCAACAGTCGCGCCTCTTCGGCGTCTTGCAGGTCGCGCCGCGCCTGCTCGACCGCCGCCTGTGTCCCGGTCGGCGTGCGCGCCGTGGTCAGCGCTTGTTCCGCCCGCTGCACATCGTTGCGCGCCGTATCCAGCGCGGCGCGGTCATTGGCGCGCGCCGGATCGTTCTGGATCTGCGTCAACCGATTCCGCGCCGCCGTCAACGCACTGTCTGCAACCGAAACAGCCTGCGCGTCAGGAGTAAGCGCCGCCTGTGCCTGATCGAATGCCGCGCGCGCATCCTGGACCCGCTTCTCAACGGTAACCGCGTCGCCCGCCGAGCGGGCCGACTCGAGCGCCTGTACGCGCGCCTGGGCCGCCTTCTGGTTCGCCTGCGCCGCGGCCACGACTTCAGCCTTCGGGCCAGCTTTGAGCTCCGCCAGCCGGGCCTCAGCCGCGGCCTGCACCGCTTGCGCTTGCAGCACTTGTTGTTCGAGATCCCCTCGGTCCAGCTCGGCCAAGGTGTCGCCGGCCCGAACTCGTGCGCCCGCGTCGACCAGGATGCGATCGATCCGCGCGGTGACGCGTGGCACGATCGCCACCTCGCCCTTGGCGCGCAACTGCGCCGTGAACGTAACGATACCGTTCAGGTCGCCGCGCACCGCCTTGCCGATCCGAATGGTGTTCGTAACCGCCCGTGCGGGCGCGGCGTCGCCGACCGAGACTGGCGCAGCGCCAGGGAGCGTCGGCAAACACGCGCTCGCGCCAGCGCCCAGCACGGTCGCCACGGCGATGGCGCTCAGCAGAGCGCGCGAATGAGATGTGGACGGTGCAAGCATGGCGCGCCGAGCGTGAACGTGGAGATCCGCGGCGTCGGGGATGTTAGCCCCGTTCCGGGCCGAGCAGCAACGCCGCGGCACGCCTAACGCTGCATGGGCGGCGGCAGATTCGCGAACGTGGGCGCATACGGCGTGTAGCCACTGGGCAGCGGTTCGACTACGAGCACGGGCTCTCCGCCAATGAAATACGCCTCCGGCGCTCCGGGAATCGTGTTCGCCGTCGCTCGCACCAGCGTGACAACAATGTGACCGTCACTCGACACGTCGAGGCTGCGCGTGCGCCCAAATTTGTCCAGCGCCTGCGCGGAGTCGCCGAGGGCGAGCAGGTCGACGATTCGGTCGTGGGCGCTGGTGTTCCACAGCACCGTCACGCGTCGCCCGAGCGCCGGCTGCTCCAGATACACGCGGTTGGCAACGCCCTCGTCGATCAGCTGCGCCCTGGCGGCGTCCGCGAGCTCGTGGCGGAGCATTTGAAACGTACGAAAGACGGGCCGTGGAGAGAGCTGCGCGTCGGCGCGGACCATACCGAAGGCTTGGTCGACGTTCTTGAGGATCGGACTGTCGTCGAGCATCTTGTACACCGCCACGCGCTGCACGCCGCCGGCCAACGCATAGGCCAGCGCCTGGACGAGGAAGCTCGCCTGCTCGTCCTGCGTCGCCCGAAAGTGCGCCCGGGTGAGCGGCGCCGCGTCGTCGTCCCAGGGCACCACGTTCGTTTCGTTGACCCACACCGGCTTGGCCATGCCGAACCTGGCCATCACGTCGCGGAAAATGCGCGGGGCGTCGAACAGACCGCGCGGGTCGTTGTACAGCTGCAGCACGGCCGCGTCGAAATACCAGTTGTTGGCGGGTGCGCTGGAGTCCGCGGCGGCGAGTCGCAGCAGCCGTTCGAAGTATTGGTCGCGGCCATACGCCGCGTCCCACCAGTAAGTCAGCCCGGCCATGAGCACGGTCGCGTTCGGATTGGCCTGCTTGGCTGCGAGGTAACCAACTTTCAGCAGGCGGTAATACTGCTCGACTGACCCGAGCCACTGGCGGGCGTGGTTCTCGTCGGACCACACGTCGGGCTCGTTCCACATCACCCACGTCTCGATCAGGCCCGCGAAACGCCCGACGACGGCGCGGACCCAGCTCGCCCACAGATTTCGCGGATCGTCCAGGGCGTACTCGAGGCCGAGCGGTGGTGACTTGGGATCGGACGTCCCGGACGCCCATGACGGGGACGAAATGAACTGGCCGATGACCGGACGTCCGGCGTCGCGTTCGCGGCGCGCGGTTTCTTCGCCGCTCCAGCCGAAACTCCACTCATCGGGTCCGCTGCGCTGGATCGCGCTCCAGTCGAACATGATGCGCTGCCACTGCACGCCCATCTCTGAGGCGCGCTCGGGCGCCCGGAACGCGTCGACGGCGCCCATCGGCAGGGGCCCCTGGCGCGTGACGGCGGGCCAGATGCGCGGGTTGTCGAGCGAGATTGGCGCGCGAGGCGGTGGCTCGGGCTCTGTTGGCGGTACAGGTCGTGCCTGGACGATGGCCGGCGGCGCGGCCAGCGCTGCTAGTCCGCAGAGGCTGGTGAGCCCGGTGAGCCCGCCGAGGCCGGCGAGGCGCCCGATCAGCCCGCGGCGCAGCATGTACCGCTCAAGGTCGGCTGGGGATTGTAGCGGTCCAGTCTGTATGCTGATGGCATCACCCAATCCGACATCGCGCCGCCGGGTGAGCCGCGCGTGGCGCTGCTGGTTGACTATCCGACCCTGCTGCGCGCGATTCGCGCCGTCGAAACTGATGCGGTAGCGCGTCTGGCCGACATGGTTCGCAGTGCATCGGCGCTTGGTCCCATTCACGTCGCGCGGGCGTATGGCGCGTGGTACGACGTCGACGAAGCCAATGCCGCCTTCAGCGCTGGCCTCGACCCGGTTTTCGTGCCGCCCGTCGGCCCCGGCAGCGTGCCGACTATCCCATCGCTCGTCGCCGATGGCCTGTCCCTGCTGCGCTCGGGCCAGGTGCAGGCCCTGGCGCTGAGTGGCGACGATCGCCTCCTGCCGCTGATCGCCGCCGCGCACGCCGAGGGTGTGCCCGTGGCGCTCATCGCCCACTCCTGCGCCCCTGACGGCCCGTGCCTCAAACTGGCCGAATTCGAGGAGCCCGCCGCCAACTTCGCCCGCGGCCAGACCAGAGCAGAACGCTACCGCCGCTCCGCTAACGTCGCTTAGACGCGCATAGCACTCCCGCCCGCGCTCTTGCGCGTGCCCCCTACCCGCGCTCCGCGCGGCCTCTCCCCGCGGGGGGCGAGGCGTTTAGTCGTCGCCGCCCTCGTTGTTCTTGTGCAAATCGTCGCTCGGGCTCTGGATCGTTTTGGTGTCGCCTTGCTTGCCGTCGCCGCCTGGCTTACGCACGGTTGTCGGCGTAGCCGTCGGGGCCGGGCGGCCCTGGCCGCTGGCGGTGCTGTTGGTCGTGGTAGTGCCAGTGCTGCTAGCCGGGCGCGCAGCACGGTCGTCTACCGGCGCGACCTGCTGCCCTGGCGTCTGCCGCACCGCGCCCCCATCACCGCCCACATTGCCCGTGTTGCCACCATTGCCCGAGATGCCAAACTCAGAACGCCCCGGACTGTGCGCTTCGGTCGCCGGCAGCGCCGGCGCCGGAGTGGCCCACTCCACCGCGGGCTGGTTGTTCTGACCGCGCCCGCGATCATCACCCTGCTGGCCAGTGCCGTTGTCTGAGCCACGCCGGTTTTCATCACCACCACGGTCAGCCGACGCTGGCTGCTCGGACACACGCTGCACCGCGACCGCGTCGCCATCGCGGTCGCGCTCAGTGACAGCACGGTTGCCGTCCTCGCGCGCCACGCGCGGCGGCCCAGCCTCGCCCTGGCCATCCTGCCCACGACTCTGCCCCGAGCCCCGCTCGCCGACCGCCGGCGCCAGACCGCGCGTGTTGCCCTGGCCAGCGTTGCCGCCGTTCGGGCGCAGCGCCACCTGCGGTCCATGTGCGTTGTCGTTTTCCCCCTCGAACTCGTGCTCGCCGCCCGAGCCCGGCTCGACCAGTGCGCGCGCCATTGCACCATCGTGCGCGTCCTCGTCCTCGTGGCGCGCCAGCACCGCGATCGACGTCGGTTTCGGCGGAACGGCCGTCGCCCGAGCTGTCGGGACGCGCGTGGGCTGTTCTTCAGCGTGGCTGGTCGGCACGGCCGCCGCCGCGGCCGCCGCGACCCGCTGCGTACGCAGCCCCAGGGCGCGCTCGATCGGCCGCGGATCGGCCATCAGCTCGCGTCCCCGCTCGGTCGTGGCCAGCGCCTCGCGTAAGTCCGGACGAGCCGGTTCGGGCGCGCCGTGCAGGATTGCCTCGAGTCGCTCCTGCTGCTCGCCGAGCTTGCTCTCGAGGGCATTGGGGCGCGCGGCGTCTCCAAAGTCGATGGTAACGACGAACGTCGTCGTCGCCCGTTCGACACTCTGGTCGTAGCGCTGCGCCGTCACCAGCGCCTCCGTGGTCCGACCTTGCTCGAGCAGGCGCGCAGTCTCGTCCAGGCGCGCATCAGCTCGACGCAGGTGCGCCAGCACGCGTGCTTGATCGTCGCCAGCCAGTCGTAGGTTCAGTTCTTCCTGGGCTTGCTTCAAGCCATACAACGGGTCGCCGGGCAGCGCGTCTGCCGAGGCCGTGACCGTCGCCGAGGTCGCCATCAGCGCCACCAGGAGCCCGGCGCCGACGCGCACGACCCAGCGGCGTGGGCGTCGCCGCGCGCCGCGCGCCGTTCCGCCGATCGCCGTCAGGTGGACAGCAGCACGCTCGACGAAGGGCGAGTCCGCCTGACCGCTCACCGCGGCCATGAGCCTTGCCCGGACGGCGACCCGAAACGCGGGCGACGGCGCCACACCGTGCACCGAGCCCTCGAGCTCGCGCACCAGCTGCATGAGGCGCCGCAGCTCGGCGCGCTGCGATGCGGGCGCGTGCTCGATGATCTCAGCCGAGGAGCCCGCGCGCGTGCGCTCAGCGCGAATGCACGCTTCGAGCGCCTGGGCCAGCATCAGGTCGCCGAGCGGCCGCCCGCTCGACGCTTTACGTGCGTCGAGCTCGTCGTGACTGCTCATCGCGCCCCGTTTTCGCCCTGGCTTTCGAGCACGCGGCGCAGGCTCATCAGCGCGCGCATCTGCAGCGCGCGGATCGCGCCTTCGCGCTTGTCCATGGTCTGCGCGATCTGCTCGTTGTCCAGGCCTTCGATGAACTTCATCACGATGACCTGCTGCTGCTCGATGGTGAGCTTGGCCAGCGCGCCGGCGATGACCTCCGCGTCCAGAGCGCGCCCCAGCTCGATCGACGCCCTGTGACTGGCCAGCTCGAGCGGGCGTTGATCGTTGGTGAGCGAGGTCGTCGGCTTCTGGCTACGGACATGGTCGATGTGCGCGTTGTGGGCCAGGCGGTACAGCCAGGCCAGGAAGGGCCGCCCTTGCCAGCGATAGCGCCCGATTGCCTCCCACGCCTTGAGGAAGACCTGCTCGGTAAGATCCTCGGCTTCAGGATGGCTGCCGGTCCGGAAATACAGATAGCGGAACACCCGCTCGACAAATCGGTCGTATAGCTCGCCAAACGCGCGCGCGTCGTGGGCCGCGACCACGCGATCGACGAGCTCCATGACGATCGCCTCGTCGGGGCTCTCAGCGGGCTGGGACGGCTCAGTTCCCGGTACTGACAACGTAAGAGGACTCGTACCTGTTATGCAGGTGGCGAAGCTTGTTCGCTGCGCTCAGCATGACAGGCGCGCACGGGTTTGGATAGGTGGCCCGTCAGCACGACGGTCTCTGGCGGGTACGTCGGGGTGTGCGCTCGGATCGGACAGGTGGGCAGTCGGCACGACTAACTCTGGCGCGTACGTTGCGCGCACGGGTTTGGATACATGGGCATGGGCAGTAGCCTGACTACGTCTGCCGCGGGTGTCGCGGGTGCGCACGGGATCACGGAGCGCCCTGGACAATGGCTGCTCAGCAGCTACTTGAGGGTCTCCAGGTAGGCCACTATCTTCGTCGCCTCGTCGTCGGACAGGCCGACGTTGGGCATCAGCGTACCGGCCTTCTTGGCCCCTGGGTTCAGAATCCAGGCCTTGAGATCATCCGGACCTCGATTGTCGACCGCCCCACCCGCGATCTTGGCGCGCGAGGCGACGCCACCGAGGTTGGGTCCGACGGTGCCCGTGGCGCCGGCTACGCCCGGGATAATGTGACAGCCGGCACACGGCTTGGTGCCGAGCAGCTGCTGGCCCTCGGCCGCCGGGCTGCCTGGTTCGACCGCGGGGCCGGTGGCAGCCGCGGGTGCCGCGCCGAGCTGATTCGGCGTCCCGTTGGCGCGGCCATCGCTGAACGCTGGGTTCATCACCACGAGTACGCCACCGAAGACCGCGGCCAGCACAATGCCCGTCACGCCCAGCCACAGACCGAACATCGGCGACACCGCGTCGCGCTCCGAGTGATCGAACAGGCCGGTGCCGCCCGTGAGGAACGGACTCGGCTCGGCCAGTGCGCTCGAGCCCCTTGGTTGCGCGAGGGCGCCGCCACCGTCGCCGGCGGGCTCGGCGTCGCTATCGCTGTGCACTATCAACGAGTCTAGCAGGGCACCACACTGGTCTGGCCCCCCGCCAGCGTCGTTGCATACGCCATGCGTAACTCATCGCCCGCGGCCCACCGCCCACCGCCCACCGCCCATCGTCACCGCCCACCGCTCATCGCCAGCCGTCGACCGCCCACCGCCAACTGCCGGCCGAACGCTGTCAACTGCCACTCGGCCACCGCCGACCGCTA
>DASXRR010000382.1:0-27547 GCA_036506475.1 Chloroflexota bacterium
GACGGGCAGGTTGGTGCTCAGGGCAATGCAGCCCACGGCGGGCGAGGTGCTGTTACGTCAAGGCGACGCCATGCTCGATCTGACCCGCATGTCGAGGCGGCAGTTGAAGCCGATCCGCAAGGATGTCCAGGTCATCTTCCAGGACCCGTTCTCGTCGCTCAGTCCACGGATGAGCGTGCTCGACATCGTCTCGGAACCGCTGGTCATTCACGGTATGCAGGACGAAGGGCAGCGCAGAGCACGCGTGCGCGAGCTGTTGGAGATGGTCGGGCTGCGGGTGCAGCACATGAACCGCTACCCGTATGCCTTCAGTGGCGGGCAGCGCCAACGCATTGGCATCGCCCGCGCCCTGGCCTTGCGGCCGAAGCTGATCGTGTGCGACGAGCCCGTCTCGGCGTTGGACGTGTCGATCCAGGCGCAAGTCCTGAATCTTCTGAAGGACCTGCAGTCGGAGTTCGGTCTGGCCTATCTATTCATCGCGCACGACCTGGGTGTGGTCGAACACATCAGCGACCGTGTGGCGGTCATGTACCTGGGCCGCATCGTCGAGCTTGCCCCCGCCGCCGAGGTGTATGCGACGCCGAAGCACCCCTATACGGAAGCGCTCCTGTCGGCCGTGCCAGCCGCGGCGCCGGGCGCCAAGCGGCAGCGTATTGTGCTTCAGGGCGACGTGCCCAACCCGGCCGATCCGCCGCCTGGTTGTGCGTTCCATCCACGCTGTCGGTATGCCCAGGACATTTGTCGCACGACTACGCCAGAGTTGAAAGCGACGTCGTCAGGGCACGTGGCAGCGTGCCACTTCGCTGACACACTGTCCCTGGTCGGCGTACAGTAAGGCGGTCACACGTGGCTGCTGATCCCAAGGATGATCCGGGCTCGCTCGACCTGGAAAGTGCGCTGGCGGCGAATTACGACCGCTTGAGTCTTGGGAAGCGGCGGGTCATCGATCGCTTACTCACCGATACGCGCTACGCGGTGGTGGTGTCGGCGCCGGAGCTGGCGCGCGAAGTTGGCGTCTCGGAGTCAACCGTGACGCGCGCAGCGCAGGCACTTGGGTTCGCCGGGTATCCGGATTTGCAGTCGATCCTGCGCGAGCGCTTCTTCGGCGCTACGGCGGTGCCCGAGCGCATTGACGCCTCCGCGACAGAGTTGGGCGAAGCGCCGGAGCTGGCTGGGTTGCGGGTGATGCACGAGGACGCCGAGTCGGTGCGCGCCACGGCCCAGGAATTGGCCCCGGAAACGTTGGCCGCCGCGGTGGATGCCTTGTTGGCCGCGCGGCGGGCGTATGTCTTTGGTGCCCGCGGGTCACACGGCCTGGCCGTGATGCTCGGTATTGGCTTGCGGCTCTTGTTGCCGGATACGCGGATGTTGAGCCAGGCCTCTGGGGACCTGCCCGACCAGCTGGTCTCCTTGACGGGTGAGGATGCCCTCGTTGCCATTTCGTTTCGGCGCGTGGACCGGGTGACGGTTGGCGTGCTGCGCCACGCCTCCCGTGCGGGCGCCCGCACCATCGGCATCTCCGATCACTTGTCGAGCCCAATTGCGCGCTACGCCGACATCTCGCTGGTCGCGCGCCTCGGCACATTGCGCCTGATGCCGTCCTACGCCGCCGGCGCCAGCCTCGTCAATGCGTTGACGACAGTCGTCTCCCTACGCAAACGCGGCCAGGTCAAGAGCGACCTGCGCCTGGCCGAAGAGCTGTGGGACGAGTTCAACACCTACGCCGAGCGCGACAACGCCCACGGCAACGGCCGCTAAAGAGGGGTCAGGGGAAGACGGGGGATGACCGTTTTGGCGAAAAGGTCGAGACGTGAGGGTTCGGCGGTGATGGGACTGAGGATCAGGAGTGCACGATCTGCGTCGGTGTCGATGCTGAAGTGCATCAGCGCGGCGGGGGTGATCGTCGCCGGGTCTCGGCCGAGCTCCATGGCGTAGTGCTGGATAGCTGTCCAGCGCGGGGTGAAGCCGGAGAGGCCGGTGCTGGTGCTGGCGATCCAGCCGTCGCCAGGCCGGGCGGTGCGTTGCAGGACGGCATCGGCGCCGCCGCCGAACCAGAGCGGTGGATGCGGCTCTTGGAGGGGCTGCTCGCCTAGCGCCGTTCGATTGTCATCCTGAGCTTGCGAAGAGCCTGTCCTCGAGCGCAGCGAAGGAATCCGCTTAGCCGAAACCGCCCCAGCCCGCGGATCCTTCGCGGAGCTTGTCCTGAGCGAAGCCGAAGGGCTCAGGATGACAACCGGCCGCCCTCGTTGGCGAAGGGGCACGTGCGACGCGGCGAAGTCGTCAGAGCGACTGCCAACCCCGAGGCCGACGATCAAGCGTCCGCCAGACAGCACATCCAGGGTGGCCAGCGTCTTGGCGAGCAGCACCGGCGGACGTGACACGCCCAGCCGCACGTTGATGCCCAGGCGAACACGCGAGGTCTCGGCGGCAATGGCCGCGAGCGTCACCAGCGCCTCCGGCGATCGGTACAGCAGTCGGTCAGGGACCCAGACCGAGTGCGCGCCGAGCGCCTCGGCGTGCTGGGCAAACTGCACGCATGACAATGCAGTTGAGTCGGGTGCCATGGCGGGCACCTGGAAGCCGATGGCTGGCACGGCGGTCCACAGTCTACCGTCGACCCTGCGACAAGCTCGGGGTGAGCGGAGGTCATAGACTGCACGACGATGACGGTTGACCAACGCCGCGTGCAGCTGGACCAGCTGACCGTGCCAACCGCGCGGCCGACGCAACCGGAGTGGGGCAGCGACGTCGTCGCCGAGATGCTGCGCAGGCTGGGTATCGAGTACATCGCGCTCAACCCAGGCGCGAGCTACCGCGGCCTGCACGACAGCATCGTCAACTACAACGCCAACCAGGCGCCTGGCCTGATCCTGTGCAACCACGAGGAAGTCGCCGTCGGCGTGGCGCATGGCTACGCCAAGCTGCGCGGCCGGGCCATGGCCGCGGCGATCCACAGCAACGTCGGCCTGATGCACGCCACGATGGCCATCTTCAATGCGTTCGAGGATCGCCAACCGATGCTCATCGTGGGCGGCAACGGACCGATGGACGCAACGCTGCGCCGACCCTGGATCGACTGGGTCCACACGACCCACAACCAGGGCGAGCTGGTGCGCGAATTCGTCAAGTGGGAGCACCAGCCGACGAGCATCGCGGCCACGCCCGAGGCGCTGTTGCGCGCGTGGCAGACGGCGCACATCGAGCCGACCGGTCCGGTCTACGTCGACCTCGACGCAGGATTGCAGGAGCAACGGATCGACGCCCATGCGGCGCCGGATCTGCCGCGGCCACAAGACTTTCCGGTGCCGAGACCACCCGCGCCCGCGACGGAGCAGATAGAGCAAGCAGCGCGCTGGCTGGTCGAGGCCGAGTTCCCGGTAGTCCTGCCTGGCCGCATCGCGCAGACGCAGCAAGCGTGGGACGATCTCGTCGCGCTGGCGGAGCTACTAGGAGCGGCAGTGCTCTTCGAGCGTCGCGGCAACGCGTCATTTCCGACTCGCCACCCGCTCTCGCAATCGGGTTTTGGGCGCGAGTCGAATGAGGTGCTCGAGCAGGCGGACGTGGTGCTGGCGCTGGAGCGCAACGATCCAGCGGGCACACTCCGCGGAGCCCTTGCGCCAGCTGGCGGAGCGGGTCGCAGCGGGCGGGCAAGCTTCGTGTGGCCGAAGCTGATCAACGTTTCGCTCGAGCCACTCCTGGTCAGCTCGTGGGTGGCGGACTACCAGGAGCTCGCCCCCGCGGGACTGCCGATCCTGGCCACGCCGCATGAAACGGTTGCTGCGCTGGTGCCGGAGGTGCACCGGCTGCTGCGCGACAACCCCGCGGCCCAACGGCGTGTCGAACAGCGGACGGAAGCGCATCGCGCGCGGCGGGCGCGGCTCGAGGCGGCCTGGGCAACTACCCGCGCCGAGGTCTGGGACAAGCAGCCAGTGAGCATTACTCGAGTCGTGGCTGAACTACGCTCGGCGCTGGAGGACCGCTACGCCGATGCGGTGCTGGCGTATATGCCGACCTCATGGCCGAATGGCGTGTGGGATTTTGACCAGCCTGGTTCGTATCTGGGTGGCGATGGCGGCGCGGGCGTTGGCGCTGGTCCGCCGCTGACCGTAGGCGCCGCGCTTGCCGCGCAGGACTCCGGACGAGCGGTTGTAGGCGTGGTTGGCGATGGTGGGATGCTCATGACGCCGACGGCGCTCTGGACGGCGGCGCACCATCGCATCCCTGCGCTGTTGGTCGTGGTCAACAATCAGTCGTACTTCAACGACGAGGAGCACCAGGAGCGCGTGGCGCGCACGCGTGGCCGGCCGCACGAGAACCGCTGGGTTGGCCAGCGGATGGCCGAGCCGCCGGTCGACTTCGCGGCGCTGGCGCGGTCGCTGGGCGTCGAGGGCTTTGGTCCAGTGGTCGAACCAGACCTCGTCTCGAGCGCGATGCGCGGCGCGGTGGGTGCGCTTGACGAGGGCCGGCCGGCGCTGGTCGAGGTGCGCGTCGCGCCGCGGTAAGTGTTCGAGTCGAAACGCGGTCGCTTGTCATCCTGAGCTTGCGAAGAGCCTGTCCTGAGCGGAGCGAAGGAATCCGCTTGCCGAAACGTCCCAGCAAGCGGATCTCCCTTCCACGGTTTGGCACGAAACTCCCCGGGCACGGGATGGCACTTCGCAAGCTCAGGATGACAGGCAGGAAAGGAGTAAAGAGGTGGCGGAAACGGTGCTGGCGGCGGTGCAGGTTGCTCCTGAGCAGACGGAACTGAGGGAATTCCCGTTACCAGAAGTCGCTTCAGATGCTGCGCTCTTGAAGGTCGAAGCGGCGGGTGTATGCGGCAGCGATGTCGGCGGCTACAAGCGCATGGGCCGCGGTCCGCGGATCCTGGGCCATGAGAATGTTGGCTTCATTGCCCGCGCGGGCGAGGCGTTTGCGCGGCGCTGGGGCGTCAAAGAAGGTGACCGCGTCGCGATCGAGGAATATCTGCCGTGCGGCCACTGCGAGCTGTGCTTGCGCGGTGAGTTCCGCCACTGCGCGGCGACCGACGTGCACAACAATCCGCTGGCGCTGCGCTACGGCAATACGCCAATCGATACCCCGCCAGCACTGTGGGGCGGTTACAGCCAGTACCTGTATATGCCGCCGGCAACAGTCCTGCACAAGATGCCCGAGCATGTGCCGCCCGATCAGGCGGCGATGGCGCTGCCGTTGGGCAATGGTGTGCAGTGGGGCGTCGTCGAAGCCCAGGCGGGTCCAGGCAAGAGCATCGTCATCCTTGGGCCCGGCCAGCAGGGACTCGGTTGTGCTCTGGCAGCCAGGGTAGCGGGTGCCGACCTGGTCATTCTGGTTGGGTTGGAGCGCGACGGCCGAAGGTTAGACGTCGGCAACCAGCTTGGCGCGGACGTAACCATCGTGGCTGACAAGGAGGATGTCAGGGAGCGCGTCAAGGAGATCACGAGTGGACGAGGTGTTGACGCGGCGGTCGACACCACGTCGGCCCCCTCGGCTGAGATGGTGCCGCTCATGATCGACCTGGTCAAGCGCAAGGAAGGCCGCATCGTGGTCCAGAGCATCGGTGGCACTGTGCCCGATTTTCCGCTCGAGAAGATGGCGCGCAAATACATCACGGTGAAAGCCGCGCGCGGTCACAGCTATGCGTCAGTCGAGCTGGCGATCGAGCGCATCGCCGGTGGCAAGTACCCGCTCGACTTGATGTGTACCCATAGTTTTGGCCTCGACGGGGTCGACCTGGCCATCAAGTCGACCGGCGGAGTAGGCCAGCCCGGTGCCATCCACGTAACCGTGCGGCCCTGATGCGGACGCGGATCGATGCCGGCTGGGTGGTCGGCTTCGACGGCACCGGGCACGAGCTACTGCGTGACGCGAGCGTCGTCTACGAAGACGGCCAGATCGTGCACGTCGGCCACGGCTTCGACGGCCAGGTCGATCGGACCATTGACGCGCGCGGCATGCTGGCCATGCCCGGGCTGATCAACTGCCACTTGCACCTGGGCAGCAACGCGCCACATGCGTTTTTCCTGGACCAGACTCGGGCCGATTACTTCGGCGCGAACTTTTACTCGTACGCGGTGCCGCGGCGCGACGCGGCCGATGCACGCGCGGGCAATCGCGTCGAAGTCGAGTCGCTGTTCGGGCTGTGGTCGGCCATTCGTGGCGGAGCCACGACCATCATGGACATCGGCACGCGCATGGCGCCCGACCTCGTCAAACTGGCGGGCGAGCTCGGCGCGCGGGTCTATGTCGGCCCGCCCTTCAAGTCGTACTCCTATGTCTACGACGAGGCGGGCCGGCTGCAGTTTGACGACGACGCGGGGTCTGGCTCAGCCGGTCTGAAGCGGGCACTGGAGTTTGCCCAGCAGCATGATGGTGCCTATGGTGGGCGGATTCGGGCGATGCTGTACCCCGCGCAGCTCGACACATGCTCGGTGCAGCTGCTGAAGGAGACCAGACAGGCCGCGACCGAGCACGGGCTGCGCATCTCGCTCCACGCGGCGATGAACATGCTCGAGTTCCAGAAGATGATGCGCGAGCATGGCCGGACCCCATTACAACTGCTGGGTGAGATCGGGTTCCTGGGTCCGGACGTGCTGCTCGGGCACTGCGTGTTCCACGCGCAGCACTCGTGGGCGCATTACCCGCATGTTGACGACCTGCACATGCTGGCCGACTCAGGCGCCTCGGTGGCGCACGCGCCATACAAGTACGCCAAGATGGGCGTCATGCTGGAGTCCCTCGAGCGCTACCGTCGGCTGGGCATCAACGTCGCGCTGGGCACCGACACGTTTCCCCAAGACCTCATTGCTGAGATGCGTCTGGCAGGCCTGATGTGCCGCTTTGCCGAGGGCAGTTTCCGCGCCGGCCGTGCGCGCGATGTGTTCGACGCGGCGACGCTCGGCGGTGCGCGGGCGCTCGGGCGCGACGATCTGGGTCGGTTGGCGCCCGGTGCCCGGGCCGACCTGGTCCTGGTCAACCTGCGGTCGCTGTATTTCGGGGCGGTGCACGACCCGATCGCATCGCTGGTCGAATACGGCTCGGGCCGCGACATCGACACGGTCATCGTGGATGGGCAGACCTTGATCGAAGGCGGCACATCGCTCGCGGTGGATGAGGCCAAGCTGCTCGGCGAGATTCAGGCGTCGGGCGAGCGGGCGTGGGCGGCCGCCCCAGACTGGCGCTGGAACAGCGCGACCATGGACCAGATTTCCCCGATGACATATCCCGTCCGGCCGTAAACTTCAGGCAACTATGGCCAACAAGGTTCAAAAGAGCGACACCACGTGGCGCCAGGAGCTCTCGCCCCAGCAATACCACGTCCTGCGCGAGAAGGGCACCGAGCGCGCCTTCACGGGCGAGTACGCCCATACCAAGGAGCCCGGGACATATCGCTGTGCTGGCTGCGGCAAGGCGGTGTTCCGTTCCGACGAGAAGTACGATTCGGGCTCGGGCTGGCCGAGCTTCTGGGCGCCGGCCGATACCGAGGCAGTCGAGACGGAAACGGATCGCAGCTACGGCATGCTGCGTAGCGAGGTCAATTGCAGCGACTGCGGCGGGCACCTCGGCCACGTGTTCGACGATGGCCCGAATCCGACCGGGCTGCGCTACTGCATCAACTCGGCGGCGCTCAAGCTCGACCCCTCATAGCCTGTGGCCGACCGCGCGGCCGCCGTGCGCGCGCTGCTGGAAAGTCAGCAGCACGGCGTATTGGCCACGCTGTCGGCGCGCCACGATGGCTGGCCATTCGCATCTGTCACGCCCTACGCGCTGACCGAAGATGGTCAACCCATCTTGCTACTCAGCCAGCTGGCCGAACACACGCGCAACCTGTTGGCCGATCCGCGGGCGAGTCTGTTTGTGCAGGAGGCGGGCGAGGATCCGCAGGCGGTGGCGCGAGTTACCCTGCTGGGCCGCGTCGAACTGGCCGATGCGGTCGAGCTGCGGACGCGCTATGTGAGCAGGCATCCGCAGGCGATGGACTACTTCGCCATGGCCGATTTCGGGCTGTACGTGTTACGCACTGAAACGGCGCGCTTTGTCGGCGGCTTTGGTGATATGGGGTGGGTCGAGGCAGCCGCGCTCGGTAATCGTTGACACGGCTGGTGATGGGCCAACAGAATTGGTCCGACAACTGCGCATAGTCTTTGGGGGCCGGGTCGACTGGCGCAGGCGAACGCAAAGGGGGGGTTCGACGCCGCGCAGATCGCCGATCGCAAGACGTGAGGCTCAGCACAGCTACGCCGTGTGTGGCGTGGTAAAGACCAGGCACGCAAGGAGCGGGGTGTATGTCGGACAACGTCGATCCGGGCCCGGCTGAGGAGACTCAGGGGGATTCCGAACAGTTACGGCCAGTGGTGACGCGCCGCGAGTTCATCGCCGGCGCGGGCGCTGGTGTTGCGGTGGGCGCGGTCGTCGCCGGTGGCATCGCCATCGCGACCAGGCCGAGCGTAACCACCCAACCCGGGGCCATCGTCACCCAGCCCGGCGGACCGGCGGTCATCGCACCCGCCGCGCCAGCCGTTGGCCAACCAGCGGCACAGGCGACCGCTCAACCGCAAGCGCAAGGGCAGGCGCAAACGCCCGCGCAGGCGCTCAGCCAGCGCAAAGTTGATCTGAACATCGACGGCACAACGCATACCGTCACCATCGACGTGCGCGAGAGCCTGTGGGAAACCATGGTTTACAAGCTCGGCATGTCGAGCTCGAACCTGGGCTGCGACCGTGCGCAGTGCGGCGCGTGCACCGTCCTGGTCGACGGGCGGGCGATGAATGGCTGCACGATCCTGGCGGCACGGCTGGGCCGCGGCCAGAAGATCGTCACGGTGGACGGCATCCGCAGCGGGCCAGGCATCGCCGGACTCCACCCGGTCCAGAAGGCCTATTGGCAAATGGGCGGGTACCAGTGTGGCATTTGCACGCGTGGTTTCATCATGTCCACGTACGCGCTGCTGCAGGCCAACAAGAGCCCGAGCCATGACGAGATCGCCGAGGCGCTGTCGGGCAACATCTGCCGCTGCTCCGAGTATCCACAGATCTTCGAGTCCGTGAACGCCGCGGCGGCCGAGATGCGTGGTGAAAAGACGATCACCCTCAGTGGCGTCGGCGCTGGTGGCGAGGGCGGCGAGCTTGAAGACCCGTCGCTGGCCGAGTAGCTGGGGAGGATGTACACATGGTAGTTCGAGGCGTTGACGCCTTTCGCGCCGCCTTCGATCTGAATTACGCGGCCGGCCTGAGTAACGCCAATTGGCAGGAAGTCATCGCGTCGCCCGAGTGGCACGTGCTGATGGCCGAGAACTCGGACCTGCTGGCGCCGGTTCTCGCCGCGTTCCCCGAACGGTTCGCGGTTGCCGCGCAACAGACGGCGCCGCCGCGACCCATTCCGGATGGGCCATTCCAGATCATTGGCAAGCCGGCTCCGCGCTTACATGGCTTCGGCCATGTGACCGGCACGGGCCAGTATTCCGAGCACATGTCCCAACCGGGCATGGTGTTCATGAAGTCGCTCTTGAGCCCGCACCCGCACGCCAAAGTGCGCAAGGTCGACACGAGCAAGGCGGAAAAGCTGCCGGGCTTCGTGGCAGCGCTGCATCGCGGCAACCTGCCGGACATGTACAAGGACGTCAAGATCGGCAGCGGCCCACCGGATCGGTTCCTCTTCTCGGAAGAGGTCTTCGAGGTCGGTGCGCCAATTGCCGTGATCGTTGCCGACACCGAGCACATCGCCGACGAGGCTGTGCGCTTGATCGACGTCGACTACGAGGTCCTGCCTGCCGTATTGGACCTGATGGACGGCGTGAAGCCGCAGACGCCAAAGCAGTGGAACAACAAGCTCGACGGGACCATCCTCGATCTGACCCCGCCCAAAGTGCGCGGCAATCCCGACGAGGGCTTCAAGAATTCGGACGTGGTCATCGAAAACGTGACCACGCGCTCGGCGGAGCACCACGCGGCGCTCGAGCCCACCAACGTGATCGCCAGGTGGAGTTACGCGTCCGACGGGCGCGACAGCCTCACGGTGGTCGGTCCGTTCCGCCACGCGCATGGCGCGCGCAACAGCTTTGCGCAAGCGCTCAAGCTGAACCAGGCCCAGGTCCGGGTGATCACGCCCGGCTTCGTCGGGGCGAGCTACGGCAGCCACCGCGATCCGAACCTGGTCGAATACCACGCCGCGCTCATGGCCAAGATCACCGGTCGACCGGTGCGGACCATGAACACGCGTGCCGAGGACTTCATCACGCGCACCCATCGCACGCCCACGCGCAACGAAAGTAAGATCGGCGTCAAACGCGATGGGACCATCGTCGCCTTCTCGAGCAAGAACTTTGGCGACGCGGGCGCTCAGCGCGGTGGTGGCGGTGTCGGTTTCTCCACGGGTCTCGAGTCTATGTACAAGATCGAGAACATGTGGCAGCAGTCGATCACCGTGATGACCAACAGCTTCAAATACAGCTCCTTCCGGTGTACGGAACATCCGAATAATACGCTCGCACGCGAACCACTGATGGATCGAGCGGCGTATGCAATCGGCATGAATCCGCTCGACTTCCGGCTCAATAACCTGAACCTGGAAGCCAATCAGGACACCAAGCAGCCGTACAACAACTCGGGGTTGAAAGACCTCATCGACATAGCGGCTGATCGATCCGGCTTCCGTAGCAAGTGGCACGCACCCAAGGCGCAACAGGTACGGCCAGGTGTGTTCCACGGCATCGGACTGGCGGTCCATTCGTGCCTACACGGTGGCGGTGGCTCGCCGTCGACGGGCATGGTCGTCGTCAACTCGGACGGCACGATGACCGTCGTGTCGGGCGCGGCGGAAGTCGGGCCAGGCGAGCGGACGGTGATGGCCATGATCGCTGGTGAGGCGATCGGTCTCCCGCTGACGCGGGTGCGCATCGCGCACGAAGTCGATAGCGACTTCACCTCGGACACAGGCGTTACGGCGGGCAGCCGCCAGACGCTGAGCGGTGGCTGGGGCGTCTACGAAGCCGCCCAGGACGCGCGCACGCAACTGCTGGACTGGGCCGTACGCAAGCTCGTCGACGACGGCAAGAAGAAGAATCCGCCCGAGACCGTCACGGTCACTCCGGACGATCTTGACCTTTCGCGCGGGGTCATTTTCTTCAAGGCCGACCCGAACAAAAAGGTCCAGATTCGAGACGTCATCTCGTTCGCGGGCAACCCGATCATTGGTAAGGGCGCCCACATTCACGAGACGACGTGGCTGCGCATGGCCTGGGCCGCGGGTATCGCCGAAGTCGAAGTCGACACCGCGACCGGGTCCGTTCACGTGGTCAAGTACACGACCGCGCATGACGTCGGACGGGCGCTCAACCCACTCGCCCTCAAGCAGCAGATCGAAGGCGGCGCCATCATGGGCATCGGCCAGGCGCTGACGGAGACGCTGATGCGCGACAAGGCGACGGGCGTACCGCTCAACCCGAACTTGCTCGACTACAAAGTGTTGTCGATCAAGGACGCGCCACCGGTCGACGTGGTGTGGGTTGAAAAGCCAAAGAACTATGGCGTCTTCGGCGCGCACGGTATCGGCGAGCCGCCGATCTCGTCGCCCGCGGCGGCCATGATCAATGCGGTCTACAACGCGGTCGGGGTGTGGGTGGAAGACATCCCGCTCACCCGCGCGCGGATTCTCGCCGCCTTGAAGAACGCGTCGTAAGGGGGAACGGATGAAGGGATTTGATCTACACGAACCGACCACCGTTTCCCAGGCCGTGGGCTTGCTGAACCAGCTTGGTCCGGGCGGCAAAGTGCTGGCCGGCGGCAGCGATCTGGTCGGCGGCATCATGAAGGATTGGGTCCAAGGCAAGGGCCTGCCCATTCCTTCGGCACTCGTCGATATCACTGCGATTCCTGATCTGAAGGGCATCAAACCCTCGGCTCAGGGCATCACCATTGGGGCGGCAACCACCTTGAGCGAGGTGGTGGAGTCCGCTGACGTTCGGAAGACGGTGCCGATTCTTGCTTTGGCGGCGTCGTCGGTGGCCTCGCCGTTGATCCGCAACTTCGGCACGCTGGGCGGCAACATCAATCAGCGGCCGCGCTGCTGGTTCTTCCGCGGCGAGAATTTCGCTTGCTACAAGAAGGGCGGTGACTTCTGCTTCGCCGTCACTGGTGAGAACACCTACCACGCCATCATCGGTGGCGAGCTGTGCTATATCGTTCATCCCTCTGACACCGCTACTGCTTTGTTGGCCTTGAATGCTCAGGCCAAGGTGGCGAGTCCGAGTGGTGAGCGAATGGTGCCATTCGATTCGTACTTCGTGGGGCCACGCGAAGATGTGCTCCGCGAAAACGTGCTCAAGCCGAACGAGCTGATGACCGAGGTCACCATCCCGACCCCGGCCGCGGGCACGAAGATGGCCTGGACGAAGCTCAAGGATCGCCAGGTGTACGACTTTGCCGTCGTTTCTGTAGCCGTCGTCTTTACTGCCGACGCTGCTGGCAAATGGACCGATGGTCGGGTAGTGCTCGGTGGCGTGTCGCCCGTCCCGTATCGGGCCAAGGTGGTCGAAGATGCCTTGAAGGGTCAGGACATCAAGACCGCCGCCAAGGCTGCCGCGGCGCAGATTCGGACGGTAGCGCGTCCGATGAGCCTCAACGCCTACAAGGTCGACATCGCCCAGAACCTCGTCGAAAGGACGCTCCTGGAGGCCTTGGGCTGAGTTTCTTCGCCAGTTAGGAGCACTCCCTCTCCCTACGGGGGAGAGGGCTGGGGTGAGGGGTAGCCCCTCACCCGCGCTCCGCGCGGCCTCTCCCCCCACAGGGAGAGGCGATTTATGGCGATGGCGGGACTTTGGGCGCTTCGGGCAGGGCGGTTTTGAGCAGGCGCAGCAGAACCCCGTGGATGGCCCCGTTGGTGGCCAGGTAGCCGCCGTCGGAGTAGAGCCACGAGCCGCCGGTCAGGTTCGTGAAGATCCCGCCGGCCTCCTGCAGAATGAGCGCCCCCGCGGCCACGTCCCACAGTTGCAGCTTCAAATGCACATAGCCATGGGTGCGGCCACTGGCGATATAGCACAGGCCGAGCGCAGGCGAGCCAAGGATGACGATGCCGAGCATGCGATTGCTGAGATGAGTCGCGGCGCGCATCGCGTCGAGTCGTAAAGCGCCGTCGCCGGGCAGATCGGTCCCGATGAGCATCTGCTCGTAGACGTCCTCGCCCTCACCCGGGCGGTGAATAACAATCGGCTCGCCATTCAGGAAGGCGCCGCCACCAATGGTGGCCGAGAAGAGCTCGTCGCGCATCGGGTCATAAACCACGCCAACTCGGAACCCAAGGGCATCGCGATACGCGAGGCTGATCGAGAAGAAGGGCAGCTGCTGCAGGAAATTCACCGTGCCGTCAATGGGATCGACGACCCACAGGTGCTCGGCGTCGACCGGCAGCACCTCGTCCTCGTCGCCTTCCTCGCCCAACACGGCATCACTCGGAAACTCCGACAGCAAGATGTCGCGAATCGCGTCCTGAACCTTCAAAGAGGCCCCGACCATGACGTCGCGGCGGCCTTTGATCTTGATATACAACGGGTCGCCCAGGTGCTCACGGGCCAGGCGACCGCCTTCGCGCGCGGCGCGGATGGCGACCTCGAGTCGCCGAGCGTCCTCGCTACTCACCGTCAAAGCACGGTAGCACGAGGCTAGTCGGCAGCATCGCCAGGATTTTGCACCTCGGTGCCAGCTTTGGCCGGGTGGCCCAGCTCGCGCAAGCGATCGCGGATGCGCGCTGGCAGCACCGCGGTGGTGTCGTAGCGCACGCTCACTCGCGTGCCATCGGCGTGCACGCTGGCGATACCGCTCAACTGCAACAGGCCCTCGGCCACCTTGTTGAGCTCCTCCGCGCTGCTGATTGGCTCGGCAAACTCGAGCTCCAGCTCGACCGGTGTCAGGAAGCCCGCTGAGCCGCTGGCGCGCGAGCGCTCCACGGTGGGCAATGCGACTGCGCTGACGGCGGTCGGCTTAGCCGCCGCGACCGGGCCGGCAACGGTCGGCGCTGGTAGAGCCGTGGGTGGTGCGCTCGGGCCAGGCTGCGCTGCCACGACGGCCGGACTGGCGACCGGCGAGGCGGCCATCGGCGACACGACAACGGACGCGGATGTCACGGTGGGCGGCGGTGGGACAGACTGCGGGACGCCCAGGCACCCGCCAGTGCTGATCAGGACTCCGACGAGCAGCGGCCAGCTCGGGCGCACACGCTAACGGTAAACCGTTCAGCGGGTTAGCCGCCGCGACGGCCGCGGGCGCGGCTCGGGCCCGCGGTCGTGGTCGCGGCAGCTTCGGTGCACGCTACGCTGAAGCTCGCACCATCGTCGCTCAACGCCGACGGAACGGCCAGTGCCTGATTTGCCGCGCTGAGCATGGTGATCGGCCGCGCACCTGCGCCGGCAATCGTCACCGTCTGTCCGTCCTTGACGGCAGAGCCGTCCGAGAACTGGATGGTGCCGAAGTTCGACAGGGGCAGTACGCCACCACGACCCGCGCTCGGCGCCTCCTGGACCCACTCCGCCGACGAGTGCGACGAGCTATAGGCAACAGTCTCCTGGTAGGTCTGACCGGTGCTGTTGTTCTGGAACGCAATCTGCCAGTTATTGAGGCTTTGCTCGGAGATCGAGACCGTGACCGAGTCGCCCGGATGGACGGTCAGCGCAACCCGGCGCGACGAGCGCGGCAGCATCTCGACCCAGGCCTCGTACTGCGTGCTGCCCGAGCCCGAGACAGTCTGCTCGGTCCCCGCCTGGATCAGATCGCGACTGCGCACGCCGCCAATGCCGACCCAGGCTGCGTCGATGCCGAACGTGCCGTCGGGTTTGAACTCGGGCACCGTCCAGGTGCCCGACACGGCCGTATAGCGACCGCCTGTGGCGGCGTAGCCGGACCAGTTGTGCGAGGTGTTTTCGTTGTCTGGGATACCGGGCACGGTTGGCGCCGGGCGCTCCGGCGGCGGCTGCGAGGCCGTCGTCGGGTGATCGTTGGCCTGGATTTTCCACTGGCCCTGATCGAGGACCAGGACATAGTCGTTCTGGTCGCGTGACTGCTCGGTCCGACCATCGCCGTAGGTGGTGCGCCAGGTCTCGAACGTCGTTGCCGTTGCACGTGCGCCGCTGACGGTGATGTCGCCCCACTCGAGCCGCAGCAGGCCGATGCTTTTGACGTCATGGTTGAGCAGGTCCTGGTTGATCTGCTGGAGCTCCTGGAAATGGTCGCTGGTGACCGTGTCGGACATGAGCGAGGCGTCGCCGGCGGCGATGGCCTGCACTTGCTCGTCGTTGCTGCGCTGAATCACTTGCTGAATGGCCGAGTTGACGTCCTGGTCCTGCGCTGCCACATGGCGCACGAGCGCGGGATCGGCGCTGGCTGGCGTGTTGTCACCAAAGCGGTCGACGACCGCCACACCCACGCTCACGAGGAGCACGAGGCCGAGGACGCCTCGCAATAAGAACTTCATCAGGAAAACCTTCCAACAGGAAGTGTGCCAAGTCCTTGTTAACACCATGGCAATTGCCGATTACGCCAATGTCAACATCGTCCGCCCCCGGCAGTGCCTCGCGCTACGCGCGCTTCCGGCGGCTGAGCGGGGCATGGCGGGCCGCGGCACGAGGCGCCAGATGGCGGGCCATGCGGCAGGTCCTCGCACTTCGCGCGCCACCGGGCCGGAAGTGCTAACTGGCGGAGTGACGGATCTGCCAGCGGCCGGATGACTGGCATGTCCCACCGGTAGCGGCGTTGCCTTACCGTGAAAGGCGGCTCTTGTGAACGGCGGGACTCGACGGTAACCTGGCGGGGCGTGCGTGGCGCCGCACCTGACCCCGCGCCTTTTCGTCGCCGACCGCCGGTGCGTCTCGAGCTGCACTGCTTGATGTGCGGCGACGTCGCTGGCGTGATCGAGGACCGCAAGATCGTGCGCCCGGCGCGCGAGGGCAGCGTGCGCTACGACGGTCGGATGCTGACATGCGGACGGTGTGGCAGCGGCCTGATTCCGGGCGACGAAGTGCGCGAGCCGGATGGCTGGCGCGAAGGCCCCGAGTCTCGCCCGGCCTGATGCCGGCCTTCATCTGTCGCACCTGCGGCGTCCAGTACGCGCCAAGCGATGCCCCGCCGGCCGCGTGTCCGATCTGCGAAGACGAGCGCCAGTACGTGGGCTGGAACGGTCAGCAGTGGACCACGCTCGACGAACTGCGCACCGAGGGCCGCCGTAACACGGCCGACGACATCGAGCCCGGCCTGAGCCAGATCGCCACTCAACCGCCGATTGCCATCGGCCAGCGCGCCTTGCTCGTCCAAACGCCAGGCGGCAACGTCATGTGGGACTGCGTCAGCTACCTGGACGATGCGTCCATAGCGGCGGTCAGGGCCAGGGGTGGACTGCAGGCGATAGCCATCTCGCATCCGCACTTCTACGCGTGCATGGCCGAGTGGAGCGCGGCCTTCGGCGGCTGCCCGATCTACATCCACGCCGCCGACGGCCAGTGGGTGCAGTATCGAACCGACGCGCTCAAGCTGTGGCCGGGCGAAACGTGCGAGATTCTGGACGGCGTGACGCTGATCAACACGGGCGGGCACTTCGAGGGCTCGGTCGCGCTGCACTGGGCCGGCGGCGCAGACGGCAAAGGCCTGCTGTTGAGCGGCGATTCGCTGACGGTGGTCATGGATCGGCGCTATTTGAGCTTCATGTACAGCTATCCGAACCTGATCCCACTCTCAGCGGCGTCCGTCCAGCGCATCGCCGACAGCGTCCGGCCATTCAAGTTCGAGCGCATTTACGGCGCCTGGGACGGTCGCCACGTCCAGGCCGCGGGCAACGATGCTGTCGAGCGCTCGGCGGAGCGCTACATTCGTTACCTGAGTACCTGAACGCGGTCGTTGCCGCGATCGGCCACCAGGATGGCGCCGTCGGCGGTCACGGCGACGGCTTCGGGGTACTTGAACTGGCCAAGCGCCGAGCCTTCACTGCCCCACGTTGCCGCGACATCACCCGCCGCGGTGAGCGCGGTGACGCGACCATTGTCCGTCTCGGTGATGTACAGCGTGCCATCGTCGGCCAGTGCCAGGCCGTACGGATCCCCAAAGCCAGGCCACGCCGCCAGCCGTTCACCATCTTCTGAGAACTTGACGATGCCGCGTTCATCGCTGACGTAGACGGCGCCGCTGGTGTCGATGGCCAGCCCGTGCGGAAAGCGTAGGCCAGTCCACTCGGCCTGTTGGCTGCCGTCGGGCGCCAGGCGCACGACACGATGGTTGCCCGTATCGGTGACGTACAGCTCACCGTGCCCGTTCAGGGCAACGCTCGAGGGCAGGATGAGCTCGCCCGAGCCGGAGCCGATCGTGCCCCACGGGCCGAGTGGCTCGCCCGTCCGCGCAAAGCGCTGGATACGGTGATTGGCGGTGTCCGCGACGAAGACCGTTCCGTCCGAAGCAATGGCCAGGCCACGTGGTCTGCGCAAGCCCGAGTCACCCGTGCCCAGCTCGCCGAATTCGGCCAGAAAACGCCCGGCGGCCGAGAACTTCTTGATGCGCGAGTTGCCCGTGTCGACGACGTACACGTTGCCACTCGCGTCGACGGCGATGCCTGACGGGATACGCAAATCTGAAGCGAACGTGGTCCAGGTGCTGGCCAGCACGAGGAAGGCCAAGCCGAGCAACAGCATGGGCGCGCGAGTATAGCCGCGCGTCGCACACAACCGAAGGTCTATGCCATCCTGAGTCAGTGCTGCCCTGGCTGCTGCGCATCTGGCGGCGGCTGCCGGGCTGGCTCAAGTTCCTCTATTTGCGCTTTCGTTACGGCCGCTTTGCCATCGGCGTGGCGGCGCTCATCCGCGACGAGCGCGGGCGTGTGCTGGTCGTGCACCGCACGTACAGCGTCGAAGAACCGTGGGCGTTGCCTGGCGGGTGGCTCGAAGGGCGTGAAAGCGTCGAGCACACGCTCGAGCGTGAGCTGCTCGAAGAGACTGGGCTTCGAGTCCGGGCGGGGCCGTTACTGGCTGTCGATCGCAGCAAGTTTGTGTTTGTCGTACTGCTCGCTGGCGAATTGATCGACGGATCATCGCTGGACGGGTTTCGGGCAAGCGCTGAGGTCAACGAGTTGGCGTGGATCGAACCACACGAGCTGGCACACCTGTCTCCGTTCAACGCGCGGCTGCTGCGCCGGGCGCTGCAATGATCCTGCGGCCCGGGTTGCCCGACGACATGGGCGCCATGGAGCGGCTGTGGAACACCCACCTTGGCGACAGCCTGCAACTCCGCCCAGGCGTCTTGCGCATGACCATCTTCGACGATCCAACCCGTCGCGAGGACGATGTCGTTGTGGCGGTCGAGGGTGACGTCGTTGCCGGCGTTGGCTGGCTCAAACGCTGGCGCCCGCCGTGGAGCGACGCACGCTTCGCGGACGTGGCGTTCCTCGGCGGCCTGGCCGTCGCGATCCCTGGCCAAGGTGTTGGCAGCAGGCTGCTCCAGGCCCTGGAGGATCGGGCGCGCCAGGAAGGCTGCACCGCGATGGACATCAGCGGCGGACTGCTGCATCTGGTACCTGGTGTGCCCGCAGATGCCGCCGATGCGCTGGTGTTCTTCGAACGCCGGGGCTACGTCTTCGATGCCGACCAACACTATGACCTCATCGGCGACATAGGTCGGTACAGGGCGGCGAGCGAGCATTGCCGTGTGGCCACCGACGCCGATGCGCTGCTGGAGTTCCTCGCACGCGAGTTCCCGGGCAGCTGGGAGCTCCACGCCCGCTGGCACCTCACCCATGGCGGTCGCCCGTCCGACTTCGTCGTTGCCGAGGTCGACGGCAGAGTCGAGGGCTTCTGCCACATTTTCCGACCCGATGCCTGGCCCGCCGGCCCATCAACGTACTGGTCGACATCCGGCGGTCTCGGTCCGATCGGCGTTAGCGAACGGCTGCGCGGTGAGGGTCTGGGCCGCGAGCTGATGCAGGCCAGCCTGGCCGAGCTCAGCACCAGCGGCGTCGTCGTATGCACCATCGACTGGACTCGCCTCGCCGACTTCTACGCAAAGTTCGGCTTTGCGCCGCACCGAGCGTACGTGCGCGGTCGCAAGCGGCTTGATCGGTGAGCGCCGAGCTGGCCGGCTCCGTGGCGGGCCTGCTCGCCGCTCTCGCCTGGGCGGCCAACGGGCTGCTCATTCGCGCCCATGGCGCGGGTATGCATGCCGTCGCGATCAACGCGCTGCGCTGCTCGATCGCCAGCGTCGTGTTCGTGGCAGCGTGGCCGTTCTTGTCGGGCCACGCGCCGGTCCCGCCGCTGGCCTGGCTCTACCTGGGCATGTCCATGGTCGTCGGGCTGGGCATCGGCGACAGCCTGTATTTCGAGGCGATCAAACGCATCGGCGTCGCACGCGCCATGCCGATCTCGATGGGCTATCCGGTGCTCGCGGCAACTGGCGCGGTGGTCTTGCTGCACGAGCCGCTCGGCGCCTTGGCGCTCGTGGGCGGCGCGTTGACGCTCGCTGGGGTGTACCTGGTGGCGGTGCCGTCCGGCGCGGTTGGCGCAGCCCAACGCGGTGAGGGCTACTGGCGCGGCGTTGGGATGGCCGCGATCGCGGCGGTTGGCTGGTCGTGCTCGACGCTGGCGCTGCGCCCGGCGCTCGAGCTGGTCGACGTGGCGACAGCAAGTGCGATCCGCATGCCGCTGGTGAGCGGACTGCTGTGGCTTACCGCGATCCGTGCGAACGTGGTGCCCCAGCGAAGCCATCTGCGCGGGCGAGCCCTGGTAGCCGTCGCCGCCACCGGCGCCGTGACTGTGTTGGCGACTGTCTTCTACCTGGAAAGCGTGGCCCTGGCCGGGGCCGGCCGCGCAGCCGTGCTCACGGCCACGTCGCCATTGTTCGGCGTGCCGTTCTCGATCCTCTTTCTGGGCGAGCGCGCCAGCGGCCGACTCGGCCTCGGCACGCTGTGCAGCGTAGTCGGCGTCGCGCTGCTCCTCAGCGGCTAGACGGCCTCGGGCGGTTTCGGTGGTGGCGGCGCCTGCTGACCGTCGCCAGCCATCTGGCCAAGCGCTGAAATGCCGCCAATAGCGCCCAGGTTCATCGTGTCCAATGCCGATGACGGCACCACGATGACTGTGGCTACGCCAGCGCGCATGGTCTCGTAGAGCATGTTCATGCCGCGCAGGTGCAGGGCGGTGGGATGCATGCGGTACAGCTCACCCGCCTGCGCGAACTGGTGGGCGACCTGCACTTCGCTTTCGCCCAGAATGACCCGCGCCTGGCGCTCGCGTTCGGCCTGGGCCATGCGCGACATGGCGTCCTGCAGGCTATCCGGCACCTTGATGTCCAGGATCTGGACGGATTGGACCTTGATGCCCCAGTCCTCCGTCTGCTCGTCAAGCACGAGGGTCAACTGCTCATCCAGCTCGCGCCGCTGCGACAGTAGCGTAGACAAGTCATTGCGGCCCACGATGTCGCGTAATGCGCCCTGCGCCGCACCCGAAACGGCCGTGCGGTAGTTGGCGACCCGAATGGCGGCACGACCGGGGTCCACGACCCGCCAATACATGATTGCTTCCAGGGTCACCGAGGCGCCGTCCTTGGTCAGCGTCTGCTCGGCCCTGAACGTGTCGGTGACGGTCCGTACATCCATCGTCACTGGCGTCTGCTCGATATAGGGCAGCAGCAGAAAGATGCCTGGCCCGCGCACGCCGGTGAAACGGCCGAGGCGCAGCACGACCTTGCGCTCCCACTCGCTGCACATGCGCAGCGACGCAAAAATGGTGATCACCACGAGGATCGCGACGATGGCGCCCCCGACCGAGAACAGTTCCATGGCGCTTCTCCCTGAGGCTGGGTGGCGGCAGTGTAGCCGCCTATCGTTGGGCCTGGTGCGTATGAGCCAGCGCAACATTTGTAGCGCTGGGCCTCAACGAGTTCTCAACACCCGGCAACTACAGTCGCGTCTAGCAGCGGGCAAACTGCTGCCATTGTGTTTCCATCGGGAGGCGCCCACACTTGACGGCGCGCCTGGCGGGCCACAGTCTAATCGGGATGGGGAGGGACGAGCTGAGCGTCCCCGCTCAGGGAGTTCGTCTATCCGTCCGGAAGGGGTGGGTGGATCGAATCCTGAGCGCTGCATCGGTACTGCATCGCCCGGCGCCGGGCACGGGACTGTCCGCAACCCCGTACGTCCTGCGGCGCATCAAGCGGCTGATCTGGTTTGCCCTGGTAGCGTGCGTGGCGCTGATCGGCACGGTCGAGACGCAACGGGAGCTGCCTACACAGTTGAGCACGCGACTCGCCATGGCGGTCATTCTGGTCGCCAGTTGGGCGATCGTGATGCAAGTCACGGTCTACCTGCGCTCTGAAGACGCCCGCCGCGCCGTGGAGTCCGAAGCTGCCCGACTCGAGGGTGCACGGCTGACCGCGAGCGCGATGCAGGATCGCATTGCCAACAAGCTGTCGTTGACGGTCGGGTACGCCGAGTTTCTGGTGACCGATCCGCGCATTCCAGAGGACCTGCGCGAACACGCGCAGAAAGCGATGGATGGCGCCAAGGCCGCCGCCGAGCAGATGAGCGAGCTGAAGCGTCTGACGCGACATGAGTACGAAGCGCGGCTCAAGTTCAATGGCGCTCCCTCGACGACCCCCGGCCAGTACGACTCCGATCGCTTGCGCCAGATGATGGCGCCGGTCAACGGCGACCCAAAGCCCTAGACGCGGAAGACCGCGGTCACCAGTGCGCGCGCGGCACGACCGCCGTCGAGCGGCTGCAGAGGTAACAGATTGAAGGCGCCTGCGACGAGATTGCTGACCGCTGGAAATGCCGCCGCGACGCGTAACGGCTCGTTGTCGACAGGCAGCAGCTGCCAGGTGGTCAAGAGCAGCGACCCGACGAGTAGATGGCTGATCGGCCCCGCAACGGCAATGGCGACCTGGTCGCGTGGCCTGAGCATCCGATTCGAGCGGCGCACCGACGCCGCGAGCCCATACAGCGTGATGCAGTACACACGGCGGCCTTTGGCGAGCGCGACGAGCGCATGACCCAGCTCGTGCAGCAGGCCCGCGAGGCAATCAGTCAGCGCGACCGCGCCCGCCACGATCCAGTAGGCGAACGGGACCCAGCTTGGGAACAGCCTCGGCAACAGCGCCTGCGCCAGCAGCCAGGTGATGACGACCAGCGTCAGCAGCCAGCCCAGGTGCAAGTCGAGCAGCACGTAGCTGGTGGCGTGCAGGCGAATGCGTCCCCGCCACAGCGAGGAGGCTGCGCCAGGATGGCGGTGATGGCGCACGATGCGGGTCCTCACGCGCGGTGCCCGCGAGGGGCGCACAAATCATGCCGATTGGCGGCTCAACCGATTCTCAACCACCCCTTCACTACACAGGGCGGTTGCGTCAACGCACACGGCTTATCGTTGCAACCGCGGCGCGCCAGAAGCGTGCCACGGTCTTGACGAAACCGTTACAAGAGGACCAGACTCGCACAGCACTCGTTTTGGAAGGCAAGCGGCGCGACGCACACCGGTTCGGCCCCACAAGGGCGGGCGGCCGTACCGTCACCAGGGCCTTCACACCACTTCGTTCGGGGGTCCGACGCATGGATTCGGTTCGGCAGTTCATTCGCGATGAAGAAGGTCAGGACGTAGTCGAATACGGCCTGTTGATCGCCACCATCGCGATCGTGGTCCTGATCGGCGTCGGGATCTTTGGGTCAAGCATCAACCAGTGGTTCTTGAACCTGGCGGGTCGTATTACAACGACTGCCACGTAGGCGCCCCGGTTCAGCCAGGCGCGACCATGGACACGGTTGCCCCGTTCGCGGCGGCCGGGGCGGCGAGCCTCGCCGCGGTGCTCGACGTACGGTTTCGGCGTATTCCGAATTGGCTCACCGGCAGCGTTTGCGCGGCCGGCCTGGTTCTGAACGCCTGGTACGCGGGTCCCAACGGCCTACTGCTCGCACTCGCCGGTGGTGCGCTTGGTCTGGCCATCTTGTTGCCGTTCCACGCGTTGCACGCGATTGGCGCCGGTGATGTCAAGTTGCTGGCTGCACTCGGCATGCTGATCGGGCCGCACGCGTTGGTCTCGGTCGCGGTTTACGGTGGCATAGTCGGCGGCCTGATCTCGGTCGTGATTCTGCTGACGCGTGGCCGGCTTCTGCTGATGCTGAACGAGGTATTCGTGCTGCACCGACCGCCGACGCGCAGCGGCGCGACCGCGCCATACGGCGTGGCCATCGCTTCGGGTATGTACCTTTCGCTGGTTCTGCCAGGAATCCTCGGCTAGGCCACGAGTTTACAGATGCCTCGTACCAGACAACGTGGCCAATCAATGGTCGAATTCGGCATCCTGGCCTTGCTGTTCACCCTGATCATGTTCGCCATCGCCGATTTCGGCATGCTCCTCAACGGCTGGGTAGCCGTGAGCTCTGCAGCCCGCGAAGCGGGACGTCGGGCATCGATGGGCGTGCCAGTCCCGCAAATTGCTGAGTCCGCCCGCGCGTTTGCACCAATTCCAGGTGTTCCTCCAAGCGCCTTGAAGGTCGTTGCACAGTACTGCAACGACGCGCAGTGCAACACGGTGGCTCGGACCTTCTGCATGGACGGTCCGCCGCCACCGCAATACAACATCCCGTCCTGTTCCCCGATGGACGCCACATACCCGCAGACGTTCACGCCCGGCTACACGGTCCGCGTGTGGGTCATCGCCGACACGTTCGAGGTGATCACCCCGCTGGTCCGTCCGTTCTTCGGATGCAGTGGGTCAGTACCCCATTGTTGGGTGCCCATTGCGAGCAGCACGACGATGCGTTTCGAGGGACCTCCGCCGCCATGAGATTGCTACGCGGCCGTCAACCGGCACAAGCCCTGGGCCTGGCAGCAGTAGCGATGGTCGGCATGGTCGGGATGCTCGCCTTCGTCATCGATGCGGGATCATTCTTCGTCGTACGACGCGAGCTGCAGAATGCCGCGGATGCCGCCGCGCTGGCCGCGGTGGCAATGTGCCCCTGTCCGCTTGCTTCGCCGAGTCAAGCACAGGCGCGATTCATTGCGCAGCAGTACGTTGCAGCCAACGCATTTGATGTGGAGCAGCTGTGCCGTCACGCAGTATTGTTCGTTCCCGCGACCGACGTAACGTTCCCGTCGCCACGTGATCTCACCGGAGTGGGGTTCGCGTCGCCAGTGGTCACGGTGACGGTGCGCTGCGAGGCCGACTACACGTTTGGCCGGATTTTGAACTTGCCGCCGCACCGGACGATCTCGGCGCACGCCACCGCGGCACTCGGCGCTTGGGACGTCAGCGTGACCCCGCATCAAGTCGTCAATTATGTGAACGGCAGTCCGAACCCAACAACGACGCGGCTGATTCCCGACTGACCAAAAGACAACGAGGCTGACAATGCAGAACGCTTCCAAATCCATCCGCCGGGGCCCCCGACTCATCCTGGCCCTGTTCCTGGGCGCAGCGGCCGCGGCCGGGGTGTATCTGTATGTCGGCAACATCCAGCAGAGCGCCCAGCAGGCCGCACGCCAGGCCGCACAGCAGGCGGCCACGCAATCAGTAGCGCGCAGCAAAGTCGTCGTTGCCAAGGCTACATTGCCCGCGCAGACGGTGCTCTCTATCGATAACGTTGAGTTGCGCGACGTCGCCACCGACGCCGTGCAGCCAAACGCCGCCATGACGATAGCGGAAGTGCAGAACAAGAGTCTGGGCGTGCCAGTTGCGGTGGGCGAGCAGATTCTCACGCACCGCCTTGGTGACCCAGCCGCGCCGATCGTCAAAAAACTTGCGGATCTAGTCCCCGCCGGCAAAAGGGCGATGTCGGTCAACTTCTCCGAAGTCCTATCGGCCGGCGGTCTGATCACACCGGGTGACTTCGTTGACGTGATCGCCGTCTTCAACAAGGGCACCCTGGGCAAAGATCAGTCGATGATCCTGCTTCAAGATGTCCTCGTGCTGGCCGTCGCGCAGACAACCTCTGTTGATAATTTGCCACGGCAAGGGGCGCCCACCGGAAGCCAGGTGCAACAACAAAGCTCACTGCCATTGCCGACCCGCAGTGGTCAGCCAGGTGTGCCGATCCCACAGCCAACTCCAGTGAATGTGCCCTCGGCCCCGGCAGCAACACGCACGGTCACCCTCGCGGTCGATCCCGAAGCGGCGGAACGTCTGGCTTTAGCGGAGGACTATGGCCGGCTTCGGTACATCGTTCGCCCCGGCACCGAGCGCAATCAGTCCGCCGTGTTGCCCGCCGATCTGTCCACTTTGGCCAGTCCGATCCAGGTTGCCGCCGGCCAGATCATCGCTACCGAGATCGAGCCGACCAATACCAAAGTCGGCGACATCATCAATATCAAGGTCACCGTCCGCAACACCTCGGACAAGCCGATGCAGACGATGGGTCCGCAGCCTGGCTTCACGTATGTCCAGGGCCAGACCTACTTCACACAGCAGTACGCAGCCGAACCCGGCAAGTGGCGCGTCGCCATTGGCACGGCGACGCTCGACGCGACCGAGCTGCCCTACCGCTGGGGCCTGGGTGGTGATCTGGCGCCGGGCGCAACGACGACGATCAGCGGCTCGATCAAGGTCACCCAGGACTTCAAGACCACCAACTTCTGGGCGGCGCTGGTCGAGGAGCCGAGCAAAGTCGTCCAGACCGGCGTTGGGATGACGCTGGTGACCTCGCTGCCCGAGAACCTGGCCATTGTGGCCGTCGACGCGGCGAACGTTCGCAGCAGCCCGTCGATCGCCGCCAGCGTGCTCGATCAGGTCAAGTACGGCACGGAGCTGCAGATCGTCGGCCAGAGCGCTGATTGGTTCAAGGTCAAGCTGCCTGACCAACGCGAAGGTTGGGTGGCCGCCGGCTGGATTGTGACCGCGGCGCGGTAGGCGAGGGAGCATCAACCGCGTGGCCGACCTTCTCAAGATCCTCGTCGTCGATCAGCACCCCGACGCAATCGCGGCGCTGCGGCGATCGCTGAACAGCGCCAACGACATCGAAGTCGTCGGCGACGCTGGCTTTGGCCCGGTCGCCTCCACGTGGGCGCACACCCTCGAACCGTCGATCATCATCGTCTCGATCGAAGAACCACTCACGCGCTCGCTGTCGACGATTCAGGCGCTCATGCGTGGGAACCCGTCGTGGACGGTCGTCGGGCTGGTCAGCCAGTTCGATCGCGAGGTGTTCCGTCGCGCGGTGCTCGCGGGTGCACGCGACGTTTTGCTGCGCAACGCATCGCCATCCGACCTGCACGATTCGCTCAAGCAAGCGCGCCGCGCCGATACGATCCGCGGCAGCTCGACAACCCACGACCCTACCGCGCCAACGGGCAGCATCATTGCCGTGTTCGGCGTCAAAGGTGGCGTCGGCAAGACGACCCTGGCAACGAATCTCGCGGTCGCACTGGCCCAGGAGACATCGGCGAGCGTCGCTCTCGTTGACCTCGACATTCCGTTCGGCGACGTCGCACTCATGCTGGACATCCATCCCGAGCAGGACATCCTAGATGCGCTCGACGACAACGTCCTGAACGACCTGGAACGACTCCAGCGACTACTCGTGCGCACAGAACACGGCGTTCATGTTCTGTCATCGCCACTCGCGCCAGACGACGCGTCGCACATCGACAGCGCGCGCATCGGCAAGCTGCTGCGCAGCATGGCCGCACTGCACCAATTTGTGCTCGTCGACACGCCGGTCGGCATTACCGAGATCACCGCTGCGGCGCTGGATGCGGCCGAGCTCGACCTGCTCATCACGACCCCAGAGGTACCTGCGCTGCGCCGCACCCACGCCTGCATTCGCATGCTCCAGGGACTCGAGTTCCCGACGCACAAGGTGCAGCTGGTGCTGAATCGTGTGTCCTCGAAGACGCGCATCAGCGAGGCCGAGGCCGTCGAAGCATTGGCCTACCCCGTGACGTGGCGCATCACGAATGATTACGCGGCGATGCAGGCGGCTGCCCTCGGCCAGCCGGCGGTTATCTCGCAACCCAAGCGGCGTTTGGCCAAGGACGTGCGCAACATCGCGCGCGCGCTGGCTGGTGTGCCGGTGAGCACCAACGATGGCTGGCTGCCCTGGCGCCGACGGCGCTCAGCCCTGGCCACGGTTTAGACCTCATGTCGCTGCTCGAGCATCTCCGCTCCAACCGCACCACACCCGAGGCGCCGCCCCACGCTCCATCGGTCAGCGCTCCAGCACACACCAACGGTGCTGCCGAGCCACCCGAAACCCAGCGGACGGCTCCGCCGATCGCGGAAGCGCCGCCGCCACCGCCCGGGGCTGCGCCACCCCCGCCGCCACGGCCGTTGCGACCGACGCAACGCCATGAGGCGCTGGTCGAGCTGCGCACGCGCGTCCATGAAGAGCTCATTCACGATCTCGACCCGGATCAGCTCGGCGGCGATACCGGGCATTCCTCGCCCGCGCGCCGCGCAGTCGAGCAAGCCGCCGAAGAGCGCATCGGGCTCATTGATTCTACGCTCGGCCGGCTCGATCGCTTGCGACTCGCCTCGGAGATCGCCGACGAGGTGCTGGGGCTCGGTCCGCTCGAGCCGCTGCTGCGCGATCCGACCATCACCGAAATCATGGTCA